>NZ_ANAD01000035.1:0-32888 GCF_000341245.1 Nocardiopsis halophila DSM 44494
CTCGGCCTCACCCTGGCCTTCGAGCCCCGCTCGCCGGAGACCATGCGGCGCCCTCCGCGGCGGCCCCGCGCGCCCGTCCTCAGCCGCGACCTGGTGCGCCGCATCGTGCTGGTCTCCCTCATCCTCGTCGCCGGAGCCTTCGGCGTCTTCCACCACGCACTGGCGGGCGGCGCCCCGGTCGAGGAGGCGCGCACGGCGGCGGTCAACGTGTTCGTCGTCGTCGAGGCCGCCTACCTGATCAGCTGCCGCTCCCTGGAACGGCTGCGCCCGCAGGGGCCCAACCGGTGGGTGTGGGCGGGGATCACCGTCATGGCGGTGCTGCAGCTGCTGTTCACCTATACCCCGGTCATGAACGCCCTCTTCCACACGGCGCCCGTCGCCGGGAGCACCTGGGCGCTGGTGCTGGCCGTCGGCGCCGCCGCATACGTCGCCGTGGAGACCGACAAGGCACTCTGGCGCCGCTCGGACGCCCGCCGGATGTGGGGCCCGGACGGCGGGGAGTAGGCTCGGTCACGGCGCAGCCGATCGAGGGGGCGTGTCATGGCGGGCGGCGAGCGTGCGATCAGAGTCTTCCTGGTCGACGACCACGACATCGTCCGGCGCGGTGTCGGGGCGCTGATCGGGGGCGAGTCCGACATCGAGGTGGTGGGCGAGGCCGCGGACGCGGCCGGGGCGCTCGCACGGATCCCCGCGGTCGAGCCGGACGTGGCGCTGCTCGACGTGCGCCTGCCCGACGGCGACGGCGTCGGGGTCTGCCGCGAGCTGCGCTCCCGCCTGCCCGATCTGGCCTGCCTCATGCTGACCTCCTACGCCGACGACGACGCGCTCTACGACTCGGTGATGGCAGGCGCCGCCGGGTACGTGCTCAAACAGATCCACGGCAGCGACCTCGTCGGCGCCATCCGGACCGTGGCCGGGGGCGACTCCCTGCTCGACCACCGCAGCACCGCCCGGCTCCTGCGGCGCATCCGCGAGGAGGCCGAGCGCGAGGACCCCCTCGCCGTCCTGTCGGACCAGGAGCGCCGCGTCTTCGAGCTGATCGGCGAGGGCATGACCAACCGCCGGATCGGCGAGAGCATCTTCCTGTCCGAGAAGACCGTGAAGAACTACGTCTCCGGCATCCTGTCCGAGCTGGCCATGCAGCGCCGCACCCAGGCCGCCGTCTACGCCGCCCGCCTGAAGTCCCAAGAGCCCCGCCGCCGGCGTCCGGACTGACGCCCTGGGCGGTCGCAAAGTCCCGTCCATGACGAACCTTCGTCGCTGCCGCGGCCCCGGCCCGGCTCCGTAGCGTTGCTCCTGCACAGTCGAGGCCAGCGTTGGGGGCGGCGATGAACGAGCGGCCGGAAGCACCGGTGACGGCGGCGGTCGACGGGACCGAGGCGAGCCTGCGGGCCCTGGACTGGGCTGCCGACGAGGCGCGGCTGCGCGGGCGGCGCCTGCGCATCGTCTACGCCTTCGACTGGCCGCTGTACCACCGGGTGCCGGCGGGCATCCCGAACTTCTCCGTCGACGACCTGGCCCGCAGCATCGTCGAGGAGGCGCGGGTGCGGGCCGAGGAGCGTGTCCCGGGCCTGCGGACCGAGGCGGACTTCAAAGTGGGCGACGCCGCGCCCGTGCTGCTCACCGAGGCGGCCCGCGCCGAACTCGCCGTGATCGGCTCGCGCGGGCTGAGCAGGCTGGGCTCGCTGATGCTGGGATCGACCGGGGTGGAGCTGGCCGCCTCGGCCCGCTGCCCGGTCGTGGTGGTCCCCGACCGCGAGCCCGAGCCGCCGACCGGGCGCGTGGTCCTCGGTGTCGACGGCTCGCAGGCCGCGGCCGCCGCCGCGGAGTGGGCGTTCGCGGCGGGGGGCGCCCGGGGCGCGGCCCTGCGCGCGCTCACCGCCCACGGCTCCTTCTCCCACGGGCGCTTCGGCGGGTCGGAGACCCCGCTGCACCGCGGCTCCGAGGCCGCGGAGTTCGAGGCGGCCGCAGCGGAGGCGCGCCGCATGCTCTCCGAGTCGCTGGCGGGGCTGCGCGAGCGCTACCCGCAGGTGGAGGTGGAGGAGTCGGCGGTTCCGGGGCATCCGGCCCGGGTCCTGATCGACGCCTCGGAGAACGCCGACGTGCTCGTGGTGGGAAGCCGGGGGCTCGGAGGCTTCAAGGGAATGCTGCTGGGGTCGGTCAGCCAGTCGCTGCTGACCCACGGCACCGTCCCCACCGCCGTGGTGCGCGCCGACACCCGCTGAGCGGCGCGCACCCGGCGTCCTCTCGGTCAGTCCGCCACCGAGTCCTCCGTCCGCCGGTGGCGCACCACCGCGACCGGCACCTCGGCGTGGTGCAGGACGGTCTGGCCGACCGAGCCCAGGAGCAGGCCGGCGAAGCCGCCGCGCCCGCGCGATCCGACGACGATGAGGTCGGCGCCGACGCCCTCGGTGAGCAGGGCGTGTGCGGGGTGGTCCTCGACCGCCACCGCCCGGGCCGGAACGTCGGCGGTCGCCTCGGTGCGCGCCGCCTCCACCATCGTGAGCACGTGCTTGTACGCGCTCTCGGCGGCGAAGCGGTGCTCGACCACATAGGAGGCGTCCGCCAGACCGCGGGTGTCGATGGGCGCCGAGATGAGCCAGGCGTGCAGCGCGACCACCTCGGCGCCGGTCCGGGCGGCGTGGTCGAGGGCGAAGCGCAGCGCGACGTCGGAGTCCCGGGAGCCGTCCACGCCCACCACCACGCGGCCGTGCTCCGGCCGGCGGCCCGGCCGGTCCTCGTGCTCGTCGGCCGCCCCGGGGACCACCACGACCGGGCAGTGGGCGTGCGCGCCGACCCGGATGCTCACCGAACCCAGGAACACCGATCCCAGTCCGCCGAGGCCGCGCGAGCCGACCACCACCATCGCGGCCGTGCGCCCGGCGGCGATCAGTGCGTGCGCGGGGTCGGACGAGGAGAGCTGGGAGCGCACCACGAGTCCCGGGTGGGCCTCGGCCAGGCCGGACACGGCCGCCTGCACGAGGTGCGCGGCGCGCCCGGCGGTCTCCGCGGTCGGCGTCATCCGCACCGGATAGCCGAAGGGGACCGTGATCAGGGGCATGTTGAGGGCGTGCAGGACGAGGAGTTCGAGCCCGCGCACGGCGGCGGCGCGGGCCGCCCACTCCAGGGCGGCACGGCCCCCGGGCGAGCCGTCGACACCGACGACGATGCCGGTGGGCCCGGGCCGCTCGTGCTCCCCGGCGGGCTCGGTGCCGTGTCCCGTTCCGAAGCCTGTGCCTTCGTCCGTCGTGCTCATGGCGGGGTCCTTTCCTCCGACTGGGGCCGCGAGACCATTCTGGTCACCGGGGCCCCGGTACGGCACCGCCGCCGCTCCCGTCGGGTCGGGACCTTCGTCCCCCTCCGACGGGTCCCCGCCCTGCTCAGTCCTCCGCCGACCTCGGGTTGTACCCGGCCGCCCGTTCCTGGCCCGACAGAGCGGCGATCGCGTCCATCACCTCGTCGGTGACGACCCTGCGCGCCCTGCCGGTCTTCATGTGCCCGTAGCCGAAGGAGAAGTCCAGCGGCTCGCCGAAGCTCAGGCCGACCGGGGCGATCCTGGGCACCTTGGCGCCGATGGGCTGGACCCGGTCGGTGCCCTGCACGGCGACCGGGACCACCGGGGCGCCCGACGTCAGGGCCAGGTGTGCGACCCCGGTGCGCCCCCGGTACAGTCGCCCATCGGGCGAGCGCGTGCCCTCGGGGTAGATCGCGAAGGCGCCGCCGTCCTTGAGGACCGAAAGGCCGAGATCCAAGGCGTCGACGGCCTCCCGGCCTCCGCCGCGCCGAACGGGGACCGCTCCGAGGGCCGTGAACGCGGTGCGGGAGGCGCGCCCCTTGAGCCCGGGTGCGTCGAAGTACTCGGCCTTGGCGAGGAAACGGAGCGGACGCGGAACCGCGAGGGGGATCGCGACACTGTCGCAGAACGACAGATGGTTGGATGCCAGAAGGACCGGCCCGCTCGCGGGAATGTTCTCCAGGCCGCGCAGATCCGGACGGTAGAGCGCCCGGCCGATGGCAGAGCCGGCCCTGCGCAGTGCCGTGTGGATCATGTGGCCCCTCCCCGTGATGCGACCCGGACAGGGTAGCCACCGGCACCTCGCGGGCCGCCCCCGGCCCCGTCCCCACGCCTACCTGCACGACGACCGAAGCGAATGGGCATGCCTGACACCGATCCCCCCGACGAGACCAGGCTGGAGAACTGGCGGCGCCGCACCTTCGCGCCCTTGATGGCGGCCGCGGGCGTCTTCCTCGCCGCCTACGCCTGGCCGATCATCGACCCCGACCTGTCCGACTCCTGGGAGGCCGTGTGCGACACGGCGGTCTGGGCGGTGTGGGCGCTCTTCGCCGCCGACTTCCTGGCCCGCCTGTCCCTGGCGCCGCGCAAGGCCCCCTTCATCCGCCGCAACCTGTTCGACCTGGCGGTCATCCTGCTGCCGGTGCTGCGCCCGCTGCGGCTGGTGCAGGTGATCCTGGTGCTGGGCTTCATGAACAAGCGGGCGCAGATGGTGACCCTGCGCAGCAGCGTGGCCTGGTACGCGGGGGTCGGCGCGGCGCTGCTGATCTTCTGCGCCGCGCTGGCGGTGCTCGACGCCGAGCGCGGGGCGCCCGACGCCGTGATCACGACCTTCCCCGAGGCCCTGTGGTGGGCGGCGACCACGGTCACCACGGTCGGCTACGGGGACTTCTACCCGGTCACCCTGTGGGGGCGGACCATCGCGGTGGTGCTGTTCACCGCCGGCATCGCCCTGCTGGGCGTGGTCACCGGAACGCTGGCCTCCTGGTTCGTCGAGAAGATCGACACCGCCCAGGAGACCGCGACCGCGACCCAGGCCCAAGTGGACGCGCTGACCGAGGAGGTGCGCGCGCTCCGCGCCGAGCTGGCCGGGGGCCGGACACCGCCCCCGGCGGATCGGGGGGACTGACGGCCCCCTCGGCCCGGCCGGCCCCTCAGTCCGCCGGCCTCCAGTCGGCGTTGGCGCCGCAGACCACCAGGCAGGGGTGCTCGGCCGGCACCCGCCCGGCCAGCCAGGCCGCGAAGGGCACCGCCGCCGCCGGCTCGGCCGCGATGCGGAACTCCTCCCACAGCCGGTCCCGCGCCGCGACGATCTCCTCGTCGCTGACCAGGGCGGTCTCCACCGGGTGGGCGCGCAGGACCTCGAAGGGGACCTCGCCCAGCCGGGCCGCGCCCAGCGCCGAGGAGGCCACCGAGTCCACCGGCGTGTCGACCGGCTCCCCGGCGCGCACCGCCGCGTGCATGCTCTGGCACCCCTCAGGTTCCACCGCCACCACCGTGCGGGCCCCGGCGCCCAGGCGCACCCCCGCGGCCAGGCCCCCGCCGCCGACGGCGACGACCACCGCGTCGCAGCCCGGGGCGTCCTGGGCGACCTCCCGCCCGATGGTGCCCTGCCCGGCCACCACGTCCGGGTCGTCGTAGGCGTGCAGGTAGCGCAGGCCCTCGCGCTCGGCGTGGCGTACCGCCTCCCCGGCGGCCACCGCGTAGTGCTCGCCGACCCGCACGAGCCGGGCCCCCGAGGCCTCCAGGCGCCGGGCCTTGGCCTCGGGCACCGTCTCGGGGACGTAGACCACCGCCTCGATGCCGAGCAGCCGGGCGGCGGTGGCCACCCCCAGCCCGTGGTTGCCGCCCGAGGCGGTCACCACGCTGGCGGCCTTCGGCCCGGCCAGCAGTGCGTTGAGCGCCCCCCGCAGCTTGAAGGCGCCGGTCAGCTGGAGGTGCTCCAGCTTCAGGGTGACCGGGCGGCCGTCCACCCGCGCGGTCAGCACCGGGGTGCGGCGGGCGTGCGGCGCGATGCGCTCGGCCGCGGCGCGGACGTCGCCCGAGGTGGGCAGGTGGGCGGGGATCGCGGTGCTCGGTGTCATGGCCTCCACTCTGCCGCCGCGCGGCCTTAAGGTGAAGTTGTGTCTGCTTAACTTGATTAAGCGTTCCTTTAAGATCGCGCAGGTCCCGCACAAGCGGCGGCCCGGGGCGCCCTGCGTCGGTCGGCCGCCGGTCGGGGCGGGGCCTGCCTGGGGATTCTCCGATCCGGAGGTGGTGCGGTGCTCGACGCCAACCGGGTGCGCGTCCTGGTGGAGGTGGCCCACGCCGGCTCCATCAGCGCCGCCGCCGAGCGCATGTCCTTCACGGCGCCGGCCGTCTCCCAGCAGCTGTCCAAGCTCGAACGCGAACTGGGCTGCGCGCTGCTGGAGCGCGGGCGCAACGGGGTCCGCCTGACCGGGGCCGGCCGCGAGCTGCTCGCCTACGGCGAGCGGGTGATGGGCGACCTGCGCGACGCCGAGGCCGCGGTGCGCGCGGCGGCCGGCGAGGCGCCGCGCCGGCTCGCCCTCGGCGCCTTCGCCAGCGCCGGCAAGACGCTGGTGCCCAGCGCCCTGGCGGCCTTCCGGCGCGCCCGCCCCGAGGTGCGGCTGGCCCTGTCCGACGTGGAGCCGCCCGGCGGGTACGGCCTGGTCACCTCCGGCGACCTGGACCTGCTCATCACCCACCGCTACCCGGGGGTGCCGCTGCCGGCCGCCGCCGGGCTGCACCGCGAGCGGATCCTGGTCGACCCGCTGCTCCTCGTGCTGCCCGAGGGCCACCCGGCCGGCGGGCGCACCGACCCGCGCCTGGAGGACGTGGCCGAGGAGGAGTGGATCTGCGGGGCCCCGGGGATCTCGAACCGGATCGCCCTGGAGGCCGCCGCCCAGGAGGCGGGCCTGCGGCTGTCCGTGGCGCACGAGACGCGCGACTACGAGGTGACGCTGGCGCTCATCCGCGCGGGCGTGGGCGTGGGCCTGATCCCCCGCACGATCCTCGGCGCCGCCCCGAAGGAGGGCTGGGTGGCGCGCGCGCTGTCGGGGGCGTCCGGCGGTGCGCGCAGGCGCGCCCTGGCGCGCGAGATCTACGTCGTGCACCGGAGGCGCCCCTGGCGGCCGGTCCCCGAGATGGTGGAGGTGCTCAAGGGATCGGCCCGCCGCGCGCGCGAACGGGGGGCCGAGCGCTTCGGCTGAGGTGCTCAGGCACCGGCCGGGGTCAGGGGGTCTTCCACTGCACGTGCGGTGGGACGATGTCGTCCACGCGCCACTTCAGCGCGTCGTCCACGGAGACCACGCCTTCGACCGACCCGGCCCGGCGTACCAGGAGCTCGGCGTCGCTGCGCCGGTTCACCCGCCCGGTCAGCCGCACCCGGCCGTCGTCGACGGAGGCCGCCACCGCGCGGCCCGCGTCGGGTCCCAGGGTCTCGTCGAGCTCCCGGCGCACCTGGGCGGCGATGTCGCCGTCGGCCCGGTCGAAGACCCGCAGCAGGTCCCTGCGGGTGACCAGGCCCACCAGGCGCCCCCGGTCGTCGACGACGGGAAGGCGCTTGACGCCGTGCCGCTCCATGAGGCGGGCGGCCCGCACCACCGAGGTGTCGGGGGAGGCGGTGACCGGCGGCGCCGACATCAGCTCCCGGGCGGTGGAGGCGGCGGCCTTGTCGGAGGCGCGGTGCGCGTGGAGTCCCGCACCCTCCAGCCGGGCACGGAGCCGGGCGCGCAGCGGCGGCCAGTAGTCGTCGGAGGCGTCCTCGTCCTTGAACTCCTCCTTGTGCAGCAGATCCTCCTCGGACACCACTCCGACGGCGCGGCCCTCGGCGTCGACCACGGGCACCGCGCTGACGGCGTGGGCCACCAGGACGTCCACGACCTCCTTGTACCCGGCGTCCTCGCCGACGGAGACCACGTCGGTGGCCATGACGCGACTGACAGAGCTGGTCATCGGACCCTCCTCGGAATCGGGACCTGAAGGGGAGCGGTTCCGAGCCTGCCCCTCCGCCCGCCCCCGCCGTCAGTGCCGTCCGTGCCTTAGGGCAGAGGCGTTCGTCGCGGCGATGGCCGGATACGGACGAACCGCTGCCGCGTGGGGAGAAGCGGTGGCGCGCGGGGAACGGGCGCGGCTAGGTTCTCCGGCGTGAACATGACCCTCGGCGACGCCTTCGACCGGCGCAAGAAGCTCGCATCGGACCTGCAGACCTGGATCGACCGTCTGGGCCTGGCAGGTGCGGAGCGGCGTTCCTACCGGACCTCCGTCCTGGAGGGGGACGGCGCCTACCGGCCGGAGCCGGGCACTGAGAAGGCCACCGCGCGCCCCTACACCGTCCCCGAGTGCCGGGAGCGCATCGCCGCGATCCTCGCCGAGGACGAGGAGCTCGCGCTGCGCATCTCGCGCACCGGCCAGCGGGCGCGCGCGGAGGTCGAGGACCTCGACGGCCGGGTGCGCACCCTGACCGTCCCCGAGCTCCTCGTGCTCCAGGACGACGTCATCCCCAAGCTGGAGCGGGTCGCCCGGGCGGCCCCGCTGCGCGCCGACGACGTCGGCGTCTACGACAGCGGGGACGACTGGATCCGCTACCGCACGGTCACCACGGTCGAGCGCAAGCGCGAGTCCTTCGGCGACAAGGGGCTCAGGATCGAGGAGACCGAGGTCGACGGCTACGACGTCGCCGAGGTCACCGACTACGGGCTGCCGCGCCGGCGCCGGTGGGACGAGATCGACCGGATCGCCGAATTCGCCCATCGAGTGAAGCAGGCGATCAACCGGGCGAACAGGACCGACCTCGTCGACCTGGACTGAACCGGGCTGAAGCGGACTGATCCGCCCTGAGCGGCGGGCCCATAACCGCGGGGCCGGGGCACCGAAGTGCCGGTCGCACAGAGGTAGCCGGACAGGGAACCGCCCATGCCCCCGCCGCCCCGACGGGTTCCTGGGGCGGCTCACCTGACCGGGAGAGGGCCCTCACCCTCGGCCGTATTCGGCGCGGCCCCGCATGGCGGCGCCGAATGCGGTCAGCGCCCCGGGAGAGAGGAGGCGATGAACGATGACCGCATGGGCACTGGTCCTCGCACCGCTGATCTTCCTGGGCGCCCTGTTCGGCGTCTGGTGGCTCGTGCAGTGGACCGCCGGGCCGAGGCGGTACTTCCGCGCGGGCATCGCCGACCCCGAGCGCGGGCGCTTCCCCCGGCGGATCCGCGGGCGGCTCGCCCCGCAGACCGTGGAGGAGGGCCCGGACGCCGAGGGGTTCGACGCCCCGATCACCGAGCAGGCGTCCGCCGTCATCGAAGGGGAGCGCCACGGGCCCACGCCCCTGCGGGCGGGCATCGACAGCACCGCCCGCGGGCTCGTCGAGGAGGAGCGCGCCCGCAGGGCGCCCTCCCGCGGCGGCGGCCCGTCCGGGGGCAGGGGCGTCGCCCCCGCCGACGAACCCGCCTGGGGTACGGTCCGCCCCTTCAGCCGCAGGCCGGGCGACCCCCGGGGCTACCGGCCCTGAACCAGGGGGTGGCGCCGCAGGTGGTCCAGGACCGCCCGGGCCGCCTCGTCGGCCCGCTCCTCGAAGTAGGCGTGGCGGGCGCCCTCGACCAGGTGCACGCGTGCCCCGGGGATCCGGCCGGCGATCAGCGCCGCGTTGGCCGCCGGGGTGAAGGCGTCGTCGCTGCCGTGCAGCACGAGCGTGGGCGCCGTGATGCGCGCGAGGGCCTCCCAGGCGTCGTGCGCCCTGCTCGCCGCCAGGTGGGCGCGGCGCGCGTGCGGCGGCATGCCCGCGTCCCCGAGCACCCGGTAGGGGCCGGGGTGGCGCTCCGTCCACTCGGGCGTGAACATCAGGCCGATCAGGGTGCGCAGCGCGGCTTCGCGGTCGGGTGAGCCCAACGCGCGCGCGATGGCGGGGGAGGGGTTCACCGCGTTCACGCCGCCCGGCGAGGTGCAGCCCAGCACCAGCGCGCCCACCCGCCCGGGGTGGTCGGCCGCCAGCCACTGGGCCGCCTTGCCGCCCATCGACGTGCCGTACACGTGGGCGCGCTCCACGCCCAGGTCGTCCAGGACGGCGACGGCGTCGGCGGCGAACCTGCGGGTGGAGTACTCGGCCCCCTCCGGGGCCTCCGAGCCCCCGGTGCCCAGATGGTCCGGCGCCACGGTGCGAAACGCCGCGTTCAGGGCGGGGCGTACGCCGTCCCACCAGGTCCGGTCGTTGGCCTGGCCGGCGAGCAGGAGCAGCGGTTCGCCCGAGCCCTGCACGTCGTAGTGGATCTTGGAGTGGTCGGCGGCGGTCGCGTACGGCATCCGCGCATTCTACGCCTGCTTCGCAGGGCACCCGCGGCCGCCGCGGGACGGGTCACGTGTCGTCCTTGCTCCCCCTGGCGAGGTAGGTGGTGCCGATGGCGGCGATGACGAAGGCCACGGCGAGGACGATGACGATGATGATCGCCGCGGTGGGCCAGTCCATGGTGGTTCCCCTTTCGTTCACCTCCATCTAGGCCGATCACCCGGAGCGGGCGCCAGGTCCGGTCGGGGCGGCTCCGGGGGCCGTCCGGCCCCCGGAGCCGCCCCGACCGTCACTCGGGCGTGCGCACCGCCGCGATCTGCGACGCCTGCGCGACCAGGCGGTCCTTGGCGTCCCACACGCGGACCGACACGTCCATGCGGTCGCCGGAGACCTCCTCGGCCTGCATCGCCACCCGCACCGGCCCGGGGGCGGGCACGGCGCGGACGTAGGCGCTCATCTGCACGGTCGGGGCCCACCCGGCCAGCCCGAGGTCGTAGGAGACCGGCGGCACCATGTCGAGGGCGACCAGCAGCGACAGCGGGTCCCAGTCCGCGCCGCCGGCCAGCCGCTGCCACCCGGCGACCCGGCCGCGCAGGGAGGGGCGGCCGGCCAGGGCCTGCACGATCTGCGGGTCGATCCGCTGGTCGACCACCTCCATCAGCGGGACGCGGAACCCGGAGCCGGGCACGTCCGCGGGGGAGTGCGGGCACGCGTGCTCGGCGGGCAGCGGCTCCGGTTCGGTGCGCGACCAGAAGGGGGCCGGCTCGCCGAGGCGCCCGTTGGTGGCCAGCGCCTCCACGCACACGGCGCCGTCCTGCTCCAGGCGCACCCGCGTGCGGGTGGAGCCCTTGCCCGCGCGGAGGGTCTCGACCTGCACGCGCGCGGGGCCGGGGCGGGGCGGGAGCACGAATGAGGCCGCCATCGCGGTCGGGTCGGGGTGGCCGTCGGCCGAGGCGAGGCAGGCGGCGCGCCCCATGACCGCCATCAGGTAGCCGCCGTGCAGCTTGTCGCCGACCGCCCACTGCGGGTCGAGGACGGCGTCGAACACGCGGTGGGCGCCGTCGGCGGGCGCGCCGGGCGGTTCCGCGGTCGCGGTGAGCGCGGTGGCGGCGGCGAAGTCGGCCATGCGGGGTCTCCTCGGGGTGCGGGGACGGCTGGTGCCCCGAGTCTAATGATCAACTAGTTGAATAGGTCTCCGGGGGGGGAGGTCGACCGTGACCGGCGCCCCGGGCCGGTCGGGCACCCAGCCGGAGGCCAGTGCCGCCCGCACCGCGCGGGCCACCCCCGCCGGCGTCACCGCGGTCGGCTCCTCGCGCAGGACCAGGGCGCTCGGGTGCGGGAACGGCGTGCGCACCACGAGCACGGCCCCGCGGGGGTCCGCGGACTCCACCGCGAAGGAAAGGCGGTCCCCCATGCAGTCCTGGTAGTAGGTGGGCCGGTGCCGCACCCGCCAGCGGTAGGCGCGGCCGTCCACCGTGATCTCCCGCGAGCCCTTCCTCACCAGTGCCATGCCCCCTCCGTCTCCTCCGTCTGCTCTGTCCTCTCGGGCAGCTCCACCACCCGGCGCTCCAAGCGCGCGCGCTCGGCGGCGAACACCAGAAGGTGCGAGCGGAGGGCGTCCTCGCCGCCGGTCTCCACCAGCTCCGGGTCCCCGGCGGCCACCCCCGCGAAGAACGCCGAGAGCAGGCCCCCGTCGCCGCCGCCGTGCCCCGCCCCCGCGCTGTCCGCGGCCTCGGGCTTGAACGTCTCGGTCGTCCCGGCCAGGAAGTCGTCCACGGTCACCGACGCACCGTCGCAGTGCAGCTCGCCCCCGGTCCCGAACACCGTGGTGCGGCGGTGGCCCGCCCGGGAGAAGGCCGTCATGGTGAACGTCCCGGTCGCCCCGCCCTCGAACTCCAGCGCCACCACCTGCCGGTCCACCACGTCGTTGTCGCAGTGGTAGACGCACCTGCCGTAGGGGCCGGTGCGCAGGGCCTCGGCCACCGACTCGGCGGTCGGCTCGGGGGTGAGCACGTCCAGCGGCCAGCCGGTGGCCCCCTGCTCCAGGAACCGGCCGTAGATCCGCGGCGCGGAGTAGGCGCAGTCGGGCTCCACCGGGCACTCGGTGCAGCGCTCGGCGGCCCCCGGCGGCGCCTGCTCGGGGCGGAAGTGGAGCAGCGACCCGAACGAGGACACCGCGGTGGGCTCGCGCCCCACCACGTGGCGGATCCAGTCCAGGTCGTGGCAGGACTTGGCCAGCAGCATGGGCGCGGCCTCGTCGGTGCGCCGCCAGTTGCCGCGGACATAGGAGTGGGCCTGGTGCCAGAAGCCGACCGGCTCGACGTGGGCGATGCCGGTCACCGTGCCGATCCGCCCGGCGTCCAGCAGGGACCTCACCAGGCGGGTGTAGGGGGCGTGCCGCAGCACGTGGCCGACGCCCAGCAGCACCCCGGCGCGGCGGGCGGCCTCCACGATCGCCTCGCAGTCGGCGCGGGTCTGCGCCAGCGGCTTCTCCACCATCAGGTGGTGGCCCGAGGCGGCGAACGCCAGGGCGGGCTCCAGGTGGGCGTCGTCCAGCGTGCACACCAGGGCGGCGTCCGCGGTCCGGGGCAGGGCGGCGGCCTCGCGCCAGTCGGCGAACCGCGCCTCGGGGGGCACCCCGCAGGCGTCCGCCAGGCGGTCGCGGTAGGCCGGGCGCGGTTCGGCCACCGCCACCACCCGCGCGATGCGGGGGTGCTCCCGGATCCAGGCGGCGTAGGCGCTGCCGCGCGAACCGGCTCCCACGATCAGTACCCGTACCGGTGCCATGCGGGGGTTCCTCCTCACCCGTGGGCCCGCGGGGGCGGGCGGTCCCATCGTCCACGGGTGTCCTTCCCCGGGCGGGCGGCGGTCAGCAGAAGATCCAGCAGCCGGGGTCGTCGACGGGCTCCTCGTCCTCCGGGGGCGGGCTCTCGCCGCCTCCGCCGCCGTCTCCACCGTCTCCGCCCTCGTCCCCGCCGCCGGGCGGACCGTCCGGCGGGGGCCGCTCGGTGCCCTCGTCCGGGGGCGGCGCGGTCTCCGGAGGGGACTGCGGGGTCGGCGAACCGGTCGGGGGCGTCGGCTCGTCCTCCTCCGGCGCACCGTCCCGCCCGGCCTCCTGCGAGGCGGAGGGGGAGGCGCTCGGAGAGGCGCCGGGCGCGCTCGCGGACGGTGCGGCCGATGCCGGGGCCGAAGCGCCTGAGGAGGCCGGCGGCGGCGAGGAGGGGGTGGCGTCCGGCGCGCCGCCCCCACCGCCCCCACCGTCCCCGCCGTCGGCGGCGGAGGGCGGACGCCCGGACTCCGGGCCGAGCGAGGCGGCGAGCAGGGCGCCGGTCAGGGCCGTCCCGGCGGTGAGCACCGCGGCGACCGTCAGCAGGCGGCGCCGGCGCTCGGCCGCGCGCCTGCGCCGGCGCGCGGCCGAGCGCGGCCCGTCGTCGACCATGGGGGACCGTGCCTTTCCGGAGTCGGGGGGTACTGCCGCGGACAGGCGCCTGGCGTGCACGGAAACGCCCCCGGACACTAACGCGATCCCCTGGAGTGTCAAACCGGCGCCGAGGTGCGGACACGGCGGGGGCCCCTTGACGGGCGGACCCGCGTCCGTGAGCGTCGGGGCAGGCGCGCACCGCCGCCGTCCCGAGGCGGGGCGCGCCGTGGAGGGAGGCCCACGATGGAGCCGATCCTGGTGACCGGTGCGGCAGGGGGGGGGGGGNCCGTGGAGGGAGGCCCACGATGGAGCCGATCCTGGTGACCGGTGCGGCAGGCGGCGGGCAGGGGGCCACCGGCAACCGCGTGGCCCGCACCCTGCTGGCCGGCGGGCTGCCGGTGCGGGCGCTGGTGCGCGCCGACGACGAGCGCGCGGCGCGGCTGCGCAAGGCCGGTGCCGAGGTGGCCGTCGGCGACCTGCGGGAGGTGGAGGACGTCCTGCGCGCGGTGCGCGGGGTGCGCCGGGCCTACTTCGCCTACCCGGTGCGCGAGGGGTTCCTGGACGCGGCGGCGGCGTTCGCCGCGGCGGCCCGCCGCGCCGGGGTGGAGCGGGTGGTTTCCCCCTCCCAGCTGGCGGCGGCGCCCGATGCGCCGACCCCGCACATGCGGCGGCACTGGGTGGCCGAGGAGCTGCTGGACCGTGCCGGGGTGGGCGCCGTCCACCTGCGGGCGGCGGTGTTCTACGAGAACCTGCGGGTGGTGCTGGAGGCGGGCCGGGGCCGGGAGATCGCCCTGCCGCTGGGGGACCGCAGGACCCAGCTGCCGCTGGTGGCGGCGGGGGACGTGGTGCGGGTCGCGGTCGGCCTGCTGGCGGCGGCCGAGCCGGCGGCGGACCCGGTGTGCCGGCTGGTCGGCCAGGTCGCGGGCATCGGGGAGGCCGCCGACGCCTTCGCCGAGGGGACGGGGGCGCCGGTGGCCTACACCGACCTGCCGGAGGAGGAGTGGCGGCGCCGGGCGGAGGCCCTCTACGGCGACCCCGCGGCGGTGGAGCACCTGAGCGCGCTGTGGGCGGTCTTCAAGGCGCTCGGCCACGGCCACGGCCTGTGGTCCCCGACCGAGGAGATCGAACGGTACGGCGGGCGCCCGCCGCNGCGCGGCCCGACTGAGCCGCGGCCCCTCACAGCAGGGACTTCTGCACCTTGCCCATCGCGTTGCGGGGGAGCGCCCCGACCACGCGCACCTGCCGGGGCCGCTTGTGGACCGAGAGGCGGCCGGCGACGAAACCGATCACGTCCTGCTCGTCGATGCCCTCGCCGACCAGGTAGGCCACGATCCGCTGCCCCAGGTCGTCGTCGGGCTCGCCGACCACCGCCGCCTCGCGCACCGCAGGGTGGTCCAGCAGGGCCGCCTCGACCTCTCCGGCGCCGATCCGGTACCCGCCGCTCTTGATCAGGTCCACCGAGGTGCGCCCCACGACCCGGTACCGGCCGTCCGCGTCCACCGCCGCCGCGTCCCCGGTCGCGAACCACCCGTCCGGGGTCCACGCCTCCTCCGTGGCCTCGGGCAGGCCCAGGTAGCCGTCGAACAGCGTCGCGCCGCGCACCTCCAGTGCGCCGATGCTGCCGCCGTCGGCCGGGACCGGGCCGCCGTCCTCGCCGCGCAGCCGCGCCTGCACCCCGGCGATCGGGCGGCCGACCCAGCCGGTCCTGACCGGCTCCCCCCCCCCCCCCCCCCNGCGCGCGCCGCCAGGGTGATCAGGGTCTCGGTCATGCCGTAGCGCTCGATGGGCGCCTGCCCGGCCGCCGCCTGCACCGCCTGGGCCACGCCCGCGGGCAGCCCCGCGCTGCCCGACACCAGTAGCCGCGCCGACCCCAGCGCCCGGGCGGCGCCGCTCTCGCGGGCGATGCGCGACCACACGGTCGGCACCCCGAAGAAGAGCGTGCCCCCCGCCTGTGCGGCCGCCGCGTAGGCCTGCGGGCGCGGGCGCACCGTGTGCACGAGCGGGCTGCCGGTGCGCAGCGCCCCGAACAGGCCGAGCACCAGGCCGTGCACGTGGAACAGGGGCAGGCCGTGCACCAGCACGTCGTCGCCGGTCCACCCCCAGGCCTCGGCCAGGCCGTCCAGGCCGGCGGCGACGGCGCGGCGCGGCAGCAGCACGCCCTTGGGCGGGCCGGTGGTGCCGGAGGTGTACATGATCAGCGCCGTCTCGTCCGGTCCGGGCTCGGGAAGCCGGACGCCGGCGGGGGCGCGGTCGAAGGGGTGCGCGGGGACCCGGGGCACCGCGACCCCCTCGAGCGGGGGACCGGCCCACAGCGCGGCCTTGGAGTCGGCGAGGATGTGCCGGCGCTCCCCGGTGCCCGCGTCGGCCGGGACCGGCACGACGGGGACGCCGGCCAGGACGCCGCCGACGACCGCGACGACGGTGGACAGGCAGGCCTGCCCGTGCACGGCGACCGCGGGCGCGCCCGCGACGCGCGCGGCGAACGCCGACGCGGCCTCCCAGAGCGCGGCGCGGTCGAGGGCCTCCTCGCCCACGCGCACGGCGGGGACGTCGGTGCGCCCCGGGTCGGCGCCGCCCAGCAGCATCGCGTACCTCCTCATGGCGCCCGCGGGCCGGTTCCCGCTGCGGCAGGTGCGCCACCCAGCCTGCCACGCGGGGCAAGGGTGACGCCGCGTCACGGTTCGGAGATGACGCGCGGCCACTGCCGGATCCGCGGGTACAGCGATGGAATCCCGTCATGCCCTCGAAACAGATCGACGCACCTGCACACCGGCGCCCCGGGTGGCCCGAGATCGCGGTGGGCCTGCTCGCCATGGTCGCCGCCACCGTCGTCCTGCTCCTCCTCGGCCCGCTCGGCGGCCCGCTGGACCCGGACTCCCTGGCCTACGGGCTGGCCGTCACCGCATGGTCGGGGGTGGCGGGGATCGCGGGCTTCGCCGCCGCCGCGGCGGTCCGCATCCGCTCCTGGGCCGCCTTCGGCGTGCGGCGCACCTCGTGGCGCTGGATGGCCGCGGGCGTCGCGGCGGGCCTGTTCGTCCTGGGCGCCAAGACCGTGGTGAACTCCGTGATCGTGGCCCTGACCGATTTCGGGGAGACCGATCCCCAGGGGGTGTTCCACGACGCCGCCAGCGGCGGCGCCCTGCCGTTGGTGCTGACCTTCCTGTTCCTCGCCGTGCTCACCCCGATCGGGGAGGAGCTCCTCTTCCGCGGGGTCGTGACCAACGCGCTGCTGCGCTACGGGCCGGTCGTCGGCGTCGTGGCCGGCTCGGTGGTCTTCGCGGTGTACCACGGCGTCAACTTCGTCCTGCCCTCGGCCCTGATCGTCGGCCTCGTCTGCGCCGAGCTGATGCGCCGCAGCGGATCGGTGTGGCCCGGCGTGGTCGTGCACGCCGTCAACAACTCCGCTCTGCCGGTGTACGTGATGCTGTCCTGACCCGGTGCCTCACCCGCGCCGCGGCCCCTCTCCGATGATCGCGCCGAGCACGGTCCCCGCGCGGAGCAGGGCCAGGGTGCGTTCGGCGATCGCGCCGACCCGGGCCTCCAGGGCGTCCAGCGGTTCCTCCGCTCCGTGCAGGCCGCGCAGGGCCGCGACCGCCCGCCTCACGTCGGGGATCCGGTACCCGGCCGAGCGCAGGGCCGCGACGATGCGGGCCTCGCGGATCGCCCCGAGGGGGTAGCGGCGGGCGGAGCCCGCCCGGGTGGCGACCCGCTCGGGCGCGAGGAGCCCGGACCTCTCCCAGAACCGGAGGGTGGAGGCGCGGACCCCCAGGGCGCCGGAGAGCTCGGTGATCGTCATCGCGTCCCGCTCGGGCGGCTCGGCCTCGGAACCGGCCTCGGAACCGGCCTCGGCGCGGATGGCGAGCAGGGCGTCCCGGGCGGCCAGGGCCTCCTCGCGCTCCCGGACCAGGCCGGCGTGCAGGGAGCCGACCAGGGCGGCGGCCTCATCGCGCGGCGCGGTGCGGATCACGCGCATGGTGCGGCGCGCCGGGACCGGGCCCACCGCCGCGGCCAGGTCGCGGTAGGCGCTCAGATCGCGCACGTGCAGGGCGGAGAATCGGCGGTAGCCGTTGGCCGCGCGGGGCGCCGGGGCGATGACGCCCTGGGCCTCCAGGTCGCGGACCTGCTGGACGGAGTAGCCGGTGGCCGCGGCGACGTCCGCCGTGCCGAGCCGTTCGTCCGTGCGCCACCCCTCCATGGGCCCCCAACCCTCCATAAGCCCAACCCTCCATAAGCACTTCACGTCCACACTTCAAGTATGAGCATGCAGCGGATCCTCGAAGCAGTGCGCGCCCTCGACGGCGTGCTGGAACTCGCGCCCACCGAGGGGAGCGGCTTTCCCGAGCTCGCGTGGGGCGACCACTTCTTCTACTACGCCCCCGACGGCCGGGTGCCGCAGCGGGAGCAGCCCTACGCCACCATCGTCACCAAGGACTACCCGGACGACACCCGCTCCGGCCTCGACCCGCAGGGGCGGTGGCGGCTCAACGTCCACGTCGGCGCGGCCGCCTTCACCGAGCTCCTCGGGCGGGAGCCGGGCCTGCCGGAGGAGTCGTACGACTGCACCGTCCCCGACGCCTTCTTCCCGCACCCGGTCTACGGAGCCCTGGGGTGGATCGCGGTGGTCGATCCGGGCGAACGGACGGCCTCCGAGGCGATCGGACTGGTCCGCCGCGCCCACGAGGCCGCCCGGCGCCGTGCCGACCGGCGGGCGGCGACCGGGGACCGGTGACGACCGGGGGACCGGGACTCCTCTCCGCGGCGGAAGAGGCGTAGATTGACCGGCATGGCTGTTGTCGACACCGACGGACTGTCCATCACCGAGGCCGCCCTCCATACGGGGCTCACGGCCGACACACTGCGCTACTACGAGCGGATCGGGCTGATCGGCCCGGTCCCCAGGGACGGCGACGGCAGGCGGCGCTACGACCGGGACGCCCTGCACTGGTTGGAGACCGTGCTCGTCCTGCGCGACACCGGGATGCCGGTGCGCGAGATGGTCCGCTACACGCGGCTCGCCCGCCAGGGCGAGGCGACGGCGGAGGAGCGGCGCCGGATCATGGTCGAGCACCTCGACCGCCTGCGGGTGCAGGAGGAGTGCGTGGCCAAGGCGCGGCGCTTCGTCCAGACGAAGATCGACGTGGACGACGGCGCGCCGCCTCCCGGCGAGCCGGGGGAGCGCGCCCGTCCCTAGGCCTTCGGCGGGCGCGGCGGACGCAGGCCCAGGCGGCGGAGCTCCAGACCGGCGAGGGCCTGCACCGCCGCCCTGTCGTCGGTGTGCCACGCCTGCACCGGGTCCTCGTGGACCGCGGCCAGGCGGGCGGGGGACACCGACGCCAGCGCCCGCAGGGCCAGCACCCGCTCACGGGCGGGGCCGGACAGCTTCCCGGCGTCCCGGGCCGCCGAGGCCTGGCGGATCCAGCGCAGCCGGGCCGGCAGCCAGGTCCCCAGCGCCACGATGACGGGCAGCAGGGCGGTCATCCAGCCGAGCACCAGCGCCGAGGACGCGACGGACTCGTGCAGGGAGCGGCCCGCGTCCCCGAGCGAGGCCCCCGCATCGCCGACCCCGTTCAGGGGCACGGCCAGGGCATCGCCGGCCAGGGGCACGCCGCGTGCGGCCTCGGCCGCCTCGGCCATCCGCTCGTCGACCGCGTCGCCGACACCGGCGATCGTCGTGCCCGAGGCCCCGGCGGCGGCGACGGCGTCGTGCAGGGCAAGCGCGGCCTTGACCCAGAACACGATCCACAGCAGGGCGAGGAGGTCGGCGAGGAACTGCAGGCAACGGCGCGCAGGCCGGTCGGCATAGAGCTTCACGGGGGCTCCGGGGGCGAGGGGGTGGGGGCGTCGCCGCCATCGTGACCCCGCCCCCGCGCCGCCGCAATAGCGCGGCGCTTCTGACGGCGGCCACGTTGGACTCCCGGAATGTCCGGTACTGAGGTCTTCGGAAACCGTGAAGGGGCCCGAAGAGCCCGCTCTTAGGGCGGTCGGCCGGCCGATGTACCGGAGGCAGGGGCCTCAGGGCGGAGGGGCGCGGTCCGCTGATCCGTGCGGAGCGACGAGCGATCTGGCGCAAGGCCCGGTGACGGGCCCCAGCGCCCCCTCAGTCGTCGGCCGGTCGCACGCCCAATGCCGTCCTCCTGAGCTCCCCGGGGCCCAGTACCCCGGCGCTGTCGCGCACCTCTACGGCCACGCCCGGCTCATGGAGCCAGAACGCCTCGAGCGTGCCCATGTACCCCGGCGCACCACCGTGGTCGAACTCCTCCAGATCGCCCACGGCCCACGGGTGCCCGTGGTACTCGGACAGGAACGCCCGCACCTCGCGCAGGTCCGACAGCGCCTCCCCGCGCACCACCAGGACCTGCAGCTCCACTCGGAAGCCGCCTCCGGACAGCGCCCGCTCCCACATGCGGGCGGTGAACCGCGCCCCTCCCCACTCATAGGAGGTCTCCGACGCCTCGACCTCCGCGCCCTGGGCCAGCGCCGCGGGCACGTGTCCGATGGTGAATCCGTCCACCCTTCCCCCTTCGGGGCCGGGGCCCGCCAGGGCCGCCGTCAGAACGGCGAGCACCGCCGTCCCCGTGCGCACCGTACCCCGTGCCGTCCGCATGCCGCCGCCACCTCCTTCCCGGCCCGGGACCCGTTCCCGGCCGGTGCGTCCAGCCTGCCGCCGCCGCGCTCCGGCGGGCGGGCGGACCGGCCTCCTGTGGACGACCGACACGCGTCACCGGCGGTTCACCGCGGGTCATTGCAGGGCTCGCTTCTCCGGGAGAGGGTCGAAGCGCCGCAAGGCGCCGACGACCGACCCCGCTACCCGAGGAGACGGAGCCCCATGCCGCACCGAAGCCCCCGGCGTGTTCTCGGCACCACCGCCGCGGCCCTGGCCGCTGCCGCCGCTGCCGCCCTGCTCCCCGCCGTCCCGGCCGCCGCCGCGTCGCTGCCGCCCGGCATCCCCACCGAGTCTGAGGCCCGCAGCCGGCTCGACGGCCTGACCGTCCGCCCCGAGGGCGCCTCCTCCCCCTACGACCGCTCCCTGTTCCCCCACTGGGAGGGCGTGGAGGGCAACTGCAACGCCCGCGAGTACGTGCTGCGCCGCGACGGCACCGGCGTGGAGACCGACGGCGCCTGCCGGGCCGTGTCGGGCACCTGGTCCAGCCCCTACGACGGCGCGGGCACCACCGACCCCTCCGACTTCGACATCGACCACATGGTGCCGCTGGCCGAGGCCTGGCGGTCCGGCGCGGACACCTGGTCCTCGGCCAAGCGCCGCTCCTTCGCCAACAACGTCGAAGGCCCCCTGCTGTGGGCGGTCTCGGCCTCCAGCAACCGGGCCAAGAGCGACCAGGACCCCTCCGACTGGCAGCCCTCCCGCTCGGCCGTGCACTGCGCCTACGCCGCGTCCTGGATCGAGTCCAAGCACCGCTACGCCCTGACCGTCGACTGGGACGAGAAGGACGCCCTGAGGGGCATGCTCGACCGCGCCTGCTGACCCGGCCCCACGCCCACGGACCCACGCGCACGGAAAACGGAAGGGGGCCGCCGCCCGCCCCTGGGCGGACGGCGGCCCCGCCGGGCCGGGGGCCGTTCCTAGGGCCCGTCGACCACCAGCGTGCCGGCGGCCGGAGCGGCACCGGCGGCCCCGCCGCCGTACAGCTGCTCGACCCGGGACCTCTCCTGGGCGTTCGGGGCGGCGTTGGTGCAGCCCACCCCGCCCGTGGAGCCGGACATCAGGGACGAGCACGGCCCCGGCTTGACGTCCGGCAGGCCCAGGCTGTGCCCGAGCTCGTGGGCGGCGATGCGCACCTCGTCGTGGCCCTGCCACACGGCCTGGCGCCCGAACCAGATGGTGGCCGACCCGCCGGGCCGCACCGGCCCCAGGGTCGCCATCGGCCAGCCGTCCGTGGCCACGACGGTGATCTCGGCGCGGCGCCCGGCCGGGGCGCGCACCAGTTCGACGTTGTCGACGGCGGCGTTCCATTCGGCGGCGCCGGCCTCCACCGCGTCGCGGAACTCCGCGGCGCGGCTGTCGTCGTAGTAGAGGGTGGTCTGCTGCGCCGCGGTGTCGGAGCCGGGCGCGGGTGCGGGGGAGGCGGCCGCCGGGGCGGCGACCGCGCCGCCGCCGATCAGGGCGACGGTGGCGGCGATGACGAGAGTGAGCGGGGATACCCGTCGCGTCATGGGGGGACTCCTTGCGGGTGGGGGAGCGTCCGCCCTTGTGGGGCTCGGGTGAGTCTAAGTCCGCCCATCGCGCGCTACAAGGGGTGTTCGCACATGTTCCGCGCGTGACGGGCCCGGCCGGATCCGGGCATCCGGGCGGTCCGTTCTTGACCTGCGCCCGCGCGCTGCGAGCGTGGAAGGCGGGCCGCCGCCCCTCGGGAGGTGCGCGCCCGGCCCGGCCCCCGCCCGCCGTCGTCCATCCCCGAGCGGCGGCCGCGGCGAGCGGACAGGCACACCGGAGCGGGGGCGGGCGCGTCCGGGGCGGCGGCTCCGCACACCGGCGCCTCCCGGCCCGGAGTCCGGGCGGGGAGGCGCGTCACGACGGTTCAGGACACAGGGGTCACGGGGTCAGGGGACGTCCGTTCATCCGTTGCAGCCGCAGGAGCAGCCGGCCGCGCAGGAGCACGAAGAGCCGTGACCGCACGAGCATCCACCCATGGAAAAGTCACCTCCCTCTCAAGAGAGAGCATCAGCGGTGGGCGCCCCCTTGTCAACGGCCCTCCGTCGGCGGCCGGGCCCGCCCGCGTTAACGGTCCGACAATTCCCACGGGCGGAAGCGTCAAGAACCCGTCATTCCGTCCCATTCCGCATGGTTCCGGGGGTTGAATCCCCTCTCGGGCGCAGATGCGCTCCACCCCCCGTTCCCGGAATCCCCTACGGATCCTGCTCGGATCCCCGTGAAAGGAGACGGCTACGATGGCCGACCTCGTGTTCGTGGGTGCGGCGGCGGCGTTCTTCGCGCTGTGCGTCGCCTACGTCCGCGGCTGCGACCGGATCATCTCGGGAGGCGGCGACCCCGGTGTCGCCGCCCAGGAGGCCGCCGCCGAGGTGAGCCCCCGGTGAGCCCGGACGACATCGTCGCGCTGCTCCTCGCGCTGTCCCTGGCCGCTTACCTGCTGGCCGCGCTTCTTCTCCCGGAGAGGTTCTGATGTCAGGCGCCGCCTGGTCGCAATCGGCCGCGCTGGTCGCGGTCCTCCTCGCCACCGCCCCCTTCCTGGGCCGCTACATGGCCAAGGTGTACGGCGGCGAGGGGAAGGCCCCGGGAGACCGGGTCTTCCTGCCGCTCGAACGGGTCGTCTACCGGCTGTGCCGGGTCGATCCCGAGAGTGAGCAGCGCTGGACGTCCTACGCGATCTCGCTTCTGGCGTTCAGCTTCGTCTCCTTCCTCTCGGTGTACGCGCTGCAGCGGCTGCAGAGCGTCCTGCCGCTCAACCCCGTCGGACTTCCGGGGGTGGACGCCCACGTCGCCTTCAACGTGGCGGTCAGCTTCATGACCAACACGAACTGGCAGGCCTACGGCGGCGAGAGCACGATGAGCCACCTGACCCAGATGGCCGGGCTCACCGTGCAGAACTTCGTCTCGGCGGCGGCGGGCATGGCCGTGATGGCCGCCCTCATCCGCGGGCTGGCCCGCCGCAGGGCCGCCACGCTGGGCAACTTCTGGGTCGACCTGACCCGCGGCGCCGTGCGCGTCCTGCTGCCGCTGTCCTTCGTGGTCGCGGTGGTCCTCGCCGGACTCGGCGTGATCCAGAACTTCAAAGGGCACACCGCCGTCACCACCCTGGAGGGCGCCACCCAGCTGATCCCCGGAGGCCCTGCCGCCTCGCAGGTGGCCATCAAGCAGCTGGGCTCCAACGGCGGCGGGTTCTTCGACATGAACTCCGCCCATCCCTTCGAGAACTCCACCGCCCTGTCCAACTTCGTGGAGAACTGGGCGATCCTGCTCATCCCGTTCGCCTTGGCGTTCACCTTCGGGGCGATGGTCCGCGACAAGCGGCAGGGCCGTGCGGTGTTCGGCATCATGCTCACCGTCTGGGCGGCCATGTCCATCGGGGCGATGGGGCTCGAGGCCGCCGGCAACCCGCGCCTGGACGCGATGGGGGTCGACCAGAGCGTGGCGCCTGACCAGTCCGGCGGTTACCTGGAGGGCAAGGAGGTCCGCTTCGGCCCCGCCGCCTCGGGCCTGTGGGCGGCCTCCACCACCGGCACCTCGAACGGGTCGGTCAACGCCATGCACGACAGCTTCACGCCCATGGGCGGCGGCCTGGCCATGACCCACATGGTGTTCGGCGAGGTCAGCCCCGGCGGCGTCGGCGTGGGGCTGAACGGCCTGCTGGTCATGTCGGTCCTGGCGGTGTTCATCGCCGGGCTGATGGTCGGGCGCAGCCCCGAGTACCTGGGCAAGAAGATCCAGGCGGCCGAGATGAAGCTGGTCATGCTCTACCTGCTGGCCATGCCCGCCGTCCTGCTGGGCTTCTCCGCCGCCTCGGTGCTGACGGAGTCCGCCCTGGCGTCGTTGAACAACGCCGGGCCGCACGGGCTCTCGGAGATCCTCTACGGCTACGCCTCCACTGCCAACAACAACGGGTCGGCGTTCGCCGGACTGGACTCCGGCACCGTCTGGTACACGACCACGATGGGCCTGGCGATGCTGGTCGGCCGGTTCTTTCTGATCATCCCGGTGCTGGCGATCGCCGGCTCGATGGCCGCCAAGCAGCCCGCGCCCGCCACCTCCGGCACGCTGCCCACCCACACGCCGCTCTTCGGTGGCCTGGTCGTCGGCGTCGTCGTCATCGTGGCCGGCCTGACCTTCCTCCCGGCCCTGGCGCTCGGCCCCATCGCCGAGCAGCTGTCCTTGTAGGAGTTCCGAGAAAAGTGACCCAGACACATCAGGCGGCCCCCGAGGCCGCTCCGCCCGCAGAGCCCGGGGGCCGGGAAGCGCGCGCCGCAGCGCGCCGCCCCTCCACGGACGGCGCCATGGTGCGCCGCGCCCTCATCGGCTCCGTCACGAAGCTGCACCCGCGGGTGCAGGCCCGCAACCCGGTCGTGTTCGTGGTGCTGGTGGGCAGCGTGCTCACCACCGTGCTGTTCGTCCGCGACCTGCCCGGCGCCCCGGCCGCCCAGAACGTCTTCAACGGCCTGGTCGCCCTGTTCCTCTGGTTCACGGTGCTCTTCGCCAACTTCGCCGAGGCCGTCGCCGAGGGCCGGGGCAAGGCCCAGGCCGCCGCCCTGCGGGCCGGCCGCACGGCGACCACCGCGCGGCGCCGCACCTTCGCGGACACCACCGAGGAGGTCGCCGCCACCGACCTGGCGGTCGGCGACGTGTGCCTGGTGGCCGCGGGGCGGACCATCCCCGGTGACGGCGACGTCATCGAGGGCGTGGCCAGCGTCGACGAGTCGGCCGTCACCGGTGAGTCGGCCCCGGTGATCCGCGAGTCCGGCGGCGACCGATCGGCGGTCACCGGCGGTACCCGGGTGCTCTCCGACGAGATCACCGTGCGCATCACCGCCCCGCCCGGACAGACCTTCCTGGACCGGATGATCACCCTGGTCGAGGGCGCCGAGCGCAAGAAGACGCCGAACGAGATCGCGCTGAACATCCTGCTCGCCGGGATGACCGCGATATTCCTGCTGGCCGTGGTGACCCTTCAGCCCTTCGCCGTCTACTCCGGTGCCGAGCAGGGCCCGGTGGTGCTGGTGGCACTGCTCGTCTGCCTGATCCCCACCACCATCGGCGCGCTGCTGTCGGCCATCGGCATCGCCGGCATGGACCGCATGGTGCAGCGCAATGTGCTGGCCGTGTCGGGACGGGCGGTGGAGGCCTCCGGCGACGTCGACACCCTGCTGCTGGACAAGACCGGCACCATCACCCTGGGCGACCGACAGGCCGGTGGGCTCGTGCCGATGCCCGGCGTCACCGACGAGGAGCTGGCCGCTGCCGCGATGGCCGCCTCGCGCGCCGACGAGACCCCCGAAGGCCGCTCCATCGTGGAGTACGTCCGGCAGCGCTACGGGTCCGGCTCCGACACCGGCATCGCCGGCTCCGAGCCGGTGCCCTTCACCGCCCAGACGCGGATGAGCGGCCTGGACGGAGAGCACGCCGGCATCCGCAAGGGCGCCTCCGAGGCCGTCCGGGCCTGGGTCGAGGAGCAGGGCGGCGAGGCGCCCGAGGCACTGGACCACGCCGTCGCACGCATCGCCGGCTCCGGCGGGACCCCCCTGGCGGTGGCCCGCTCCGGCGGAGGCGGGGCGCGCGTGCTCGGGGTCGTGCACCTCATGGACGTCGTCAAGCCGGGCATGCGCGAGCGGTTCGAGCGCATGCGCGCCATGGGCATCCGCACCGTCATGGTCACCGGCGACAACCCGCGGACCGCCGAAGCCATCGCCGCGGAGGCAGGGGTGGACGACTTCCTGGCCGAGGCCAGGCCCGAGGACAAGCTGGCGCTGATCCGCAAGGAGCAGAGTGGCGGTGCCATGGTCGCCATGACCGGCGACGGCACCAACGACGCCCCGGCGCTGGCCCAGGCCGACGTGGGCGTGGCCATGAACACCGGCACGCAGGCGGCCAAAGAGGCCGGCAACATGGTCGACCTCGACTCCGACCCGACCAAGCTGATCGAGATCGTCGAGGTCGGCAAGCGGCTGCTGATCACCCGTGGTGCGCTGACCACCTTCTCCATCGCCAATGACGTCGCCAAGTACTTCGCGATCATCCCGGCGATGTTCTCCGGGGCGCTGCCCGCCCTGGACACGCTCAACATCATGGGGCTGTCCTCGGCGCACTCGGCGATCCTGTCCGCGGTCGTCTTCAACGCGGTGATCATCGTCGCGCTGGTCCCGCTGAGCCTGCGGGGGGTGCGCTTCCGCGCGCAGACCGCGGCCGCCACACTCCGGCGCAACCTGCTGATCTACGGCCTGGGCGGGTTGATCGCGCCCTTCATCGGCATCAAGGCCATCGATACCGTCCTCACGGCGCTGGGGGTGTCCTGACATGTTGCGGCAGCTCTTCGCCGCGGGGGGCATGGTGGCGGTCTCCACCGTCGTCACCGGGCTGCTCTACCCGCTCGCCGTCACCGGCGTGGCCCAGGCCGCGTTCGACGACAAGGCCGACGGCTCCATGGTCGAGCGTGACGGGGAGGCCGTCGGGTCCTCCCTGATCGGCCAGTCGTTCGAGGGGCAGGGGTACTTCCACCCGCGCCCCTCAGCGATCGGGTACGATCCGGCCGACAGCGGGGGGAGCAACCTCGGCCCCTCCGACGAGGGCCTACTGGAGGACATCGAGACCCGCACCCGGGAGTACCGCGAGGCCAACGGTCTGGCTGACGGTGCCGAGGTGCCGGTCGACGCGGTCACCGGTTCGGGCTCGGGGCTCGACCCGCACATCTCGGTGGCCAACGCCCGCCTGCAGGCCTCCCGCGTGGCCGAGGCCCGGGGGATGGGGGCCGGGGACGTCACCGCGCTCGTCGACGAGCACACGGCCGGGCGCGCGTTGGGCATCCTGGGGGAGAAGGCCGTCAACGTCCTGGAGCTGAACGCGGCCCTGGACGAGGCGGCGCCCCTGAACTGACCGGCCTCCCCGGACGCGGCCGCCCCGCCCCTCCCGGCCGGGCGGCCGCCGGTGTGTCCTGCTGGCGTTCGGCACCGTTCGTCCCGACCATTCCGGTATGGGAATCACACACGCGAGGACCGTGACCCTCCCGGTCGTCGACCTCGACCGGGCCAGGGACTTCTACGTCGAGGTGCTGGGCTTCACCGTGGTCGCCGACCGGACCGTGGGGCCGGTGCGCCACCTGGAGGTCGCCCCGCCCGGGGCGCGGACCGGGTTCGCGCTGTCGGTCGCCGAGCAGGGGTGCGGGCACGGCATCGTCCTGGAGAGCGACGACGTGGACGGCGACTGCGCGCGCCTGGCGGCGGCGGGGGTGCCCGTCGAGGAGCCGGGGGACCACCCGTGGGGGCGGCAGGCGGCCTTCACCGACCCCGACGGCAACGCCTTCGTCCTGGCCGGGCCCGTCCCCGAGGGGTACTGACCGGGGGCCCACCGACCTGTAGTACGATAACGATTATCGTTTTCAAATCTACGGGAAGGCGAGGTCCACCGAGATGAAACAGGCCCTGCCCGCGCGGGTCGTCCTGGTCGCCGGGCTGCACGCCGAGGCCCGCAGACGGGCCGTCGACCGCCTGCTGGAGGCCGAGCCCGGCGCGCTCGCCGTCCACCACGACCTGGGCCGGATCGGCTCCGGAGAGGTCCACCGGGTGCTCCGCGACCGCTGGGGGACCGTCGAGCGCGCCAGGGTCGACCTGGTCCACTCCTGCATGTCCTGCACCCTGCGCGTGGACCTGGTCCCGCTGCTGTGCGGGCTGGCCGAGCGCGGCGAGCACCGCCTGTACGTGGTCGAGTCCTGGGACGGCGTCGACCCGCGGTCGGTCGCCGAGGCGCTGACCGCCACCCTCGTCGACGACCGTCCCGTCACCGGGTGGCTGCACCTGGCGGGGGTGGCCACCGCCGTCGACGCCGACCGGCTCATCGCCGACCTGGCCACCACCGAGGAGGTGGACGAGCGGGGGCTGGCCGTGGCCGAGGAGGACGAGCGCACCGTCGCCGAGGTCCTGGCCCGGCAGGTCGAGTACCCCACCTGCCTGGTACTCGACGGCGACGTCCCGGCCGCCGAGCGCGAGCGCTGCTCGGCGGTGCTGCTCCAGCTCAACCCGGCCGCGCTGGTGGTGCCCCCGGAACGGGAGGCGCTCAGCGCCGTGGCCGAGGGCGGCTTCGACGCGGCGGCCGCGGCGGCCCGGCAGGACCCGGGCGCGGTCCAGCCGCCCGACCACTGCGAGGCCGGGGAGGTGCGCACCCTCACCTGGCGGCGCTCGCGCCCGCTGCACCCCGAACGGCTCCACCGGGCGCTGGACGACCTCGTCCCCGCCGCGCTGCGCAGCCGGGGCCGGTTCTGGCTGGCCAGCCACCCCGACACGATGCTCGCCTGGGACGCCGCCGGCGCCGCGCTGGCGGTGGAGTCGCACGGCCCCTGGCTGGCCGCGCTGCCCGACGCGGCCTGGGAGATGGTCTCCGAGCAGCGCAGGGCCGCGGCCGCCCTGGACTGGTGCACCGAGCACGGGGACCGCTGCCAGTGCCTGACCTTCACCGGCGTCGGCCTGGACACCCGCCGGCTCACCGAGGTCCTCGACTCCTGCCTGCTCACCGACGAGGAGCTGGCCGCGGGGTACCGCCGCGAGGACGGCACCGAGGACCCCTTCGACGCGATCATCGCGACCGCTCCCTGACCGACCGATCACCCGACCCCGAGGACCGACCATGAAACCGCGCCGACCCGAGCGCCCGCGCCGCAAGCCGAACCCGCTCGCGGACGTGGAGTACATCGACTACAAGGACACCGACCTGCTGCGGAGGTTCATCTCCGACCGCGGCAAGATCCGCAGCCGCAGGGTCACCGGGGTGACCGCCCGCGAGCAGCGCCTCCTCGCCGCCGCGATCGAGAACGCCCGGGAAACGGCCCTGCTGCCCTACCCCGACCAGGACCGCGCCCGCCCCGGGCGCCGCTGACCGGGCGCGGCCGGATGCGGTCACCGGCCGCGGGCGCTGCGTGCCCCGCCCGGCGCCCCGGCCCCGGCAGGATGGGGCCATGAACGCCCAGACCCGCCAGGCCCGGACACTGCGCCGCATGCCCGGAGTCCGTGCCGTCCGCCGGCCGGTGGTGGCCGACACGGGCGCGTACGGGGAGTTCGACCTGGCCTACGTCCGCGAGGGGGCGCCGGGCGGCACGCCCCTGCTCGCGGTGCCCGGCGGCCCCGGGCTCGCCTCGGTGCTGCCCTACCGCGGACTGCGCCGCCGCGCCGCCCGGCGCGGCTTCGACACCGTCATGGCCGAGCACCGGGGCGTGGGCCTGTCCCGGCGCGACCGCTCCGGCGCCGAACTGCCCCCTGAGGCGCTGACCGTGTCCGCGGCCGCCGACGACCTGGCCGCCGTGCTCGACGCCTGCGGCATCGACCGGGCGGTGGTCTGGGGCTCCTCCTACGGGGGCGTGCTGGCGCAGGTCTTCGCCGCCCGACACGGTGACCGGGTCGCAGGGATGGTGCTGGACAGCACCGACGGAGGCACCACCGGGGAGCGGTCCGCCACCCGCGACCACGTCCGCGGCCTGCTCTGGGAAGGGCGCGGGCCGGACACGGCCGGGGCCGCGGCGCGCCTGCGCGCCCTGGTGCAGGACGGCGCCGTCCCCGCCGACGAATGCGCGGTCGTGGTGCCGGTCCTCTACGAGTTCGGCGGTGCCCCCATGGTGGAGCGGCTGCTCGAGGCCGTGGCGCGCGGCCGGCGCGGTACCTGGAACCGGGTCCGCGGCCTGGCCCGGCGCGAGACCGGCCGCGGTGCGCCCTTCGTGATGGAGTTCGACCTGGTCGCCCGGATCTGGCACCGGGAGCTGGACGGCCTGGAGCCCGACGGGCTGCCCCTGGACACGGCGTCGGCCGTCGCCCGCGACCCTGCCCGGGACGGGGAGGACTTCGTGGGCCTCCCGGTGGACACCGCGGCCGCGCAGCGCGGGTTCTCCTGGCCCACGGCGGTCCTCAGCGGGGCCCGGGACCTGCGCTCGGTGCCGCCGTGCGCCGAGGCCGTGGCCGCGCGCATCCCGGACGCGGCGCTCGTGCGCTTTCCCGACTCCGGCCACAGCTTCCTGGACCGCTTCCCCTTCGCCGGGCTGGTCGCCGCGGGGGCGGTGGCGGCCGGGCGCCACACGGCGCTGCCCGCCCTCACCGGGCGTCTGGAAAAGGCGCGCGGAGTGACGAGCGCGGCGGCCATGCGGGCCTACCTGTCGGCGTCGCTGGCCGCGGACGGTGTCCTGCGCTGACGGGCGGCCTGACCCGGTGAGCGCTTTCCGTTCACCGGGTGTTCGGAAGACGGCGCGTGGCCCGTGGACCCTCCGGGGGTCGGAAGCCGTCGCCCCGCCCCCGACCTGTCCGTCGCGGTCCGGCACTGGCGCGGAGGTGGGCCGGTGGCGTACGTTGGAAAGCGCTTTCTCGCGGAGGTGCCGGGGACGAGGCCCCGGCCGATCGTGCGCGGGAGACGACCAACGGCGGGAGAACACATGACTGATCGCGTTGTCGGCGTGGCGATGAACGGCGTGACCGGGCGGATGGGCTACCGCCAGCACCTGGTCCGCTCGGTGCTGGCGATCCGGGAGGCCGGCGGGGTGGAGCTGCCCGGGGGCGGCCGGGTGCTGCCCGAGCCCTACCTGGTCGGCCGCTCCGAGCGGCGCGTCGGCGAGATCGCGCGGCGGCACGGCATCGAGCGCTGGTCCACCGACCTGGACGCGGTGCTGTCCGACCCCGGGGTCGAGGTCTACTTCGACGCCCAGATCACCAGCGCCCGGGAGGCGGCCGTGCGCTCCGCGCTCACCGCCGGAAAGCACGTCTACGCCGAGAAACCGGTCGCCTCCACCCACGCGGCCGCCCGCGACCTGGCCAAGCTGGCCCAGGCCTCCGGGGCCTGCAACGGGGTGGTGCAGGACAAGCTCTTCCTGCCCGGCCTGCTCAAGCTGCGGCGCCTGGTCGACTCCGGCTTCTTCGGCCGGATCCTGTCGGTGCGCGCCGAGTTCGGCTACTGGGTCTTCGAGGGCGGCTGGCAGCCCGGCCAGCGGCCCAGCTGGAACTACCGCGCCGAGGACGGCGGCGGCATCGTGCTCGACATGTTCCCGCACTGGCACTACATCCTGGAGAACCTCTTCGGGCGGGTGCGGGCGGTCACCGTGCGCACCGCCACGCACATCCCCGAGCGCCGCGACGAGCACGGCGAGCCGTACGCGGCCACCGCCGACGACGCCGCCTACGGCGTCTTCGAGCTGGAGGGCGGCGTCCTCGCCCAGTTCAACTCCTCCTGGGCGGTGCGCGTCGACCGCGACGAGCTGGTGGAGTTCCAGGTCGACGGCACCCACGGCAGTGCCGTGGCGGGCCTGCGCGAGTGCCGCGTGCAGCACCGGACCGCCACCCCCAAGGCGGTGTGGGACCCCGACGCCCCGGACCTGGCCGACTACCGCTCCCAGTGGCAGCGCGTCCCCGACAACCGGGAGTTCCCCAACGGGTTCCGCGCCCAGTGGGAGGAGTTCCTGCGCCACCTGGCCACCGGCGAGCCCTTCGGCTACGACTTCGCCTCCGGCGCGCGCGGCCTGCGCTTCGCCGAGGCCGGACTGCACTCCGACGCCACCGGGACCCGCGTCGAACTGGACTGGGAGGACCAGGCATGACGGATTCGGAAAGCCCTTCCCTGACCATGCCGGGCGCCGACGGGCGCCTGATGTCCTACCGCCTGCAGGCCGCGCCGGCCGCGGCCGCCGGCGGGGGGCCCCCGCGGGNGCGGTCGCGGCGCGCCTACGCCGCCGCCCACGTCGCCGCCGACCCGGTGGCCGGCAACGCCCCGGGCGCCCCGGCCCGCCTGGACTGGGACGCCACCCTGGCCTTCCGCCACCACCTGTGGGACACCGGGTTGGGCGTGGCCGACGCGATGGACACCGCCCAGCGCGGCATGGGCCTGGACTGGGCCGCCACCGCCGAGCTGATCGGCCGCACCGGCGCCGAGGCGCGCTCCCGCGGCGCCGCCCTGGTCTGCGGCGCCGGCACCGACCAGCTCGACCCCGCCGAGTGGACCGGGACCGACGCGGTCGTGCGCGCCTACACCGAGCAGCTGGAGACGGTCCAGAAGGCCGGGGCCCGCCCCGTGGTCATGGCCAGCCGCGCGCTGGCGGCCCTGGCCGACGGCCCCCGCGACTACGCCGAGGTGTACCGCCGGGTGCTCGCCCAGGCCTCCTGCCCGGTCGTGCTGCACTGGCTGGGCACCGCCTTCGACCCGGCCCTGGCCGGGTACTGGGGCGCCGACGACCCGGCGGACGCCCTGGAGCACGTCGCCGCCCTGATCGCCGAGCACGCCGACCGCATCGACGGCATCAAGGTCTCCCTGCTCGACGCCGGGCTGGAGGTGCGCCTGCGCCGCATGCTCCCCGAGGGCGTGCTGCTCTACACCGGCGACGACTTCGACTACCCGGGCCTGGTCCTCGGCGACGCCGAGGGCCACTCCCACGCCCTGCTCGGCGTGTTCGCCGCCATCGCCCCCGCGGCGGCCGAGGCGCTGCGCGCCCTCGACCGCGGCGACACCGGCCGCTACCGCGCGCTGATGGAGCCCACGGTCCCGCTCGCCCGGCACCTGTTCAGCGCGCCGACCTACCACTACAAGACCGGGATCGCCTTCCTGGCCTGGCTCAACGGGCACCAGCCCGGGTTCACCATGGTCGGCGGGGCGCAGAGCGCGCGCGACCTGCCGCACCTGTGCACCGCCTTCCGGCTGGCCGACCGGGCCGGGGTGCTCACCGACCCCGGGCGGGCCGCCGACCGGATGCGCCGCCCGCCGG
>NZ_ANAD01000035.1:32894-69039 GCF_000341245.1 Nocardiopsis halophila DSM 44494
TCAACCAGGCCACCCTCAAGCGGCTCGGCACCGCCCAGGCGGCCGACGCCTGCGCCCGGGCCGGGGTGCCCGCCATCGGGCTGTGGCGCGAGACCGTCGCCGAGGCCGGCACGGCCGCCGCGGCCAAGGCGGTGCGCGACGCCGGGCTGCGCGTCTCCTCCTACTGCCGGTCGGGCTTCTTCACCGGCCGCGGCCGGGCCGAGGCCCTCGACGACAACCGGCGCGCCCTCGACGAGGCCGCCGAGGTCGGCGCCCCCTGCCTGGTGATCGTCGCCGGCGGGCTGCCCGAGGGCGGCCGCGACCTGGCCGGGGCGCGCGAGCGCGTCGCCGAGGCCCTGGCCGAGCTCGCCCCCCACGCCCTGGAGCGCGGGGTGCGGCTGGCCCTGGAGCCGCTGCACCCGGTGTTCTGCGCCGACCGCTCGGTGCTGTCCACCCTGCGCCAGGCCCTCGACCTCGCCGAGCGGCTGCCCGAGGGCGCCGCCGGGGTCACCGTCGACGCCTACCACGTGTGGTGGGACCCCGAGGTGCACGCCCAGATCGCGCGGGCGGGCACCCGCATCGCCTCCTACCAGGTCTGCGACTGGGTGGTGCCGCTTCCCGCCGACACCCTGCTGGGCCGCGGCATGGTCGGCGACGGCCACGCCGACGTGCGCGGCCTGCGCCGCAGCGTGGACCGCGCCGGGTACACCGGCGACATCGAGGTGGAGATCTTCAACGAGCGGGTGTGGGACACCGACCCCGACGCGGTCGTCGCCGAGACCGTCCGCCGCCACCTCGCCCACGTGGTCTGACCCCCCACGCCCCTCCCGACACAGGAAGGCATCCGCAATGCAGTTCGACGGCATCCTGTTCTTCCCCATCACCCCCTTCGACGACAAGGGCGCCCTGGACGAGGAGGCGCTCGACCGGCACGTCCGCGACGGCACGGCGCACGGGCCCGGGGGCGTGTTCGCCGCCTGCGGCACCGGGGAGTTCCACGCCCTCGGCCGGGACGAGCACGCCCGCGTCACCGCCCGCGCCGTGGAGGCGGTCGGCGGCCGGGTCCCCGTCGTGACCGGCGCCGGCGGGAGCGTGCGCACCGCCTGCGAGCAGGCCGCGGCCGCCGGCGACCTGGGCGCCGACGCGGTCCTGCTGCTCCCGCCCTACCTGGTGGGCGCCTCCCAGCGGGGGCTGGTGGAGTACGTGCGCGCGGTCGCCGCGGCCTCCGGCGTCCCGGTCATCGCCTACCAGCGGGCGAACATGGTGCTCACCCCGGACACCGCCGCCGAACTCGCCCGCATCCCCGGCGTGGACGGCATCAAGGACGGCGTGGGCGACCTGGGGCGGATGCGCCGCATCGTGCAGGCGGTGCGCGCCGAGCGCGGGGAGGACTTCGCGTTCTTCAACGGGCTGCCCACCGCCGAGCTCACCTTCGCCCCCTACAAGGCGGTCGGCGTCCCCCTGTACTCCTCGGCGGCCTTCGCCTTCGCCCCCGAGGTGGCCACCGCCTTCTACCGGGCCGCGCACGCCGGCGACCCGCTGGCCGACCGGCTGCTGGAGGTGTTCTACGAGCCCCTGGTGGCGCTGCGCGACCGCGCCCCCGGGTACGCGGTCGCCATGGTCAAGGCGGGGGTGCGGCTGCGCGGCGGAGCCGCGGGGGCGGTGCGCCCGCCGCTGACCGACCTGACCCGCGAGGAGGAGGCCGTGCTGGCCGACATCCTCGACGCCGGCCTGCGCGCGGTCGAAGGGGAGTGAGGCCGGTGCGCATCGAGGCCCTCACCGCCCGCGCCCACCGGCTGCCCCTGCACCGGGCCTGGGACGGGGGCGTGGCCAAGAACGACCTGGTCGTGGTGGAGGCGGTCGCCGACACCGGCGACACCGGGACCGGGTTCGCCTGGACCCCCGGCGCGGGGGCCGGCGCGGTGCTGGCCCTGGTGCGCGACGAGTGCGCCCCGGCCGTGGCGGGCCTGGCGCCCGACCCCGGCCCCCGCTGGGACGGCCTGCGCGCCCGCCTGGCCGACGCCGGCACGGGCGGGGTCAGCGCCATGGCCATGGCCGCCGTGGACATCGCCCTGTGGGACCTGCGGGCCCGGGCCGCCGGGGCGGCACTGACCGAGCTGATCGGGCGGCGCCGCGACGCCGTGCCCGCCTACGCCAGCGGGGTCAACCTCGACTACCCCCGCGAGGAGCTGCTCGACCAGGTACGGCGCTGGAAGGCGGCCGGGCACCGGGCCTACAAGATCAAGGTGGGCTCGGCGGACCCGGACCGCGACGCCGACCGGGTGGCGGCGGTGCGCGAGGCCGTCGGGCCGCAGGCGGCGCTCATGGTCGACGCCAACCAGCGCTGGGACCTGCCCGCCGCGGTGCGGGCCCTGGCCGGGCTGGAGCGCCACGCGCCGGCGTTCATCGAGGAGCCGCTGCCCGCCGACGACCTGGCCGCCCACGCCCGGCTGCGCACCCGCACCGCGCTGCCGTTCGCGATGGGGGAGAACCTGCGCACCGAGCGGGCGTTCGCCCGGGCGCTGGCGGCCGGGGTGTGCGACGTGGCCCAGCCCAACGCGGTGCGGGTCGGCGGGATCACCCCGTTCCTGCGCATCGCCCGCGCCGCGGCCGACGCCTCGGTCCCCGTCGCCCCGCACCTGCTGCCGGAGCTGTCGGCCCAGCTGGCGCTGTGCGTGCCGCGCGCGGCCATGGTCGAGGACATCGACCGCGCCTGGCTGGAGGACCTGGGCGCGCTGGAGCGCCCCAGCGGGGTGCGCGTGGAAGAGGGCACCGCCACCGCCGACACCGGGCCCGGCCACGGCCTGGCCTTCCGCACCGACCTGCCGCCCCTGCCCCAGGGGTAGGGGCGGCAGGTCGGGCTCAGGCCGGCGGGGCGGTGCTGTCGCGGACCACGACCTCGGCGCTGACCGGGACCCTCCGGGGCTCCGGGGCCGGGTCCTCAGCCAGGGCCAGGCGGGCCGCCTCCCGGCCCATCCACTCCAGGGGCAGCCGCACCGTGGTCAGCGCCGGGATGAGGTCGCGCAGGGTGGGGATGTCGTCGAACCCGGCCACCGACAGGTCGTCGGGCACCCGCAGGCCCGCGTCGCGCAGCGCCGCGATCGCGCCGGTGGCCATCACGTCGTTGACCGCGAACAGGCACGTGGCCTCCGTGCCCGCCGCCAGCAGGCGCTCGGTGGAGGCGTACCCCCCGTCGCGGGTGAACGCCCCGTGCACCACGTCGTGGTAGGCGGGCTCGATCCCGGCCTCCGACAGCGCCCCGTGGAACCCGTCCAGGCGGTCGCGGGCCGTGCGCAGGTCCGGCGGCCCCGCCAGCACCGCGAAGCGCCGGTGCCCCATCGCGATCAGCCGCCGCGCCAGGTCCGCCGCGCCCTCGCGGTTGGCCGGGACCACCGTGTCGGCCGGCAGCCCGCCCTGCGACACGCAGGCCACCCGCCCGCCCTGGGCGGTGAACCGCTCGATCTCCCGGGCCAGGTTCCGGTTCCCCGCCTCGTCCACGGTCCGCGTCCCGGCCAGCACCACCGCCCGGGCCCGGTGCGCCCGCAGCGTCGCCAGCAGCTCGGTCTCGCGGTGCGGGGTCCGCCCCGTGGTGCCCAGCACCACCACCAGCCCCTCCTCCTCGGCGCCCCCGGTCACCCCCGAGGCGATGCTGGAGAAGTAGGGGTCGGCGATGTCGTGCACGATCAGCCCCACCAGCGAGCTGGAGTTGCGGGCCAGCGCCTGCGCCGAGGCGTTGGGCAGGTACCCCAGCTCGCCGGCGCTGGCCACCACCCGCTTGCGCAGCTTCTCGCCCACCTGGCGCGTGCTGCCGTTCAGGACCCGCGAGGCGGTCGCCAGCGACACCCCCGCATGGTGGGCGACCTGCTCCAACGTGACGTTCCCCGTGCTCTCGGTCTGCACTGCGGTGTCCCCTCCGCCCCCGGTTCGCGAACGATCGCCGCCCGCCCCGCCCGGAACCGGGCGGGGAAAACATTTTCCGCGGCCTCCTAGGATCGTAGCTCGCTCCGCCAGGTGCGTCGGGGCGTCCAGCCCAGCAGGCGCCGCGCCTCCCGGCTGGAGAAGGCCCCCTGCCCGGGGGCCAGCGCGGCCGCCGCCTTCGCCGTGCCCGGGTGGAACCGCGGCAGCAGCTCCGACAGCGGGCCGCGGGCCATCGGGTCCCCGGCCACGGCGTGCAGCACCCGGCCGTGCGCCACCCCCGAGGCGTCCTCGGCGACCAGTGCGAACAGCTCGGCGGCGTCGCGCGCGTCCACGTAGTTGAACAGCGACGCCGCCGCCAGCTCCGGGCGGTCCAGCCGCTCGGCGACCGTGTGCCCCTGCTGGGTGGGCGCCCCCTCCCACTCCTCCGGGGCGATCACATAGCCCGGCCGCACCGCGGTGAACACGCACCCCTGGCCGGACCGGGCCAGGGTGCGCACCGCCTCCTCGATCACCAGCTTGCTCAGCCCGTAGGCGTGCACCGGCGCCACCGGGTGCTCCTCGTCCAGCGGCAGCCGCTCGGGGGCCCACTCCGCCGACCCGTACCCGAACACGGTGGGCGAGGAGGCGGCCGCGACCGACCGGGCGCCGTGCGCGCGGGCGTCCTCCAGCACCCCCCAGGCCAGCCGGGCGTTGACCGCCACCGTCTCGGCGCCCGGGCGGGCGTGCGGCACGGCGATGCCCGCCAGGTGGGCCACCGCCTCGGGCCGGACCTCCGCGAACACCTGGGCCCGCGCCGCGTCGTCCAGCAGGTCGACCCGCCGGGAGGCGACCCCGGGCCGCTCCGGCCCCGGGGAGGCGTCCACCGACGTCACGTCGTGGCCGCGCCGGGCGAACACCTCGACGACACTGCGCCCCAGGCGTCCTGAGCCGCCGGTCACCAACACGCGCATCTTCCGCGTACCGCCTTTCACGGTCGTCACGACAGTCACGGCATGGGAGGCAGGGCCGCGGCGAGACCGGCCGCCTCCCCGCGGGACAGGTTCCCGTCGGCCACCGCGACCGCCCAGCCGCGCTCCACCACGCCCCCGTCGGCGACGCGGAGCACCTCGTCCCAGGCCAGCGAGGTGCCCACGCCCGGGTACTCGGCGGCCCGGATGAACCAGGGGTCGCGCTCGGCCCCCGTCTGCGCGAACACCAGCGTCCACGGTCCCCCGGCGGGCGCGGTGCCCGACAGCGCCACCCACCCTGCCCGGGACCCGTGCAGCTCCGCCTCGCCCCCGGGCTCGGCGCCGAAGCACGCGGCCGCCGTCCCGGCGATCGGCGCCCGCCAGAAGAGGCCCCCGTACCCCGCGCCCGGCCGCCCGTTGGTCGCCGGGCTGCCGATGGCCAGCTCCCGGCCCGCGGTGTTGCGCAGCCGCGTGTGCATCCGCAGCATCCACGCCCCCTCCGCCGCCGGCGCGGCCGCCGCCGTGCGCTCCTCGCGCAGCAGTTCCGCGCCGTCCGGGCCGGTCCACACCAGCTCCTGCACCCGCCGGTCCGGCTCCTGGGCCCACCAGCGCACGTGCTCCTGGCGGCCGTGGTTGTCCAGCAGCACCGACCCCCGGTCCCGGGTGAAGGTGCGCCCGCCCCAGAAGCTGGAGCCGTCGACGTCGGCCACGCTCACCCCGGCGCCCAGGTGGTGCCGGTGGTCCTCGGGGAACACCTCGGTCACCTGGGTGCCGCCCAGGGTGCGCACCGGGTGCAGGAAGGGCCGCGGCGACAGCTCCGCGGCCACCTCCCGCCCCGTCCGCAGCTCGGCCACCGGCACCCCCGCCACGTGCAGCGCCGGCACGGGCCGCCCGTCCATCGGTGCGCTCACTGCCGTCCGTCCCTTCCGGCGGCCCAGGGCGCGCCGATCTCGGAGAACAGGGCCGTCCGCTCGGCGCAGGCCAGGACCGCCCGGTCCACGTCCCGCACCACGCGCCGCAGGCCCTCCTCGGTCGCCTCCCGCCGCTGCTCCCCCTCGGGGACCGGCCGGGGGTCGGGGGCGGTGCGCACCGCCTCCAGCACCCCCATGAACCCGGCCGCGGCCTCGGGGGGAACGAGCAGACGGGCCCCGCCCGCCGCGTGGTCGAGCAGGTTCTCCAGCAGGTCGGTGCGCGGGTGCACGCGCACCTGTGGCCGCCCGCCGCCGCGCTGCAGCACCACCCGGTCGCGCGTGTACTCCAGCACGATCCGCCCGCGCGAGCCGTGCACCACGACGAACGGGTCGCGCGCCCGCTCGGCGCAGAGGGTGACAGCCACCGCCACCGGCACCCCCTGCGGGGTGCGCAGGCGCAGGCAGGAGGTGTCGTCGCTCTCGATGGGGTGGGCGTGGAACAGTTCGGTCTCCACGGCGCCGGGCACGTGCCGGTCGGCCCCGGCCACCGCCAGGGCGGTGGCCACCGCGTGCGCGAACGGGTTGGTCAGCGCTCCGTCCACCACGTCGCGCCCGTCGAGCCGGCGGCGGCCCGCCCAGTCCGCGCGGGCGTAGTAGGCCGAGGTCCGCACCCAGGCGCCCGCGGCGCCGATGCCGCGCACCTCGCCGACGGCCCCGTCGGCGACCAGCGAGCGCACCGCCCCCACGGCGGCCGACCCCAGGCTCTGGAACCCGATCTGGCAGGCCGCCTCCGCCGCGCCGGCGGCGGAGCACAGCGCCTCGAACTCGGCGGCGCTGGGCGCGGGCGGCTTCTCCAGCAGGACGTGGACCCCGCGATCCAGCGCGGTGCGGGCCAGCGGCAGGTGCGTGTGGATGGGGGTGGCGAGCACGGCCGCACGGGCGCCGGTGCGCTCGATCAGCTCGCCCAGGTCCCCGGAGACCGGAACCGGGCCCAGCCCGTCCATCGCGCCGTCGGCGACCTGCGCCCGCTCGCACACCCCCACCAGCCGCACCCGGCCCGCCTCGCTCAGCCGGCGCAGGTTGCGCAGGTGCGAGCGGCCGTGCCCGTTGGCGCCGGCCAGCACCACCGGGACCGGGCTCATGGCCGCCCGCCCGCGGCGGTCCCGGCCGGCAGCAGGTCGGCCACGCGCGCCGGTGCCCCCGAGGCCATCGAGGCGTTGGCCGCCAGGCCGGTGAGCAGCGCGCGGGCGCCGTCGGCCTCGTCCGGCCGGATCCCGTCGTCGGCCCCGCCGAACAGCGCGTCCAGCATGCGCACGTCGCCGCCGCCGTGTGGGCCCTCGCCCACCTCCACCGGGATCTCCTCGGGCTCGCGCCAGTGCCGCCGGAGCACCAGGCGGGACACGGTGTGCTCCTTGGGGGCGGGCATCCCGCGCACCGGGGCCGCGGCGTGCCCGGGCGGCGGGGTGAACGGCACCTCGGTCACGTCCAGCTCCAGGCGGCCGCGGCTGCCGGTGAAGGCGACCCGGTAGCCCTCCCAGGGGGAGTAGGCCGCCAGGTGGTAGGTCAGGCGCGCGCCGGTGGAGTAGCGCACCATCACCGACATGTCGTCCTCGATGGTGATGCCCGGTCCGAAGACGTTCAGGTCGCGCCGGTAGCCGTCCTCGTGCTCGGCGTCCAGGTAGAGCGCGGTCAGGTCCGGGCTGTCGGACATGTGCAGGGCGAAGGGGTCGGCCTGGGCCTCGGGCGCGCGGTGCCCGCGCTCGTAGCCGCCGGCCAGCCCGTGCCGCCGGCCGTTCTCCTGGCCGTAGAAGAAGAGCCCGCCCCAGGCGAACACCTCCTCGGGCCGCGCCCCGGTCCACCAGTTGACCAGGTCGAAGTGGTGCGAGGACTTGTGCACCAGCAGCCCTCCGGACTGCCGCTTGTCGCGGTGCCAGCGGCGGAAGTAGTCGGCCCCGTGGCGCAGGTCCAGCAGCCACTCGAAGTGCACCGAGCCGATCTCGCCGATCACCCCCTCGCCGAGCATCCGGTGCACCTGCCGGTGGACGGGGTTGTAGCGGTAGTTGAAGCCGACGGTGACCCGGCGCCCGGTGGCCCGGCGGGCCTCGGCGATGCGCCGGCAGCCCTCCAGGTCGGCGGTCATCGGCTTCTCGGTGATCGCGTCGCACCCGGCCTCCAGGGCGGCGACCACGTAGTCGGCGTGCAGCCGGTCCACGGTGCACACGATGACCTCGTCGACCGCCTCGGCGGCGAGCATCCGGGCGAAGTCGGCGGGGGCGTAGGTCGCCGCCTCCTCGGCCCCGGCATCGGCCAGGATCGCGTTGTGCACCGCCATGCGGGTGCGGTTGGGGTCGCACAGCGCCACGAGCCGCCCCTGGTGGGCGTGGGTGGTGGCGAGTGCGCGGGTGTACATCCGGGCCCGGGCCCCGGTGCCGACGAGGGCGTACCGCCGGGCCGTCTGCTGCGCTGCGGTGGAGTTCACGCCCTCGATGGTAAACGCTTTCCCGCGCGGAGGCCAGAGGGGGGGCGCCGAAGGTCGGGAGGGGGTCGCGCGGTCGCGGAGGTCGGGGGTGATCCGCCGTTGACACCCCTGTAACGCGGTGCTAGAAACGGATCATTCTATTCCATGGATAGCGCTTACCAAGACATTCGCCCCCTGTGCGGGGTGTGTCCTCGCCCACGTTCCGCCGGGCCGAGTCCCGGACCGACGAGATTGGCGGTCGCGAAACATGAGCGCAGCAAGCCGATTCCGGCGCGCACCGCGACGGGGAGGTGGGAGCCGGTGACCGCGGTCCTGTCCAACCGCCCGGCGGCCGGATCGGAGGCCGGCGGCCCCCGGGGGGCGCGCGGGCCCGCGGCGCCCCGGGGCCGCAGCCGGGCGGCGGCCGCCCGGCGCCGCCGGGAGAACCTCGCCGCCTACGGCTTCCTCGCCCCCTGGTTCCTGGGGCTGGGCCTGATCACCATCGGCCCCATCATCGCCTCGCTGTACTTCTCCTTCACCGACTACACCCTCATCGGCGGCGCCGAGTGGGTCGGGCTGGAGAACTACCGCCGGATGCTGGAGGACCCGCGCCTCCACCAGTCCCTGGCGGTCACCTTCACATACGTCTTCATCTCGGTCCCGCTCCAGCTCGCCCTGGCGCTGGCGCTGGCCATGGTGCTGGACCGCGGGGTGCGCGGCCTGCCCCTGTACCGCTCGGTCTACTACCTGCCCTCGCTGCTGGGCGGCAGCGTCGCCGTCGCCATCCTGTGGCGCCGCATCTTCGGCGCCAACGGCCTGATCAACCAGGTCCTGGAGTCGGCCGGCGGCCTGCTGGGGATGAGCGCGAGCCTGCCCGGGTGGGTCTCGGACCCCGAGTACGCGCTGGGCACCCTGATCGTGCTGAACGTGTGGACCTTCGGCGCGCCGATGGTCATCTTCCTCGCCGGCCTGCGCCAGGTCCCGCGCATGTACTACGAGGCCGCCCAGGTGGACGGCGCCGGGCCGGCGCGCCGCTTCTTCTCGATCACGGTCCCCCTGCTCACCCCGATCATCTTCTTCAATCTCGTGCTGCAGATGATCAACGCCTTCCAGACCTTCACCCAGGCGTTCATCGTCAGCAGCGGCACCGGGGGCCCATCGGACTCGACCCTGTTCTACACGCTCTACCTGTACCAGCAGGGGTTCGGCTCCTTCGACATGGGCTACGCCTCGGCGATGGCCTGGCTCCTCCTCATGATCATCGGAGGGTTCACCGCGGTGAACTTCCTCGCGTCCAAGTACTGGGTCTTCTATGGCGATTGACGACATCGGCACGCGCACCCGCCCCGGCGCGAGCGAGCGCGAGCGTGAGCGGGAAGAGCGCCGGCGGGCGGCCGAGCGGCGCGACCGCATCCGCAGGTTCGGCATCCACGCCGGGCTCATCCTGTTCGGCCTGGTCATGCTCTACCCGCTGCTGTGGATGCTGGCCAGCTCCTTCAAACCGACCGAGGCCATCTTCCGCGACCCGGGCCTGTGGCCCGGCGCCGACTTCACCTCCGGGAACTACGGCGAGGGCTGGACCGCGCTGGAATTCCCTTTCCACCACTACGTGGTCAACTCGCTCATCGTGGTGGGCGCCTCGGTGGTGGGCAACCTGATCGGCTGCTCGATGGCGGCCTACGCCTTCGCCCGGCTGGAGTTCTTCGGCAAGAAGCTGTTCTTCGCCGTCATGCTCATGACGATCATGCTGCCGGTGCACGTGGTGATCGTGCCGCAGTACATCCTGTTCTCCAACCTGGGCTGGATCAACACCTTCCTGCCGCTGATCGTGCCCAAGCTGCTGGCCACCGACGGCTTCTTCATCTTCCTGATGGTGCAGTTCATCCGCGGCCTGCCGCGCGACCTGGACGAGGCGGCGCGCATCGACGGCTGCGGCCACGTGCGCATCTTCTGGCGCATCATCATGCCGCTGAGCCTGCCCGCGCTGGCCACCACCGCGATCTTCACCTTCATCTGGACGTGGAACGACTTCTTCGCCCAGCTGATCTTCCTCACCTCGCCGGACATGTACACGGTGCCCGTGGCGCTGCGCACGTTCGTCGACTCCACCACCCAGACCTCCTGGGGGCCGCTGCTCGCGATGTCGGTCGTCGCGCTCGGCCCGGTCTTCGGGTTCTTCCTCGCCGGTCAGCGCTACCTCGTCCGGGGCGTCGCCACGACCGGGATCAAATAGTCCCCGCCATTTCCGAAGGGAACCCCCCCATGGCAGCACCACACCGGGGCGCGCGCCCGCACGCCCGCAGAATGCTCGCCGTCCCCGCCACCGCCGCCGCGGCGGCCCTGCTGGCCGCCGGATGCGGAGGCGGGGGAGGAGCCGGCGGCGGCGATGTCGAGCTCCGCTTCTCCTGGTGGGGCTCGGACGACCGGCACGAGACCACCCAGGAGGTCATCGACCTCTTCGAGGAGAAGAACCCCGGCATCACCGTCACCGCCGAGTACACCAGCTGGGACGGGTACTGGGACAAGCTCGCCACCAGCACCGCCGCGGGCGACATGCCCGACGTGGTCACCATGGAGGAGCGCTTCCTGCGCGAGTACTCCGACCGGGGCGCGCTGGCCGACCTCAACACCCTGGAGGGGCTGGACACCTCCGGCGTCGACGAGCTGGTCGCCTCCTCCGGCGACGTGGACGGCGAGAAGTTCGGCGTGGCGACCGGGATCAACGTGTTCTCCGTGATGGCCGACCCCGCGATGTTCGAGGAGGCGGGCGTGGAGATGCCCGACGACGAGAACTGGACGTGGGAGGAGTACATCGAGACGGCGGTGGAGGTCACCGAGGCCACCGACGGCGAGATCGCCGGCTCCCAGAGCATGGGCTACAACGAGAACACCTTCAACATCTTCGCCCGCCAGCGGGGGGAGTCGCTCTACGCCGAGGACGGCACCCTGGGCTTCAGCCAGAAGACCCTGGAGGACTGGTTCGGCCTGGTCGCGCAGATGCAGGAGGAGGACGCCACGCCCAGCCCCTCGGAGAGCGTGGAGATCGAGGCCGGCGGCCCCGACCAGTCGGTCATCTCCACCGGCCGCGGCGCGATGGCGCACTTCTGGAGCAACCAGCTGGCGGCCATCTCCGGCGCGGCCGAGGGCGACGTGGAGCTGCTGCGCTACCCCGGCGAGACCGGGAACGAGCGCACCGGCATGTTCTTCAAGCCGGCCATGTACTACTCGGCCTCCTCGGGCACCGAGCACCCGGAGGAGGCGGCCGCCTTCATCGACTTCCTGCTCAACGACGTCGACGCGGGCCGGATGATCCTGGCCGACCGCGGGCTGCCGGCCAACACCGAGGTGCGCGGGGCCGTCGTGGACGAGCTGACCGACGCCGACGCCCGCTCGGCGGAGTTCGTCGAGGACCTGCGGCCCGACATCGTGGACGGCCCGCCCCCGCCGCCGATCGGCGCCGGCGACGTCGTGGAGATCATCAAGCGCATCACCGACGACGTGCAGTTCGGCGAGATCACCCCTCAGGAGGCGGCCGAGCGCTTCACCGAGGAGGTCGAGGCGGCCACACAGCAGTAGCCGATGCCGCGGCGCGGGGCCCGGGTGCGGGGCCCCGCGCCGCCGTGCGGCCGAGCGTGGCCGGGAGCGGCCGGACCGCGGGGCGCCGCGCCCGCGCCGGGTAGAGGGCGGGGGAGAGGAAGGAGACCGTCATGCAACCTCCTCCCACCGGCCCCCGCACCACGCCCGGCGCCGTCACCGCGGTACGGGTGCTGCTCATCGTGGGCGGCGCCGTCGGGGTGCTGCTCGGCCTGCTCATGGTGCTCGGGCTGGCCTTCCTGCCCATGGCGGCCGAGATGCCCGAGGCCCGGGAGGCCTTCGAGCGCGAAGGCGTCGACACCGGCGCGCTCACCGGACACCTGGCCCTCGGGGCGGCCCAGTCCCTGGTCTACGGGGTGCTCGCCCTCGTCCTGGCCTTCCTGGTCGGACGCCCCTCGCCGGGGGTGTTCTGGGCCGCGGCGGTGTTCCTCGCCTTGGCGGCGCTGTACGCGCTCGGCTCGGCGCTGATGATGGGCGGTGTGGTCCTCTGGACGGTGGCGCTGCTGTTCAACATCGCCGTGCTGGTTCTGTTGGTCCTCCGGGACTCGCGGGCACACCACGGGGTGGGAAGCTGACCGTGCGGAGGCCGCGATGCCGATGATGACGCTCCTGGCCATGGCCGCGGTCGCCGTCATGGCGACGGCGGCCTGGCTGGTGGTCGTGTCCGTCCAGAAGGTCCGCGGCGCGCCGCCCCCCGCCTTCCCTCCCGAAGAGGGCCCCCGCCGCCCCGACCCCGCCCTGGACGAACTGCGCCTGCGCTACGCCCGCGGCGAGATCGGACGCGAAGAGTACCTCCAGCGCCGCATCGACCTGGAGACCGACTGAGGGGACGGCGTGGGCCCGCCGGCGACGACGGGTGCCGCTCACGCGGTGCCGACCGCCGCCCGAGGGTCACAGCCAGCCGCTGGTGATGGGCAGGCGGCGGTCGCGTCCGAGGTCGCGCCGGGTGATCTTGGGTCCCGGCGGGTAGGAGCGGCGCTTGTGCTCGGCGCGGTCGACCAGCCGGACGGCCCGCCGGACCAGGTCCGGGGCGAACCCGTCGGCGACCAGGTCCTGCACCCCCTTGTCGGTGCCGATGTAGGCGTCCAGCAGCGCGTCGAGGACGTGGTGGTCCGCCGGGTGCGGCTCCGCGGCGGGCACCGGCTCCGGTGCGCCCTGGGTCCGCGCCCGGGCGTTGCGCCACCGCGCCAGCTCGCCGACCAGCGTCTTCCAGCAGTCCTTGAGGGGGGCGAAGGCCCCCGCCGCGTCCCCGTGGTGCGCGGCCGCCCCGGTGGCCAGGTCCGTCTTGTCCCCCGCCGCCAGGACCAGGTGCCCCTCCTGCTGGGACAGCGCGGCGACCAGGCCGCCCCGAGCCTGCGCGTGCAGCCCCCGTGCGGCCTCCGGCGCCGTCGAGACGGTCGAGCGGTAGGCCTGCACCAGCGGCTCGACCGTCTGCACGCGCACCTGCGCGCCCTGGGACTTGGCGGCCTCGCCGACCGCGGACAGGGCCTCCTCCGGCGCGCCGGGGCCGGGCATGACCAGCGCGTGCACGTTCTCGGCGCCCACGGCGTCCGCCGCGATCGCGGCGGTGAGCGCCGACCCCGCCTCCCCGTCCAGGCCCACCAGCACCGAGCCGAAGCCGTTCTTGTGCACGTGGTCGCGCACGGCGGTGACCAGCGCCCGGTACACCTCGCCGACGTCGTCCAGGGGGTCGGGGCGGGGCGTCAGCACCGGCGGGCGCCGCGGGACCGGGCCGGGCCGCGGCGCCTCGACCGTGTGGCGGACGATCCCGAACCCTGCGGCCCGGTCGGGCAGCACCGCCGCGTCGGCGCCCTCCGGCAGCCCGACGTCGGTGACGTGCAGCCCCTCCTCGAAACGGGGGGCGCGGGAGATGAGCTCCCCGTGCGCGTCGACCACCAGCGAGTCGCCCTCGAAGACCAGGTCGTCCTGGCCGCCGGTCATGTTGACGTAGCCGATCGCCGCGCCGGTCTCGCGGGCGCGGCGCCGGCACAGCTCCAGCCGGACCCCGTCCTTGCCCCGCTCGTAGGGGGAGCCGTTGAGGGTGATGAGCATGCCCGCCTGCGCGGCGCGCACCGCCGCGACCGGACCGCCGTCCTGCCAGAGGTCCTCGCAGATCGCGAACGCGATGTCGGCGCCGTGCAGGCGGACCACGGGGAGCACGTCGCCCGGGACGAAGTAGCGGAACTCGTCGAAGACCCCGTAGTTGGGCAGGTGGTGCTTGGCCGAGACCAGGCGTACGGCGCCGCGGTGCAGCAGGGCGAGGGAGTTCTGCGGCGCGCCCGCGGGCTGCCCGAACGCCGCTGCCCCGCCGACCCGCCGGTTGAGGAAGCCCACGACCACCGGCAGGGCGCCCCGCCCCCCCGCGGNGGCCAGGCGGTGCGTGGCCTCGATGGAGGCGGCCACGAAGCCGTTGCGCAGGGCGAGGTCCTCGACCGAATACCCCGGGACCGCCATTTCCGGGAAGACCGCGATATGGGCGCCGTCCTCGGCGGCCCGGCGCGCGTAGTCGACGATCGTGCCGCAATTTCCTTCCAGATCGCCCACGGTGGGGTTGATCTGGGCGAGTGCTATCCGAAGTTCTACCACGGCGGTGATCGTAGCGAATGAGTTAACACGGGCGAAATGTGGGGCGAGGGCGCGACATGGGATGACGGGATCGTTGGCGATCGACCGAAACTGCAGGTCGAAGGGGTGTCGAGTGTGTGGCGCTGGTCACATTATCGGCTTTCTGTTAATTCTGTTTTTTTATTTTCGCGGTGCCGTCGGGGTTCGGGTTTCCGGCGTGTAAACGCACCGCAACGCCCGAGCGGCCGGTGCTCTCATTTGTTACCGACCAGTCCGTCCGTCTCGGGCGCCGCGGTCGCGGTGCTCCTCCGGTGATCGTCCCTTCCGTCGCCGATCTTGCGAGAGCGCCGGAAATGCCGTTGTCTGTCCTGCGGCGCTCGTCACATGCGCCTCGCGTCCGGACCGCATCGCACGCTCCGCGGCCCGTGCACGGGCTCAGCGGTGGGCGGGGGGGGGCCNCCACGGAGGACAACGACGTCACCACCGACGAAGGGAACCCCCAGTGGACGCCTTGGAACCGGGCATCGCCGTGCTCAGCGACGCCTTCTGGGCCTACCTGCTCATCCCCGTCCTGCTGCTGCTGAGCATCTACTTCACGGTGCGCTCAGGCGGGGTGCAGTTCCGCATGCTGCCCGAGATGTTCCGCGCCATGCGGTCCGCCCCGGGCAGCGCCCCCGACGGGGGCAGACCCATCTCCGCCTTCCAGGCCTTCGCCGTCTCGGCCGCGGCCCGCATCGGCACCGGCAACATCGCCGGCGTCGCCACGGCCATCGCGATGGGCGGGCCCGGGGCGGTGTTCTGGATGTGGGCCATGGCGCTGGTCGTGGGCGCGGCGAGCTTCGTCGAGTCCACGCTCGCCCAGCTCTACAAGGTCCGCGACACCGCCGGGTACCGCGGCGGGCCCGCCTACTACATGCAGGCCGGGCTCAACGCCCGGTGGATGGGCGCCCTCTTCGCCGTCGTCATCACGGTCACCTTCGGCCTGGTGTTCAGCAGCATCCAGAGCAACACGATCGCCGGCGCCCTGGTCAACACGGCCGACGCCGCCGGGGCGGGCGGCGCGCCCTGGCTGCCCTACGCCGTCGGCGCCGCGGTCGCCGCGCTCACCGGGGCGGCCGTCTTCGGCGGGGCCCGCCGCATCGCCCGCGCCGCGACCGCGCTCGTCCCCGTCATGGCCGGGCTCTACATCGCCATGGGCCTGGTCGTCATCGCCCTGAACGCCGCCCAGGTGCCCGGCATGGTCGCCGAGATCCTCGCGCACGCCTTCGGCCTGCGGGAGGCCGCCGCCGGGGGTGTGGGCACCGCCGTCGTCCAGGGCATGCGCCGCGGCATGTTCTCCAACGAGGCCGGCCTGGGTTCGGCCCCCAACGCCGGGGCCAGCGCCGACGTCAGCCACCCCGTCAAACAGGGACTCGTCCAGACGCTCGGGGTCTACTTCGACACCCTCCTGGTCTGCACCACCACGGCCTTCATCATCCTGCTGGGGCACCCCTCCTCCGGCGCGGAGGCCGGGCCGACGCTGACCCAGCAGGCCATGGAGGCCGGGCTGGGCACCTGGGCGCTGCACCTGCTCACGGTCGTCATCCTTCTGATCGCCTTCACCTCGGTGCTGGGCAATACCTTCTACGGCTCCTCCAACGTCGCCTTCCTCAGCCCCAACCCCCATGCCGCCACCGGCTACCGCCTGGCGGTCGTGGCCGCGGTGTTCCTGGGCGCGATCGGCTCCGGCGGTCTCGTGTGGACCCTGGGCGATCTGACGATGGGGGTGATGGCGCTGGTCAACCTCGCGGCCCTGGCTCCCCTGGCGGGCACGGCCTGCCGGCTGCTCACCGACTACCTCCAGCAGCGCGCCCAAGGGCGGGACCCCGTCTTCACCAAGGACCGCATGCCGGACCTGACCGGGGTGCAGTGCTGGGAGGAACGCGACATGGCGCGCTTCATGACGCGGGCCGCCGCGGACTGAGGCCGCGGACCGGGGTCAGGGGCGGCGGGCGGTGACCATCTCCATCAGGCCGCCCTTGGCGCGGACGGTGTGCTCGACGGTGAGGCCCTGTTCGCGGACCACCGGCAGCGGGCGGCCCAGCATCTGCTCGCCGGCCTCCGGCTCCAGGCGGTCCAGCAGGAACTGCACCCCCGTCATCAGCCACAGCAGCGGCCAGAAGGTGGGGCGGACGTGGTCGAGCAGCAGCATCCGCCCGCCGGGGCGCAGCACGCGGCGCATCTCGGCCACCGCCTGCTCGACGTCCTGCACCGAGCACAGTGACAGCGCGCACACCACGGTGTCGAAGGAGGCGTCGGGGAAGGGGAGGTCCTGGGCGTCGCCCTCGCGCAGGTCGGCCTGCACGCCCAGGCGCGCCGCGCGGGCGCGTGCCCGGTCCAGCATGCCGGGGCTCAGGTCGACGCCGGTCAGCTCGGTGTCCTCGGGGTACAGTCCCAGACTGCGGCCCGTGCCCACGGCCACCTCCAGCGTCCGGCCGCGCGCGTTGCCGCACAGCCGGCGGCGCGCGTCGCCGAAGAGCAGCCCCTCCATCCGGTCCATCGCGGCGTCGTAGCCCTCGGCCCGGCGGTTCCAGTAGCCGCGCGCGGCCTCGCGTGCACTCTCCACGCCGCCCCCTTGGTCGTCGCCCGTGCGTCCCCTCCCTTTCTACGCGCCCGAGCGGCGGTGGCGATAGAGGCGGTACAGGCCGTAGGCGGCCAGGACCGCGGCCGACAGCACGATCCCGGCCGGGGAGAAGGTGTCGCCCGGGCGGGGCCCGACCAGGTCGGCGTTGAGCTGTTGGCGGACCCACAGGGCCGCGGTCAGCACGGCGGGCGCGCCCCCCCNCACGGTGGCGTTGACCCACCTGCCGGTCGCCGCCCCGAGGGCGGCGCGTGCCAGCACGGCCGCGGCGCCGAGCACCAGCACCGGGCCGATCGGGTTGTAGCGCCAGGCCATGGCCCAGTCGCCGCCCATGGCGCTCCACACCGACCGTGTGGCGCCGCACAGCGGGCTCATCACGCCCACGAAGTGGTTGGGCCCGTGCAGGTCGACCGGGGGCAGCCCGAACACCGCCATCGCCCCGCCCAGCACGAGCCCGGCCACCGCCGCGACGGTGGCCGGGCGCAGGCGGTCGGTGTCCTCCATGCTCAGCCCGACCGGTGACCGCAGCCGCATCGTCTCCATCCCCTCCCGTGCGCCGGATCCGCTTCCGGTGAGCGTAGCGGTTCGCGATCGCGGGAATGTCTCCGCTGTTCAGAGATTGACATGCAAGTCCAAACTTGCATATCGTCGTGGGCATGGCGGACATCTACCGCGCCCTCGCCGACCCGACGAGGCGCGCCGTGCTCGACGAGCTCCACGAGCGTGACCGGCAGACCCTCTTCGAGCTCTGCGGGCGCCTGGCGGTCAAGCACGGCGTGGCCTCCTCCCGGCAGGCGATCTCCCAGCACCTGGGCGTGCTGGAGGAGGCCGGCCTGGTCCGGGTGGAGCGGGAGGGCCGCTACCGGTTCCACAGCATCGACACCGCGCCCCTGCGCGCGATCACCGAGCGGTGGCCCGCTCGGCAGGGAAAGGACGGACCGTCATGAGGATCTATGTGACCAGCGTGTTCGTGGACGACCAGGAGAAGGCGCTGGACTTCTACACCCGCGTGCTGGGCTTCCAGAAGAAGCACGACGTGCCCCTGGGCGGGCCCCGGTGGCTGACCGTCGTCGCCCCCGAGCAGCCCGAGGGCACCCAGGTGCTGCTGGAACCCGACGGCCACCCGGCGGTGGGCCCCTACAAGAAGGCGCTGGCCGACGACGGCATCCCGGCCGCCTCGTTCGCCGTGGACGACGTGCAGGCCGAGCACGACCGGCTCACCGCCCTGGGGGTGCGCTTCACCCAGCCGCCGACCGAGATGGGCGGCAACACCACCGCCGTCTTCGACGACACCTGCGGCAACCTGATCCAGATCATCGCTCTGTGAATCGCTCTGTGACCGGTCCCCGGTCCCCGGCCGCGGCGCGCAGCTTGGCGCGCACCGCGGTCCGGGTGACCGGGCCCAGGTCGTCCAGGACCGCGGCCAGCCGCGCCAGGTCCTCCAGCGCGGTGAACGCGCGCGCGGCGCCGCGGGCGTCGACGCCCTCGTAGAGCTCCATCCCCACGAAGGCGGCCGCCAGCGCGGTGGCCAGGCCCCCGCTGTCGACCAGGCCCTCCAGCGGGGTGCGCGGCAGCAGCCGGGACAGCACCCCCTCCAGCTCCCGGGTCCAGGCGCCCAGCCCGGCCGCGGTGGCCTGGGCCAGCCACTCCCGGGAGGGGGCGGCGGCCAGGAGCTGGGCGAGGGTGGCCACGTGCCCGGACGCGCGCTCGGCCTCGTGCACCTCGCGGCCCAGCCGCGCCAGCTCGTCGAAGGAGCGCACGGCCGCGAACCGCTCCCGGTAGCGGGCCGCGCTCTGCTCGGCGCCGTGCCGGCAGGCCGCCGCCAGCAGCTCGTCGACGCTGCCGAAGTGGTAGAAGATCAGACCCTGGTTCACCCCGGCCGACGCGGCGATGCTGCGGGCCGAGGTCTTGGCGATGCCGTTGCCCGCCACGGTCCGCAGGGCGCCGTCCAGCAGCCTGGTGCGGGTGTCATCGCTTGCCATGGGGCGCAACTATACGCGCGATTCCTGGCGCCGGGGCCGCAGGCGGGCGGGCAGCGGCCCGCCCCCGGCGGGGCGGTACTCGGCCGCGAAGGACCCCTCGTAGCCGAAGAGCGGGCCGAAGCGCCGGTTGGTCACCCGGACGCTGACCCGGAACCGGTCGGCGTCGGGGTCGTAGCGCTCGTGGACCACCGCGTCGCCGGCGACCAGGTCCGGCACCGCGACGTCCAGCGGCCCTTCGCGCAGCCGCAGGCGGTCCGAGCGGATCACCGCCCCGCCCGCGCCGTCGGCCTCCACATGCAGGTCGCAGGCCAGGTGCTGGTGCGTGCCCAGGTAGTCCACCAGGCAGCCGCGCCGCGGTGAGTGGACCATGGCGGCGTCGAAGCGGCGCGGCCCGTCGGGGAAGGCGAAGGTGCGCACGAAGGTGAGCGCCTCGCGGCCGGCGGCGTCGGTGTAGGGCATGTTCACGATGGTGAAGGGGATGTTCCGGCCCTGCCGGGGCAGCAGGATGTTGCGCGCCGCCCCCAGGGCCAGGAACGGCCGGACGAACCGGCCGCCGTGCCAGACGCGGTCCATCACACCCCGGCCGATCAGCGCCTCGTCGGAGTCGAGTCCGACGGAGAAGCGGCGCCGCATCTGCGGGTGCAGCCGGCGAAGTCCGCGCCCATCGCGCGCTGGAAGAGGGGGTTCACGGGCGCTCCAATCGGTCGAGGAGGGCGGGGGCCCGGGCCGGCCTCCCGCCGGGCGGCCGCCGCAGGCACCGCCGTGCGGCCGGGGTGGTGGGCAGCGGGGGCAGCAGGACGGCGGCCGCGGCGAGGGCGGCGGCCGCCGGGAGCGGTGCGGCGCCGAGCGCGGCGGCGGCCGCGGCGGCGCGCACGGCCGCCTCGGCCGCCGCCGACCCCAGCGCGGCCTCCGGGGGCAGGCCGCGCTCGCACCACAGCCGCAGCCGGTCGAAGGACCACGCGGTGGCCCAGCCCATCAGCGGGCGGACCAGCAGCCGGTCGGCCGCGCGCCCGAGCCGGCCCGGGCGCGGCCGGTAGTCGTAGCCGGTCACGAAGCGCACGGCGCCGCCGTCGGGGATGTAGCGCCAGTAGCCGCGCCCCTCGGCGACGGGCGAGAGCGGGTGCGCCGAGGCGAAGCGCAGCGCCGAGGTGCGGGTGCCGTCGGGGCGGTGCCGCTCCCCGGCGCTGATGCCCAGGCCCCGGACCTGCAGCGGACCGGCCAGCCGGGTGCGGTAGACGAACCGCTCGGGTTCGCTCATCAGCCGGGGCAGCGGCCGGATCTCGGTGAAGCGCAGGTCCCAGCGGGCGTGCCGGGCCGGGTCCCGGGTGCGCTCCCAGAGCAGGTCCATGCCGGTGTGCACGCGTGTCTCGATGTACAGGCCCATCCGCCGCCCCATCCTCGCCTCCGCCGTGTTTTGAGCGAGTGCTCAAACGGGAGCGTAGCGGGATTTGAGCACTCGCTCAAGAGGGCCCGGGGGCGGTGCCCCCGGGCCCATGCGCCCTCCGGTCCCGCGGCCGCCGGTCAGCGGCTCTTCAGGCGGTGCGCGATGCGTTCGCCGATCTCGGGGTCGATGGAGCGCCAGTACTCCAGGGCGCGCCCCAGCACCCCGTCGTCGGCCACCTGCCCCATGTGCCCGGCCGCGTTGGCCACCAGGCGCTCGCGCGCCGCCTCGTCCATCACGTCGCGGATCAGGGCGCGCGGCTGTACGAAGTCGTCGTCCTCGCGGTGCCGGGTGTAGGCCTCGCGCACCAGCTCGGCTCCCTCCACCGGCCAGGACGACTCCTCGGTCCCCTCCTGCCGGGCCGCGTCGGGCCCGCCGAAGGAGTTGGGGTGGTACACCGCCCCGGTGTCCGGCGGGAACGACCGCATCCGCCCCTCCTTGTGGTAGGCGCGCACCGGCGCCTCCGGGCGGTTGGGCGGCAGCTCGTTGTAGTTGACGCCGATGCGGTAGCGGTGCGTGTCGGCATAGGAGAACAGCCGCGAGAGCAGCATCTTGTCCGGCGACGGGCCGATCCCCGGCACCAGGTTCGACGGCTCGAACGCGGCCTGCTCCACATGGATGAAGAAGTCCTCGGGGATCCGGTCCAGCACCATCCGCCCCACCTCGATGAGGGGGTAGTCCCCGTGCGGCCAGACCTTGGTCAGGTCGAAGGGGTTGAACCGGTAGTCCGCGGCGTCCTCGAAGGGCATGATCTGCACCTTCAGGGTCCACGACGGGTACTCGCCGCGCCCGATGGCCGCGTACAGGTCCCGGCGGTGCAGGTCGGCGTCGGCCCCGGCCAGCCGGTCGGCCTCCTCCTGCGGCAGGAAGTCGTTGCCCTGGTCGGTGAGGAAGTGGTACTTCACCCACACCTTCCGGCCCTCGGCGTTGACCCACATGTAGGTGTGCGAGCTGAAGCCGTCCATGTGCCGGTAGGAGCGGGGCACCCCCCGGTCGCCCATCAGCCAGGTCACCTGGTGCGCCGACTCCGGCGACAGCGACCAGTAGTCCCACTGCATCGTGTGGTCGCGCAGCCCCGTGCGCGGGTCGCGCTTCTGCGAGCGGATGAAGTCCTGGAACTTCTGCGGGTCGCGCATGAAGAACACGGGCGTGTTGTTGCCGACCATGTCGTAGTTGCCCTGGCGCGTGTAGAACTTCAGCGCGAAACCGCGCGGGTCCCGCCAGGTGTCGGGGCTGCCCTGCTCCCCGGCGACCGTGGAGAAGCGCGCGAGCATGGGGGTCTCGCGCCCCGGCTGGAACACGTCGGCGCAGGTGTAGGCGGACACGTCCTGGGTGACCCGGAAGGTGCCGTAGGCGCCCGTGCCCTTGGCATGGACCACGCGCTCGGGGACGCGCTCGCGGTTGAAGTGGGCCATCTTCTCCACGAGGTAGACGTCGTGGAGAAGGAGGGGGCCGTCGCGCCCCACGCTCAGCGACTGCTCGTCGCTGGGAGCGGGCGCGCCGGCCCCGGTGGTCGTGATCGGGTTGCCGCTGTGAGGCGTGGTATAGCCCTCGCTCATCGGAGGCCCCTAACGAGAACGGGTGCACGTCGGCTGCGGTCTACCCGTCGCTCGGTCAAGCCACGGTGCCCCGCAGCCCAACATCCACCCTAAGCAGCGGCGCCCGCGCGTCTAGGGAAGGCAGCCGACGTGCGCCAGCGCCTGGCGCACCAGGACGCCCTGGCCGTCGGCCATCTCCGACTGCACGTCGGGCCCCGCGGCCTCCTCAGGGGTGAACCACACCAGGTCCAGGGCGTCCTGGCGGGGGCGGCAGTCGCCGGTCACCGGCACCACGTACGCCAGTGCGACCGCGTGCTGGCGCGGGTCGTGGTAGGCGGTCACCCCCGGGGTGGGGAAGTACTCGGCCACCGTGAAGGGCTGCGGCGCGCTCGGGATGGTCGGCAGCGCCATCGGCCCCAGGTCCTTCTCCAGGTGGCGCAGGAGCGCGTCGCGGACCCGCTCGTGGTACAGGACCCGCCCCGAGACCACCGCGCGGCTGATCGTCTGGTCGGGGGAGGCCTGCAGCAGCAGCCCCACCCGTGTCACCGTCCCGGTGTTGTCCACGCGCACCGGGACGGCGTTGACGTAGAGGACGGGAAGGCGCGAGCGCACCCACGCCAGCTCGTCGTCGGAGAACCACCCGGGAACCGTGTCGATCGACGTCACCAATGGACCGGCCTCTGCAATCTCGTCGCGGGCGCCCCCGGCGCCCTCGGTCGGTTACGGGGGAGAGCGTACGCGTCCGGGCCGCCCGGGTGGCGTACCTCGGGGGTGCTACCTGAGGGGGAGCCCCCGGTGGGCCCGCGAAGGGGACGCGCCGCGCGCCGCGCGCTCCGTAGCGTCCTGTGCCGGAAGGACCGGACACGGGGGAGGCGCGCATGCACGGAAGCACGGGGCACGCGGGGCGCACGGCACTGGCGGTGGCCGCCGCCCTCGTCCTGGCCTGCGCGCCCTCGGCGCCGCCGCCCGCGGGGTCGCCCGCCCTGCCGTCCGCGGCCCCGGCCGCCGCCGACTGGTCGCCCGACCGCCTCGGCGAGGCCTACGCCGCCAACCGCGCCGCCGCCGCGCACGCCGCCGGCGCCGCCGGGCGGGCGGGGGACGGCGAGCGGGCCGCGGCGCTGCGCGCGCTCGCCGCACCCGACCGGACGCTGCTGGAGTTCGACCCCCGCGGCCAGGGGCGCGCGGTCGAGGTGGTGGGCGACCTGGAGCGTGCAGAACGGGTGGCCGTCCTGGTACCCGGGGCCGACACGACCCTGACGACCTTCGACGGGCACGGCGCCCGCCCCTATGCGCGGGTGGGCGACGCCGCCCGGGAGCTGCAGGAGCGCATGCGCGCCCGGGACCCGGAGACGCCCACGGCCGTCGTCGCCTGGATGGGCTACGAGGCCCCGGCCACCGTGAGCGCCGCCGTGGCGACCACCGCGCGCGCCGACGAGGGCGCCGCGGCGCTGGAGGCGTTCGTGCCGCGGCTGGTGCGGGCCGCGCCCGGAGCCCGACTGTCCCTTGTCTGCCACTCCTACGGGGCGGTGGTGTGCGGCCGGGCGCACGCCGCGGCGGCGCGGGCCGGCGCGGTGGTCCTGGTCGGCAGCCCCGGGGCGGGCGTGGACCGGGCCGCCGACATCGGGGCGGGCGGCCGGGTGTGGGCCGGGCGCGCCGACGCCGACTGGATCGGCGGGGTCCCGCACGGGTCGCTGCCCCTGCCCGGGACCGGCGCCGAGGCGGGGTTCGGCCCCGACCCGGTGGGGGCGGGCTTCGGCGCCGAGGTCTTCGACGCCGGCCCGGGCGGGCACAGCGACTACTTCGCGCCGGGGTCGGTCCCCCTGGCGGCCATGGCGCGCATCGTCCTGGACGGGGGCGCGGGCGAGGGGGACGGCCGTGCGTGAGCGCCGCCGCCGGTCCGGCAGGGACCGGCGGCCGGGCGCGGTGCGCCCGGCCGGATGGGCCACGGTCCTGCGGGGACTGTGGCTGATGCGGGGCCTGCCGGCCCCGCAGGGGCGGGAGCGGGGTCAGGCCGCGCCGACGTCGAGGTCGACGCAGGCGTAGAAGGCGTTGGCGGTGTCGGCGATGTTCCACACGGCCAGCAGCTTGGTCGGGCCGCTGTGCCCGCTGAGGTCCACGCGGTGGGAGACGCTGGACGGCGGGCGGGCGCCGCCGTCGTCGAAGGAGGCCACCCGCTGCCCGTCGGCGAAGTACTCCCAGGTGGCGGTGGAGTGCCGGGCGGTCAGGGTCCAGGTGAAGTCGACCTGGGCGCCCACCGGGTGCACCTGCCACCCCTTGGAGTCGTCGTCCAGCTCGGCGAAGCGGCCGTTGCCGCCGCTGCAGCTCTGCAGGCCCTTGGGGCCCTCGACGCTCTGCGGCTCCCACTTGATCTGGCCGCATTCGACGGTGCCGGCCGCGCACTGGGCCTGGCGGCTGGCGGGGGAGGAGACGTAGCCGTGGGCGCTGGCCACCCCGGCGGGCAGCAGCGCGAACAGCAGCGGGGTGGCGGCGGCGACGGCGAGGACCCTTCTTCTCTGTTTCGTCTTCGGCTTCATCTTCGGCCTTTCGTGCGGGGAAGGCGGCGGAGGAGAATCCGCGGGGGTGAATTCCGTGGGAGGCGCATTCACGTCCGCCGAGTGGTCTAGACCGTAAGAAGGGGAGTGATGCAGGTCAAGGGGGTGAGAACCGGTCGGGATCGGCGGAGGAACGGCGGCCGGCGGCCTCGATGCGGAGAATGCCGAACCGGTATCATTCACGCCCGCCCCGCTCCGCCGGGGTGAACGGGCCCTTCGGCCCGGCGCTTGGGGACCGGTCTGCACGGCCCGCCTCCGGGGTGCGCGGGGCGGGCCTTGTGCAGCGCACAACGGGTGACGGGGGTATGGCGCCGGGGTGAGGCCGGCGGCCGAGGAGAAAGGGGCGCGATTGCCCAGGCGCGGTTTGGGCGGCCTGCTCGACGACCGGGAATGGGCGCTGCTGCTGGCCGCCGGAAGCCGCGCCCGCTACTCCTCCGGCCAGGCCCTGATGCGCCAGGGCGACCCCGGCAGCACCGTGCACCTGGTCGCCGAGGGCCAGGCCCGGGTGGTGCGGGTGCGCGCCGACGGCATCACCGTCCCCCTCGCCTTCCGCGGCGCCGGGGAGGTGCTGGGCGAGCCGATGCTGCTGCCCGGCGGGGGCGCGCGCTCGGCCACCGTGACCGCCGTCGGCCACTGCGCCACCGCGGTCTTCCCGGTCGAGCGCTTCCGCCGGATCGTCCGCGAGCACGGGCTGGAGAACGCGCTGTGGGAGAGCACCCTGGTCCGGCAGATGGAGAGCGACACCCTGCGCGCCGAGCAGGCGGCCCTGCCGGTCGAGCGGCGGGCGGCGGGNCCGCACTGCTGTACCTGGCCCGGTCCCTGGGCGTGTCCACCGCCGCCTCCATCACCGACGCGCCGGGCCGCGGCCGCCGCGCGGTGCTGGTGCGCATCCCGCTGTCCCAGCAGGAGATCGCCGACTTCGTCGGCCTCTCGCGCACCTCGGTGGCCACCGCCTACACCCGCATGCGCCAGCGCGGGCTGATCCGCACCGGGCGCAGCTACGTGGCGGTCCTGGACATGGCGGCGCTGGAGGCGCTGGCCGAGGGCGGCGACCCGGGCGGCGGCCCGGGGGGCGACTGACGGGGCGGAGGATCATGCGCTGTGTTCATGAACGAACACAGCCCCGCGCCCGGGTGCGCCAGGCTGGGAAGGGCGGGGCCGGAGGGTCCGGCCGCCGCGGCCGTCGGAGCGGAGCGCCATGGACATCGACATCCCCGAGACCCGCACCAGCCTTCCCCTGCCCCCCTACCGTGCGGTCCTGGCCGTGGACATGGAGCGGTTCAGCCGCACCAGCGCGGTGCACCAGCAGCTGGTCGGGCGCCTGATCCCCGAGGTGCTGGAGCTGGCGCTGACCCGGTCGGGGCTGGCCCAGGTGTGGGCCTCGCCCAGCTTCCCCCGCCACGACGGCGACGGGTACGTGCTGGGCACCGACCCCGGCCACCTGCCCCTGCTGATCGACCCCTTCCTGGACACCCTGCAGCGGGTGCTCGACGAGAAGCGGCCCTGGCTCGCCGCCGTCGACCGCGAGCTGCGCATGCGGATGCGGGTGAGCCTGGGCGTGGGGCCGCTGCCCGACACCGGCGACGGCTCGGGCATCGACGCCATGGGGGACGCGATGATCGACACCCACCGGCTGCTGGACTCCTCGGCGGTGCGCCGGGCCCTGGCCCGGTCCCACCCCGACACCACCCTGGTCGCCGCGATCATCGGCCGCCGCGTCTACGAGGACGTGGTGCTGGGCGGGTTCACCGCCCTGGACGAGAGCCGCTGGGCGCCGGTCGACGCCGAGGTGGCCGGCAAGGGCTACCGGGCCGAGGGCTACCTGTACGTGCCGGTCCCCTCCGCGGTGCGCGGCGGTTCCCGGTGGGGCGGCGAGGAGCCCGCCGCCGAGGACCCCGGAACCGGCGACGGTGCCGACGGCACCGGGGCCGGGACCGCCGCGCCCGCGCCCGGCGGGGGCACCGTGGTGCACAACAGCGTCGGCGAGAACCGGGGCGAGGTCTTCCAGATGGGCGACGTCCAGGGCGGCCTGCACTTCGGGGGCGGACGGTGAGCGCCCCCGCCCGGCCGCAGGCATCGGAAAGGGGGCGCATGCGCCGAAGATGGGGACCGGCCCGCGGCGGCACGGCCCGGGAGGAGTTCCAGGCGCGCATCCCCAGCTCCGACGCGGGCCTGTGCTTCCACGCCTACTTCCGGCTCGCGGTGGACATCGTGGGCGTCGAGGAGATGGAGCGGGTGCGCATCCGGGCCCGGCTCCGCCGCGACGTGCTGCGGGCCGCCGCCACCGCGGCCCGCGCCTTCACCCTGGGCGAGCGCGGCGTGGCCGAGGCCGAGCTGACCTGCCTGCTGCTCGACCACGACCTGTTCGACCACCCGCGGGTGCGGGACTTCACCGTCGAGGTGCGGCTGGTGGGGGCCGACGGCGAGCCGGAGTGCCGGGCGGGCGCCGCGGCCGTGCAGGAGTTCCTGCACGGCCTGGCGCCCGCCGAGCGCTCGGGCGTGCTGGCGGCCCTGGCGGCGCAGATGCGCGCCCTGGACCGCCCCGACCTCGCCGAACGCCTGGTGCGGGACTGGACCGGCCACGACTGAGGCGCCCCGCCCGCGGGAAGGGGGAGGGCATGGGCGCACGAGCACTGCCGCGGCTCCACCACCCGGACAAGGAGCTGTTCGGGCCGGGCGGCCCGACCAAGCGCGACCTGGCCGACCACTGCCTGCGGGCGGCCGCGCGGATGCTGCCGCACCTGCGCGGCCGGCCGCTGGCGGTGCAGCGCTGGCCCGAGGGCATCGAGGGCGACGGCGGGTTCTTCGTCAAGAACCGGTGGCAGGGCACCCCCGACTGGGTCGGCTCGGCGCACGTGCCCCGGGAGAGCGGCGGCGAGGCCGAGGTGCCGGTGTGCAACGACCGGGCCGCCCTGGTGTGGCTGTGCGGGCAGGACGCCTTCCCGCTGCACATCTGGATGAGCCGGGCCGACCGCCCGCGGGCGCCCGACCGGATCGTGTTCGACCTGGACCCGTCGAAGGCCGGGGACTTCGCCGGGGTCCGCTCCGCCGCGCGGGACGTGCGCGCACAGGTGGAGGAGCTGGGGCTGGCGGCGTTCGTGATGACCACGGGGTCGCGGGGGCTGCACGTGGTCTGCCCGATCCTGCGCCGGTCCGACTGCGACGACGTCAAGGCGTTCGCGCGCGCGGTGGCCGAGCGGGTGGCCGGCCGGCGGCCCGGCGAGCTGACCACCGCCGTGCGCAAGGACAAGCGCCGGGGGCGGGTGTTCATCGACTACCTGCGCAACGGGTACGCCCAGCTGGCGGTCGCCCCGTACTCGGTGCGGGCCCGCCCCGGCGCGCCGGTGGCCACACCGGTGGACTGGGACGAGCTGGACGGGCTGGACGCGGCCGACCGGTGGACGGTGCGCACCTTCGCCGAGCGGGACGGCCGGGACCCGTGGAAGGGGTTCGCCCGGCACGCCCGTTCACCGCAGGCCGCGATGTCCCGCCTGGAGAAGGCGCGGGACGCCTGAGGAGGCGGCTCCCAGGAGAATCAGCCCTCTCCCGCCGTGGGGACGGCGCCCTCGGCGATGTCGCGCAGCGCGGCGACGTGCCGCTCGAACGCGGACCGTCCGCCCGAGGTGAGCCGGAGCACGGTGCGAGGCCGCCGCCCCGCCCAGGTCTTGCGCACGTCCACATAGCCGGCCTTCTCCAGGGTGGCGACCTGTTTGGACAGCGCCGAATCGGTGATCTCCACGCTGTCGCGCACCGCCTTGAAGTCGGCCTCCTCCACCGCGGCCAGCGCGGCGACGATGGAGAACCGGACCGGGGCGTGGATGACATCGTCCAGGCGGGCGCGGGGGTGGCCGGTCACCGGTCGCCCCGGGAAGTGCGCAGGACCCAGACCGCCGCGACGGCGAAGGGCAGGGCGGTGGCGACCGACATGGGGACCCACCACGCGGGCTCGGCCTTGAACAGGAGCATGCCGATCAGGATGGTGGCCGTGTACAGCACGCCCCAGGAGCCCATGACCAGGTTGTGCACCCGGTTGAACCAGGGGGCGGTGACCGGGCGCACCGCCGTGTAGGAGACCAGGGCGACGATGGTAGCGCCCATCACCGCCATGACCGGGATCAGCATGTCCACGGACGCGCTGAGTCCGAGGGTCAGGGTGCAGGCGGGGATGACGGTGCCGAACACGGCGCAGTAGACGGCGTACCACGACGACTTGCGGCGCATCCGGCCGGCGGCCTCATCGGCGGCGGCGAGCGAGGCGGCCGCCTGCTCCCGGCCGGGGTGTGCGTCGTCCATAGGGGGTACCTCCGGTGTCCTCTCCCGGTACGAGGTCAGGATTCCACCATTGCAAGTACTTTCCGTATTGGCAAGTACTTGTTCATTCGGAAACCCACGGGTCCGCCGACGCCAGCAGGGCCTCCACCGCCTCCGCCGGGGTCGCCGCCGCGGCGTCGGGCCCGGTGAAGGCCGCGGGGAAGCGCCACTCCAGATGGGACGACCACGCCGCGGCCAGCCCCGCCGCCTTCGCCCCGTGCACGTCCCAGCCGTGCGCCGTCACGACCGCGGTGGCCGCCGGATCGGCCCCGCACGCCCGGGCCGCCGCCCGGTAGGGGGCGGCCGCCGGCTTCCAGGCGCCGGTCGGCCCGGCCTCCACCACCGCGTCCACCAGCCCCGCGCACCCGGCGCGCTCCAGCAGCGCCCGCACGGTGCCGGCGTCGGCGTTGTCCAGCACCGCCACCCGCGCCCCGCTCGCCCGCGCCGCGCGCAGCGCCCCGGCCGCGTCCGGGCGCGGCTCCAGCGCGGCCAGGGCGTCCACCACCCCGGCCGCGGCCGCGCCGGCCACCTGGTGCCCGGTGATGTCGGCGAGCGCGCCCAGGGCCACCGGGCGGAAGGGCGCCGGGCCGCCCGCGGCGGCCAGCGCGAAGCCGTCCCGGAGCAGGTGGTCCCACCACCGCCGCATCAGCACCCGAGGCACGCCCGCCTCGCGCAGGCGCCATTCCAGCGGTTCCAGGGGGACGAGGGTGTCCATCAGGTCGAACGCGAACGCGGCGGGCCGGGGGAGGGACATGGCGCTCCTCGGGGGGTCAGTCGTGGGCCGCACCCTCCTCGGTGCGGTCCTCCCCCCGGTCCCTACCCGGTGCCACCGGCTCCGGCTTGCAGTCGAAGCAGGTGACCACGAAGACCTCGTCGCCGGCGACCCGCCCCACGAAGCGCCCGGGCAGGCCGTCGTCCCCGGCCTCCCGCCCGGTCACGGCCGCGTACCCGATCCGGCCCGAGACCTCGGCCTGCTCCTCGTCGCGGGTGATGCCGGTGCACACCACCCGCATCACCTCCCCGGAGTCCGAGCCCTCCGGGGCCGAGCACTCCAGGCGCCCGGCGATGGGGTGCCCCTTGCGGGAGAACGCCTCCTCGGCCTGCGGGCGCAGCATCGACGCCGACAGCCCGCTCGCGGCGGCCCGGGCCGTGTCCAGCTCCTCATCGGCACCGCACCCGGCCGCCGCGCCGAGGACGGCCACGGCGGCGGCGAAGGCGGCCGCGAGCGGGCGGGGGCGGCGGGGCCGCATCTGCACAGGGTCCACTCCCTAACCTCCTGTGACGGGGCGTGCAGCCACTATCACGCACACCGCAGGCGTGCTCACCGTCCGCCACGGAGGGTCCGCCGCAAGAGAGGGCAATAAGTACGGAACGATCCGGCAAAGTCCCGGGCGGAGGGCGGCCGGGGGTTTAACTCCGTGCAGGGCAGCAACGAACCGGGGTAAAGGACCCTGCAGGGAAGGGGCGCCGCGATGACACCCCCGCGCATCGGCGAGCACGTCCACTACGTCGAGGAGGCCGACCCCGCCGGGCGCTGCCGCCCGGCCGCGGTCATCGCGGTGGCGGGCTCCGGCACCGCCGGTCGGCCGCTGCTCGACCTGCTCGTCCTCGACTACCACCTGGTCCACCGCTACCGGGTGGACCACGACCCCACCGGCCACGCGGGCACGTGGCACCCGCTCTGCCCCTGACCCGTGACCCGGCCGCCCGCGCCCCGGTGCCGATCCCGCACCCCGGGGCGGCCCGGGGCCACGGGAACGTCGGGCGCGGACCCGCCCCGCGCACCGACCCGCACACCGCCGCGGTGCCCGGGTTGCCGACGCGGCCCGGGCTGATAAGGATGTGTCCTCCGGAGCGGCCGCAGGGGAGGCGGCCGCAACGACGGGGAGGGACGCCACCGTGGGGGAGGAACGGCTCGACACCGCACTGCCTGCCGGCGCGGACCCGCAGCGCCATGCGCGCCTGCTGCGGCGGGTGCACGAGGCGGCGCTGACCGGGGGGCGGCCGCCGGTGCCGCCGCGCCCGGTCATCGAGGAGTCCTGGGAGCGGGTCCGGCGCTACGGCGTCGACCCCGACGGCAGGTGCCCCGCACCGGCCCTGCGCACCGAGGAGGTCGGACGCGAACGCGGCGACAGCCCGCTGGAGGAGGTCCTGCCGCTGATCGGCTCGGCGCTGCTGGGCGCCGGGGAGCAGGCCGGGCACGTCATGCTCGTCACCGACCCGCGCGGCGTCATCCTGTGGCGGGACGGGGCCCGGGACATGCGCCGCCTGGCCGACGGCGCGGGGCTGGTGGAGGGTGCGGCCTGGGACGAGGGGTCCACCGGCACCAACGCCATCGGCACCGCGCTGGCGGTGGGGCGCCCGGTGCAGGTGTACTCGGCCGAGCACTACGTGCGCGGTCTGCACCGGCTCACCTGTGCCTGCGCGCCGGTGCACGACCCGCGCGACGGCCGGGTGATCGGCGCCATCGACGTCACCGGCCCCGCGGCCACCGCTCACGCCTCCACCCTGGCCCTGGTCAACGCGGTGGCCCGGCTCGCCGAGTCGCACCTGCGGGGCCGCCACGACGCCAACCTGGAGCGGCTGCGCGCGGTGGCGGCGCCGCTGCTGGCCGGGATGGCCGGCCCCGCCCTGGTCGTCGACGAGAACGGGTGGACGGCCGCCGCGGTCGGCACCGGGCCGGTGCGCCGGGTCCTGCTGCCCCGCAGGGTGGACGGCTCCTCGGCGTGGATCCCGAGCCTGGGCGAGTGTCGGCTGGAGCCGCTGCCGGGCGGCTGGCTGGTACGCCCCAGCGGCCGCGAGGCGGCGCCCGGCTCCCAGGTCGTGCTCGACCTCCGGGGGCCGGAGGTGTCGGTCAGCGGCCCCAGCGGGAGCTGGTCGCACCGGCTGACCGTCCGCCACGCCGAGGTGCTGCTGGTACTGGCCCGCCACCGCCGGGGGCGCACCGCCGCGCAGCTGTCCCAGGCCCTGTTCGGCGCGCCCGACCGGCTGGTGACCGTGCGTGCGGAGGTGTCCCGGCTCCGCCGCCACCTGGGCGGGCTCCTGGAGAGCCGGCCCTACCGGTTCAGCGACCGGGTCGAGGTCCGGGTGCGCGGCGCCGACGACCCGTGCGCCCTGCCCGCCTCCCAGGCCCCCGAGGTCCGCGCGGCGCGGGCCGAGGCGGCGCAGGGCACCGCGGCTTCGCAACGCTCGGTCACATGAGTGCAACCCGCTGCAACGTTTGCGAGGTGGGGGAAGCGGTTGATGGACTATGACCCGTCGGCGCGCGGGAGCGCCGCCGACGACGGACCACGTCCGCCCGCGCCCGTGCCTTGAGGGGGGTTTCGGGAGTGTGCACGCGGGAGGACCTCCCACACGGCGACGGTCCGGGGCTTGGGGGAGCCCCCGGGCCGTCGCCGTCCTGCACGGGTCCCCTCCGCGCGAGTCCCTCCCGCACCGCACGTACACTGGGCCCTTCAGAGCTCGCAGCACGCGGAGGTGGATCGTGTCCTCGGATGATCCCCGGCAGCAGGAGCCCCGCAGGGGCTCGCGCATCGACCCCTACGTCGGCGCCTACGCCGCACGGGCCCAGGGGATGGTCGCCTCCGAGGTGCGCGCCCTGTTCGCCGTGGCCTCCCGCCCCGAGGTCGTCTCCCTCGCCGGGGGCATGCCCAACGTGAGCGCGCTCCCGCTGGAGCGCGTCGGCGACATCGTCCGCCGGGTCGCCACCGAGCAGGGCGCCACCGCCCTGCAGTACGGCTCCGCCCAGGGCGATGCCGACCTGCGCGAGCGCATCTGCGAGGTCATGTCCCTGGAGGGCATCGAGGCCGCCCCCGACGACGTGATCGTCACCGTCGGCTCCCAGCAGGCCCTGGACCTGGTCACCCGGGTCTTCGTCGACCCCGGCGACGTGGTGCTGGCCGAGGCCCCCACCTACGTCACCGCCATCAACACCTTCGCCGCCTTCCAGGCCGAGATCCGCCACGTGGCCATGGACGACCTCGGCGTGGTCCCCGAGGCCCTGGAAGAGCACCTGGAGGCGCTGGCCTCCGCCGGGCGCCGCGCCAAGTTCTTCTACACCGTCCCCAACTTCCAGAACCCGGCCGGGGTCACCCTCACCGCCGAGCGCCGCCGCCGTGTGCTGGACATCTGCCACCGGCACGGCCTGCTGGTCCTGGAGGACAACCCCTACGGCCTGCTCCGCTACGAGGGCGAGGCCGAGCGCGCCCTGCGCGCCGACGCCCCCGACAACGTCATCTACCTCGGCTCCTTCTCCAAGACCCTGTCCCCGGGGTTCCGCATCGGCTGGGCGCTGGCGCCCCCGGCCGTGCGCGCCAAGCTGGTGCTGGCCGCCGAGTCGGCGATGCTCAGCCACTCCACCTTCAACCAGATGGTGGTGGGCCGCTACCTGGCCGAGCACCCCTGGCGGGAGCAGATCAAGGAGTTCAACGAGATGTACCGGGAGCGCCGCGACGCCATGCTCGCGTCGCTGGAGGCGCTCATGCCGCCGGGCACGTCCTGGACCCGCCCCGAGGGCGGGTTCTTCGTCTGGCTGACCCTGCCCGAGGGGCTGGACTCCAAGGCGATGCTCCCGCGCGCCGTCTCCGAGCGCGTCGCCTACGTCCCCGGGACCGGCTTCTTCGCCGACGACGAAGGACACCGCAACATGCGGCTGTCGTTCTGCTACCCCAGCCCGGACCAGATCCGCGAGGGCGTGCGCCGGCTGGTCGGCGTCATCGAGAACGAGACGTCCCTGCGCGACACCTTCGGCACCGCCCCCGCCGCGCCCCGCGGCGAGGGCGAGGCCCCGACCCCCGACCTCCCCTAGTGCGCGGGCGGGACGACGAACGGAAAGAGGACGCGACCGTGGCCGATCTGGACCGGGTGCTGGTGCTCGCCGGCGGGCTCTCCCCGGAGCACGAGGTCAGCGTGCGCTCCGGGCGCCGCGTGGCCGAATCGCTGCGCCGCCTGGACATCGAGGTGCAGACCGCGGACGTGGACGCGGCGCTGCTGGGCCGGCTGTCGGCCGACCCGCCCCAGGCGGTCTTCCCGGTGCTGCACGGCGCCCCCGGCGAGGACGGGGTGGTGCGCGAGGTCCTGGAGGTCAGCGGGGTGCCCTACGTGGGCGCCCGCCCTGACGCCTGCCGCCGCGCCTACGCCAAGCCCGTCGCCAAGGCGCTGGTGGAGGCCCAGGGGGTCGCGGTGCCGCGCGGGGTGGCGCTGCCCAAGGCCGCCTTCCGCGACCTGGGCGCGCGCGAGCTGGTCGAGCGGATCGCCGCCGCCCTGGGCCTGCCGCTGTTCGTCAAACCCGACCAGGGCGGGTCGGCGTTCGGCGCCGCCTCGGTCGCGACCACCGACGCGCTGTCCTCGGCGCTGGTGAACTGCTTCGCCTACGGCGACACCGCCATGGTCGAGGCGCGCGTCGAGGGCACCGAGGTGGCGGTGTCGGTGGTCGACACCGGCGAGGGCCCCGCGGCCCTGCCCCCGGTGGAGATCGTCCCCGACGGCGGAGTCTACGACTACGCCGCCCGCTACACCGCCGGGCGCACCGAGTTCTTCGCCCCGGCCCGCCTTGAGGCCCCGGTCATGGAGACCGCCAAGGAGGCGGCCCTGACCGCGCACCGCGCGCTGGGCCTGCGCGACCTGTCCCGCACGGACATGATCGTGGAGGAGTCGGGCCGGGTCGTGTTCCTGGAGGCCAACGTCGCCCCGGGGATGATGGAGACGTCCCTGTTCCCGATGGCCGTGGAGGCCGCCGGGATGGACTTCGCCGTCGTCTGCCGCGAACTGGCCCACCGCGCGATGCTGCGCGGTTGAGCCCGTAGGGCCGACCGTGCGGGGGGCGCGGCCCCCGGACCGGAGGTCCGCGCACCCCCTGCCTCACGCCAGCGCGCGCTCCAGGGCGTCGCGGACCGTGTCCCTCAGCAGCGTCGCCTTGTACCGGGTGCCCGGCAGCGGCGAGCACCGGCCCGGCACCCCTTCCACGGCCTTCGCCGCCTCGGCCGGGTCGGCGGGCGCCCCCTCAAAGGCCGCCTCCACCTCCTCCAGCCGGACCGGGGCGCGGGCCACCGCCCCCGCCGCGACCGCAGCCCGGGCCACCCGGCCCTCCTCGAGCACCACCCGGACCACCGCCTCCACCAGCGGCCACTCCGCGCGCGAGCGCGCCGTCGCCCTGCGGTAGGCGGACCGCTCCCCGGGCCCGGGCGGCGGCAGCTCCACCGCCGTCAGCACCTGGCCGGGCTCCAGCACGTGGTCGCGGGTGCCGTCGGAGGCGTCGTAGAGCCCGCCCACCGGACGGGACCCCGGCTCGCCCCGGCCGTCGGCGGCCTCGGCCCGCGCGTCGTAGGCCAGCAGCGCCACCGCCAGCGACGACGCGTGCGGCGCCACGCACGGCGCGGTGTCGAAGACCGTGCCGCCCCGGTGGTCGCCCCGGCGCGCCGGGCAGGTGTCGCCCCCGTCCTGGTGGCAGGAGAAGGCCGGGTTGCGGAAGTACCAGCACCGGTTGCGCTGGAGCAGGTTGCCGCCCAGCGTGGCCGCGTGGCGGATCTGCGGGGTGGCCAGCGCCCGCGCGGTCATCGCCAGCCCCGGGTAGGCCGCCTCCAGCACCGGGTCGGCGGCGATCTCGGCGACCGTGGTCAGCGCCCCGATGCGGGCCCCGCCCTCCGGTCCCCAGGCCGTCCCGCGCAGCCCCTCCAGGGATCCCAGGTCGGCGAAGGGCCCGGCCGCCAGCCCGGCGCGCAGCCGGGCCATGGCGTCGGTGCCGCCGGCCCGGGGCTCGGCGCCCGAGCGCAGCCGCTCGGTGATGCGGGTGAAGGCCTCGGTGCTCATGGTGCTCATCGGCGCAGTCCCTCCAGCAGTCGGTCCGGGCGCACGGGCAGGTCCAGGGGGCGGCGGCCGACGGCGTCGCGCACCGCGTTGGCCACCGAAGCGGCCACCCCGACGGTGGAGACCTCGCCCAGGCCCACCCCGCCGCCGGGCACGTGCTCCCAGCCCTCCTCGTGGAAGTAGACCTCGATCTCGGGGGTGTCGGCGATCCCCGGGATCCGGTAGTCCTCCAGGTTGTCGCTGAGCACACGGCCGGTGGCCGGGTCGGTCACCCGCTGCTCGTACAGCGCGTAGCCGATGCCCTGGACCACCCCGCCCTGCGCCTGGTTGCGGGCGGGCCCCTCGGCGTAGATGCGCCCGGCGGCGATCCCCGCCCAGCAGCGCAGCGGCCGCACCTGCCCCAGCAGGGTGTCGACCTCCACCTCCATCAGGTGCAGCGCCCCGGCCAGGCCGCGGCCCAGCGCCATCTCGGAGGCGCGGCGGACGGGGGTGAGGAACCCGCGGCGGGCCCGGGCGCGCACGCCC
>NZ_ANAD01000036.1 GCF_000341245.1 Nocardiopsis halophila DSM 44494
GGCCGCCGCCGGCGCCACCGAGGTGGTCGTGCGGCTGCCGAACGAGCCGGGGCCGGGCACCGGTCCGCTCTCCCCGGTCTCCACCCGCACCTGGTCGGCCTCCAGGTCCAGCTCCTCGCGCACCACCCGGGCCAGCACAGTGCGCACGCCGGTGCCGATGTCCTGGGTGGCGGTGCGCACCACCACGCACCCGTCCTCCACCACCAGCTCCACCTGCGCGCTGGGGTCCAGCAGGTAGGGCCAGTTGGAGGCGGCCGCGCCCACGCCGCGCCGGAACCGGCCGGTGCGCGGCCCGCGCGGGCGGTCCCGCCACAGGGGCAGCGCGGCGGCGCGGTCGTAGAGGGCGTGCCGCTTGGGGTTGCCGTCCCAGCGGCGGCGCAGCGCGATCGGGTCCTCGCCCAGGCGCAGCGCCATCTCGTCCACGGCCTGTTCCAGCGCCCAGGCCAGCGGTGCGCCGCCGGGGCCGCGGAACGGGGCGCCGGGCGGGCGGTTGGTGATGACGTCGTAGTCGCGCACGCGGCGCGGGGCCCGGCCGTAGACGAGCATGCCCATCGCGGCCACGGCCGACCCGGTGGACACCCCGCCGTCGCCCCAGGAGTCGATGGACAGCGCGGACAGCCGCCCCCGGTCGTCGGCGAGCATCGCCAGCCGGGTGCGGGTCCCCGGGCGGGAGCCGGCGTCGGTGAGCTCCTCGGCGCGGTCGTAGACCAGCCGCACCGGCGCCCCGCTGAGCCGGGCCAGCTCCACCGCGGCCACGGCCTCGGTGCCCAGCCCCGACTTGGCGCCGAAGCCGCCGCCGACGTGCTCGGCGCGCACGTGCACCCGTTCGGGGGCCAGGTCCCAGCGCTCGGCCGCCTCCCGCGCCACCCCGCGCACGTACTGGGTGGACACGTGCAGGTACAGGTCGCCGCCCTCCCAGTAGGCGACGCAGGCGTGCGGCTCCAGAGGGGTGTGCACCTGGACGGCGGTGGTGAACTCGGCCGAGTACAGCAGCCGGTCGCCGCGTGCGTGGGCGTCGTTGAGGCGCTTGACGGCGGTGCCCCGGCGCAGGCCGAGCGTGGCGGGTCCCCGGACGTTGCCGCGCCAGGGCGCCGGAAGGGTCGCCCCCTCGTTGCTGGAGGGGGCGGCGGACCGCTCCTCGCGGGTCGGGTGGACCACCGGCGAGCCCGGCGTCTCGGCCGCGGCGGCCTCCACGGTGGCCGGGTGGTCGCGGTACTCGACCCGGACCTGCGCGGCGGCCCGCNNNCGTAGCGCACGGTCCGGTCCTGCGGGAGCAGGTCCACGTGCACGGCCCCGCCGGCGTCGAGGCGCGCCACCCGGGCGTGGGGGCGGTCGGAGCGCACGACCACCGCCTCCCAGTGGCCCTCGGGATAGACGTCGGTGGTGTAGCGGGCGCGTCCGGTCACCTTCTCGGCCGCGTCGGCGCGGGGCGGCGCGGCGGCCTTGTCCTGCTCCTGGTCCTGCTCCTGGTCGAAGCGCCCGGCGCACGCGGAGGCGACGGCCGCGAAGATCCCCTCGTAGGCCCCGCACCGGCACAGGTGGCCGGCCAGGGCCTCGGCGATGTCGGACCGGTCCGGCGCCGCGGCGCCGTGCTCGGCCCGCCACCGGTCGTGGAAGGCGGCGGCCTCCATGACGAAGCCGGGCGTGCAGTAGCCGCACTGCAGGGCGTCGTGGGCGGCGAAGGCGCGCTGCACGGGGTGGCGCCCCTCCAGGCCCTCCACGGTGGTGACCGAGCGGCCCTCCAGCGCGGTGGCGGGCAGCAGGCAGGAGGCGGTGGGGGCGCCGTCGACCAGGACCGTGCAGGCGCCGCAGACCCCCTGTCCGCAGGCGATCTTGGCCCCCGTCAGGCCGAGCCCCTCGCGCAGGGTCTCGGCGGCGCTGTCGTCGGGTGCGGGGCCGATGCTGGTGTGCGCGCCGTTGACTGTGGTGTCCAAGGCGTTGCTCCCCGGTGAGATCGAGTTGACGTCGTCAACGTACGAGGGCGAGTTGACGCTGTCAACGGCCGTCGCCTACGGTTCTGGCATGGTCCCCGGTCAGCCGCCCGATACCCGTGAGCGGCTCGTCCGCGCCGCCTGGGACCTGCTGGGCGAGGGCGGCCCGGGGGCGGTCACCCTGCGCGGCGTGGGCGCCCGGGTGGGCCTGTCGCGCTCGGCGCCCTACCGCCACTTCACCGACAAGGACGCCCTGCTGCGCGCCGTCGCCGCGCGGGCGTTCCTGGCCATGCGCGACCGTATGCGGGCGGCCGCCGACGGCGCCCGCGACACGCCCTCGGCGCTGCGGGCCGTCCTGCTGGCCTACATCGACTTCGCGGGCGAGGCGCCCGAGCACTACCGGCTCATGTTCGGCGAGTGGGTGGTCACCCAGAAGAAGGCCGAGGGCGCCACGGGCGGGCCGCTGCACGAGGCCGCGGTCGCCCTGTTCGACGAGTGCGCCGGGATGGTGGCCTCCGGGCAGCGCGAGGGGGCGTTCCGCGCGGGCGACCCGGGCGACCTGGCGCTGCTGACCTGGTCGACCGTGCACGGCCTGGTGACCTTCGCCGGAACCGGCCACCTCGACGCCAAGGACCGCGCCGCCCGGGCCGAGGTGGAGCGCTTGGTCGGCGAGGTCGTCAAGGGGCTGCTGGCGCGCTCGGCCGGCTGAGTCCGGCCGGGGGCGGTGCTCGCTCCTCCCTCCTTCTTCTCCTTTCACCTGTTCCGGCTCGGCTTCCGGCTCCGCTCGCGCGCGCCGTCGTTTGTACGAAATTACGTAAGTACGTATCATCGAGGTGTGGAGAACCGCGAGGAGCGCGTCGATGAGCGTCTGGCCCAGCTGGAGGAGCGGGTCGGGCGGCTTGAGCGCGATCGGAACGACGCCGGGGATCAGCGGCCCGAGCCGGCCGCGGAGCGCCCGGGGGAGGGCACCGGCGGCCCGGAGGGCGCGGACGTCTTCTGGGCGCTGAACCGGATCAAGCGGATGGCCGACCCCGAGCGCGGGGCCGTGCTGTTCACCGGCCAGGTGCCGCTTCCCACAGGGGAGCGCTACGAGTGGCAGGAGGCGGCCGAGGCGGCGGAGCTGATCGAGGCGGACTGGAGCGAGGTCGCCGGGGCCATCGAGGCGCTCGGGCACCCCGTACGGCTGACCCTGCTGCAGCGGGTGCTGACCGGGACCGCCGACACCGCCGCCCTGAAGCAGGACCCGTCCCTGGGGACCACCGGCCAGCTCTACCATCACCTGCGGCGCCTCACCGCCGACGGGTGGCTGCGCTCGGCCGGGCGCGGGCGCTACCGGGTGCCGCCCGAACGCATCGTCCCGCTCCTGGTGGTGCTGATGGCCGCGCGCCGGTGAGCGCGCGGCGGACGAGGAGGCCGCGGTGCAGCGGACAGGGAAGGAACGAGTGACGGAACGGAAGGCGGCGGCCCTCGCCGCAGCGCTGGGAGCCGCGGTGGCGGTCGGCGCCTACCTGGTCTTCCCGGTGACCCCGCCGGTCGACCGGCACGTCTCGGGCGACGAGGAGATCGCCGGGCAGGTGCTGGAGGAGCTGCCGTACGGCTCGGCCGTCGGGGTGTCGGTGCTGCTGGAGGAGGAGGGGCGGACCCGCACCGCGCAGCTGGGCACCCGCGGGGACGGTGAGCCGGTGGCGGAGGGGACGCGGTTCGAGACCGGGTCCCTGCAGAAGGTGGTGACCGCCCGGCTGCTCGCCGACATGGTGGAGGGGGGCGAGGTCGAGCTGGACACCACGCTCGGCGAGATCTGGTCCGAGGTCGACTTCGCGGACCCCGCGGTCGCGGACACCACCCTGGAGAGCCTGGCCACGCACACCTCCGGGCTCCCGGGCCTGCCGCTCGGCGCCGACGCCGGGCTCGTCCAAGGAATCCTGCCCTACCAGTTCTTCCGGGCCGACCCCTACCGGGCTGCAGGGGACCCCGTCGAGGTGGCCGCTTCCATGGAAGACAGCGGCGCGGCGCCGGGCTCGCCGCACACCTACTCCAACTTCGGCTTCGCCCTGCTGGGGCACAGCCTCGGGCACGCGGCGGGCGGCGACTACCGGACGGCGGTGACCGAGCGGGTGCTGGAGCCGCTGGGCATGGACGCCACCGTCGTGCCCGACCCGGGCGACGGGCCCGAGCCGCCGCAGGGCGCGGCGCTGCCCTTCCGGGCCGCTTCGTCCCCCGCCGTGCAGTGGAAGCCGGGGCAGTACATCCCGTCGGGATCGGGGACGTGGAGTACACCGGAGGACCTGAGCCGCCTCCTGGAGGCCGCCCAGGACACCGAGTCCCCGGTCACGCGGATGACGCACGAGCCGCGGGAGGCCGAGGGCATCTCCGGTGCCGAGGAGTACGATGCACGGTCCGGCCTGGCGTGGGTGCTGTGGAACGTCGGCGGCACCGAGCTCTCGTGGCACAACGGCGGCACCAGCGGCACGGTGACGTTCATGGGGCACACCGACGACGGGCGGTCGGTGGTCGTCATGGCCGACTCGTCGAAGGTGCCCGCCGAGCGGATCGGTCTCACCCTCCTGGGCCTGGACTCCTCAGCGTTCTCGGGGGGCGGGGGGATCCTCGCCTACTGGGGCGCCGGGGTCGCGGTGTTCCTGGCCGTTCTGGTCCCGGGGATCACCCTGCTGCGCGTCGCCCGCGGCAGCCTCCAGCGGGGGCCGCTGCCCAGGGCGAACACGGTCGCCGAAGTGGCGGCGTCGGCGGCGGCCTGGGTGTGGGCGTTCGTCCTCGGCGACTGGGGAACGGTGCCTCCGGTGGTGTGGGCGGTCGGTGGAGGCCTGGTAGTGGCATCCGTGGTCGCGGCGGTGCACCGGTGGAACACGACGCGCGCGACCGGAGCACGGACGCGCTGGCACTCGTGGATCATGCCGGCGCTGAACATCGTGTTCGCGGTACTGGTGCTGTGGGGAACGGCCACGGCGATCAGCCAGATGCCGTAGCGGTTGCCGCATCAGTACCTGGGCCGGGGAGAGCGGACCACCTCGCTCCCCGGCCCGAGCTTGTCCGCCGTCAGGTCCTCGTCTCCGGTGAGTTCCTGCGGATCGGTGATGGGCCCCTGGGCGGGGACCCTGCTGAGTGAGGGGTGGTCGGCCAAGGGAGCGAGATGCGGCATGCGGATTGACCTGCGGCGATGGGTGTCACTGCCTAGGAGGGTGAACCATTCGGTGTGCAAGACGCCCTCGGGAGGCGATCGGTTCGTGCTTCCACCCCCCTTTGAGTGCGACTCGTTCGGTTTCTCGGCGCTCTAGAGAATGTGATCGATCCATTTTCAAGGTGTCGTTGGAATTTGTATCTGGCGTTGTCGTGACCATCGTGCACGGGAAGACGGGAAAGGGCGTTGGGGTGGCGGTCAAGGGGTGGGTTGACCTGCGCAAATATGAGACGATGGGAAAGGTTGGGAAATCTCGAAAAGGGGCTGTGAAATGTCGGCGGTGTTGCTTACATTGGATGCATGGACGACCAGCAGTACCCCGGTGCTCCCGCCGGATCTCCCGCGCGGGAGATCGAGCAGGGCATTTCCGGGGTGCTGCGCGGAATCGGCCGGGCCGTCGAGGCGGAGGTGGCCCCCGGCCACCGGGAGGGCCTGATCCGGGCCATGGGGGCCCTGGCCGCCGGGCAGGACGCCCTGGACCTGGCCGCGGCCCGGCTGGCGGCGCGGATGCGCGACACCGGCGCCCTGGCCGGCTCGGACTTCTCCACGGTGACCGGGCTGCTCCGGGACCACGGGCGCACCCTGGCCCAGGCCAAGGCGGTCGTCCAGGTGGCCGACCGCCTGGACGAGTACGCGGCCTCGGTCAAGGCCGCCGAGGCCGGTGAGATCGGCTTCTCCCACCTGGCCAAGGTGGTCGGCGAGTGCGAGAAGGCCGTCGAGAGGCGCCCGGCCGGGGACTTCCCGGACCCCGACGACTTCCGCGCCCGCGCCGAGCCGATCCTGCTGGAGGCGGTCCGCGCCGGCGCCGACCCCTCCGGTCTGGGGCGCATCGGCCGCACCCTTCTCCAGCGCATCTGCCCGGAGGAGGACGAGCGGGAGAACCGCCGCTCCTTCGCCGAGCGGAAGGCGCGCTACCTCCGGAACCGCTTCGGCTTCACGATGGAGGTCCAGGGCGACATCGCCTCCGACCACATCGTCTCCTCCGCGCTGGACCTGCACACCGCCCCTCCCGGGGAGGGCGACGAGCGGACCGCCGACGAGCGCCGGTTCGACGCCCTGGTGCAGCTCTGCGAGAACCGGCTCTCCGCCGAGGGCGCCCCCGTTCCGGTCCCCGAGGCCGGGTCGGACGCGGCCAAGGCCCTGGCGGCCCCGCGCGGGAGCACGCGCCGCCGGGGCGCGGGGCGGGCCTTCGTGAACGTGACCGTCCCCCTGGACATGCTCCGGCTCCAGGAAGGCGCCGCACCGGCCGTGACGGACCGGGGCCGGGCGCTTCCGCACTCGGCCGCCCGGGCCTTCGCCTCGGACTGCATCCTGCAGCGGATGGTCACCGAGCCCGTCACCGGCAAGGTGCTGGACGTGGGCACCGCCAGGAGGACCTTCCCGGACAAGATCCGCCACGCCCTGGCCGCCCGCACCGCCACCTGCCAGTGGGAGGAAGGGTGCACGGTGCCGGTCCGGTGGTGCGAGGGCGACCACCGCACCGAGTGGTGGGAGGGCGGCGCCACCACCGCCGAGAACGGGCAGCTCCTGTGCGGTCGGCACAACCGGGAGAAGCACCGGCGCCGCACCGAGGCCCACTACCGGGCCCGCCGGGGAGGGGCCGGGGGAGAGGCGGGGCCCGACCCGCCTTCCCCCGGGGCCCGCTGAATCAGCCTCCGATCAGGTTGAGGCCGACCACCCCTGCGGTGATCGCGGCCAGTCCCGCGAGGCGGCGGCGGGAGACGGGTTCTCCGAGGAGGAGCACCCCGACGGCCGCGACGCCGATGGTTCCGATGCCGACCCATGCGGCGTAGGCGGTGCCCATGGGCAGGTCCCTGAGGGCGTAGGTGAGCAGTCCGAGGCTGAGCAGGGCCGTGCCGATGCCCAGGGCGCCCCAGCCCGGCCGGGTCAGCCCCTCGGCCTTCTTCAGTGCCAGGGACCAGACGATCTCCAGCAGGCCGGCGACGGTCAAGATCAGCCATGCCATGTGGGCCTCCTCGGGGGGTCCGCGGGTGTGCGCTCGGATGTGTGATCGGAGAGGCTGAGCGTGACGACGCCGCCGATGATGAGGCCGAGAAGGGCCAGGCGCGCCGCGGTGACCGGCTCGCCGTGGGCGATGATCCCCGCGGCCGCGACGCCGATGGTCCCGATGCCGACCCATGCGGCGTAGGCGGTGCCCATGGGCAGGTCCTTCAGGGCGGTGGAGAGCAGTCCGAGGCTGAGCAGGGCCGTGCCGATGCCCAGGGCGCCCCAGCCCGGCCGGGTCAGCCCCTCGGCCTTCTTCAGTGCCAGGGACCAGACGATCTCCAGCAGGCCGGCGACGGCCAGGACGGTCCAGGAGGCGGCCGGGGACCGGCGTGTGTCCGCCGCGGTGCCGGTGCTCACGCCGTCACGCCGCCGTCGACCGTGACGGACGTGCCGGTGATGTAGGCGCCGCCCGGCCCCGCGAGGTGGGCGACGGTGGCGGCGACCTCCTCCGGCCTGCCGTAGCGGCCGAGCGCGATCAGGGCGCGCTCGTCGTCGGCGCCCTCGCCGTCGGCGGGGTTCATGTCGGTGTCGGTGGAGCCGGGGTGCACGACGGTCGCGGTGATGCCGCGCGGCCCCACGTCGCGGGCCAGGCCCTTGGTGAAGCCGGTCAGCGCCGACTTGCTCATCGCGTACAGGCTGATGCCCGGGCCGGGAACGCGCTCGGCGAGGCTGCTGCCGATGCTGATGATCCGCCCGCCCTCGCCCATGTGCCGCAGCGCCGCCCTGCTCGCCACGAACACCGCGCGGACGTGCACCGCCATGGTCGCCTCGTAGTCCTCCAGGGTGAGGTCGCCGATGTCGCCGTAGGGGAAGATCCCGGCGTTGTTCACCAGGATGTCCAGGGATCCCAGGGCGGAGGCGGTCCGCTCGACCGCGGCCTCCACCGCCGCCGGGTCCGCGGCGTCGGCGCGCAGGGCCAGGGCCCGGCCACCGGCCTCCTCGATCCCGCGGACCGTCTTCTCCGCGCGGTCCCGGGAGGCGGCGTAGGTCAGCGCGACCGCGCAGCCCTCTGCGGCGAGCCGGGCGGCGACCGCCGCGCCGATGCCCCTGCCGCCGCCGGTGACCAGTGCGGTCCTGCCGTCGAGTGTGCCCATGGGAGGCCTCCTTCGATTTATGTAGTGTTCGCTACATAATTGCTAGCATCGGCGGAGGCGTCAAGGGAAGGCGGGGAGGCGATGGCGGGGCGCGGACGGCCGCGGCGGTTCGACCGGCAGGCCGCCCTCAGGACGGCCATGCGGCTCTTCTGGCAGCACGGGTACGAGGGGACCTCGCTGACCATGCTCACCTCGGCGATGGGCATCACCCCGACCAGCCTGTACGCCGCCTTCGGGTCCAAGGACGGGCTCTTCCGCGAGGCCGTGGAGCTGTACAGCGCCCCCGAGGCCTCGCCCACCGACCGGGCGATGGGCGCCCCGACGGCCCGGGAGGCCGTCGAGCGGATGCTCCGCGGCAACGCCGACGCCTATGCCGACCCCGACACCCCGCCGGGCTGCATGGTGGTCCTGTCCGGCATCAACCTGGCCGAGGGGCACGAGCACGTCGGGCGGTACCTGGCCGGGCTCCGGCGCGCCGACCTGGACAAGGTCCGCGCCCGCATCCGGCGCGGTGTGGAGGAGGGCGACCTGCCCGCCGGGGCCGACCCCGACGTGCTGGCGTCCTTCGCCGTGACGGTCCTGCACGGGCTGTCGGTCCAGGCCCGCGACGGCGCCGGCCGGGAGCGCCTCCAGGCCGTCGTCGACGGCGCCATGGCGGGGTGGGACCGGCTCGCGCGGTGATCCCTGCGCCCGGTCAGGAGGGGGCGCGCCCGTCCAGGACCTCGGCCAGGTGGAGCGCCCTGCGGTCGGTGCCCTGGGCCCTCCCCACCCAGTAGGCCGGTCGCGTTTCGCTGCCCGCGGGGCGGGGGCGCTACGCACCGTAGCGCGCTATGGACTCTCGGCCCTTTCCGGTCTCCGAGCCCCTGATTACGGTCGCGGGAGATCGGGGGATTGTCCGTGCGGGTCGAGCGGGAAGCCGGAAGCGATGACGACAGGGCCGATGAGCGCAAGGTCGATTCGGGCGGGGGAGAACACCCGCCCCGGTGGTCGGCACAGAGCGGCCGGGAACGGCGGCTTGAGCGGAATTCTGAAAGGGCTCAGACGCGGGGCGGAGCCGCCCCCCGCCCCGGAGGGAGAGAGGAGCGGGGAGAGGAGCATGGACGACGCGGGCGGAGGCGAGCGCCGCAAGGCCTGGGCGGGAGGGGAGTGGTGGGCCCCGCTGCTGTTCCGCCTCGCCGGCGTGCAGCGGGCCGGTGCAGCGCACGGCCTGCTGCTCCACACCCTCGACCTCGCCGGGGAGCGGCCCGCCGTCGTCGCCTCCTGGCCCGGCGGGAGGGAGCGGCGCACCCGGGTCGACCCCGGCGCCGGGACCGCGGCGCTGGTGGAGGCGCTGCGCCCGGGCGGCCCGGTGGCGGTGCCGCCCCGGGACGCCGGCGAGCCCTACTGGGACCCCGGGGCGGACGCGCCCGTCCCGCTCCGCCACGCGTTCCTGCTGGAGGAGCTCAGCGGCTCCTCGCAGGCCTGGTCGGCGCGGGCCGGGGAGCGGTTCGCGCTGCTGCGCATCGAGGTGCGCACCGGAGGGGGCCGGGCCGGGGACGCGGTCACCTACCTGGCGGCCGAGCGCCCCGTCCGCGGCGACGCGGTGGTCCTGCGGGTGCCCCCGGCGGCGCCCGCCGAGATCGTCGGGATCGCCTACCGGGCGGTGGACCGGCTGCGCTGGACCCGGACCACCGGGCTGCCGGCGCTGGGCCGCATCGCCGGGCGGGAGGCGTTCCTGGACTTCCTGCACTGAACCCCCGCGATCCCGCCTTTTGTGAATCTATGACGTAAAGGTGGCGGTTCCGGCGCCTCGCCCCTCCGGCCGGCGCACGGCCCGGCGCCCGGCCGACCGCGTTCAGCCCCCGCCCCCGCCGGGCAGGAGTGCGGGTGAAGGGGGATGCGAGCAATGGCTGACCTGGAGCGCGCATTCGAGGACCGCGCCGAGGCGGGCCGGCTGCTGGGGCGGCGGCTCGTGCACGGAGGCGAGGCCGAGAAGGAGCCGGTCGTGCTGGCGCTGCCGCGCGGCGGCGTGCCGGTGGGGTACAGGGTCGCCGAGGAGCTCGGCGCGCCGCTGGACGTGATCGGCGTCCGCAAGCTGGGCCTTCCCGACCACCCGGAGCTGGCCATGGGCGCCATCGGCGAGGGCGGGGTGCGCATCCTCAACGACGCGGTGGTCCGGGGCCACGGCGTCACCGAGCGGGAGCTGGAGGCGGTCGAGCGGCAGGAGCGCGCGGAGCTGGAGCGCCGCGCCGAGCTGTTCCGCGAGGGCCGCCCGCGCACCTCGCCGGCCGGGCGCACCGCCGTGGTGGTCGACGACGGCGTGGCCACCGGCTCCACCGCCCGCGCCGCCTGCCGGGTGGCCCGGGCCCAGGGGGCCGTGCGGGTGGTGCTGGCGGTGCCGGTGGGCTCCCCCTCCGCCCTGGACCGCCTGGCCGCCGAGGCCGACGCGGTGGTGGCCCTGTCGGCGCCGGAGTGGTTCCAGTCGGTCGGGGAGTGGTACGCCGACTTCGGCCAGACCGGCGAGGGGGAGGTGGTCCGCCTGCTGCGGGAGGCGGCGCGGCGCCCGGGCACCGCCGGCGGGGAGGTGGAACTGGAGGCGGGGGGCGTGGTCCTCAAGGGGCGCCTGACCGTGCCCGAGGGGGCCCAGGCCGTGGTCGTGTTCGCGCACGGCAGCGGGAGCGGCCGCGACAGCCCGCGCAACGTGCACGTGGCCGGCCGGCTGCACGGCGCCGGGCTGGGCACGCTGCTGTTCGACCTGCTCACTCCGGAAGAGGAAGGCGACCGCGAGCTGGTCTTCGACATCCGGCTGCTGTCCGAGCGGCTGCGCGGCGCGGTGTCCTGGCTGCGCGGGCGCCCGGAGGCGGTGCGGCTGCCCGCGGGCTGCTTCGGTGCGAGCACCGGTGCGGCGGCCGCGCTGGTGGCGGCCGCCGAAGAGCCGTCCGCGATCGGCGCGGTGGTCTCCCGCGGGGGCCGGCCGGACCTGGCCGGGGCCTCCCTGGCGGCGGTGCGGGCGCCCACCCTGCTCATCGTCGGCGGCGCCGACGAGCCGGTGCTAGACCTGAACCGCCGGGCGCGGGAGGAGATGGCCTGCGAGACCGGCCTGGAGGTGGTGCCGGGCGCGGGCCACCTCTTCGAGGAGCCGGGCGCCCTGGACCGCGTGGCGGACCTGGCGGCGGCGTGGTTCACCGCCCGCCTGGCACCGGACCTGCCACCGGAGCGGTGAGCCGTCCCCCGGCCGTCCCGCACCAGCGCGCCAGGGCGTCCTCCAGGTCCCCGGTCGCGCGCCCGCCGCGGGCGCGCACCCAGGCGGTGTGCCCGTCGGGGCGCAGGAGGGCCGCCTCGGCCCCCTGCGGGTCGCCGCACTGGGCCCGGACGACCGCGGCCCCGGCGGCCTCCGCCCGCTCGGGCAGGGGCAGGTCGGCGCCGTTGAAGGCGAGCAGCAGCGGACGGCGGCCGGCCACGAGCGCGGACAGGCGCGTGCGGCGGCCGTCGGCGACCAGGTCCAGGTCGGGGGCGAGGCGGCCGAGCCAGGGGTGGGCCCCGGGGTCGGCGGCGCCCATGGGGTGGGCGGTGTCCAGGCCGAGGAGGGACTCCGCGAGCGCGGTAGCGGCGGCGGGCCGGTCGAACACCCGGGTGAGCAGGTCCTTGAGCGGTTCCAGGGCCGGGTCGCGGCCGGCGAGGAGGGCTTGGGCCCGGGTCGCGGCCAGGACGCGTTCGGCGGCGGGGCGGCGCTCGGCTTCGTAGCTGTCGAGGAGGCCCTCGGGTGCGGACCCGCGCACGGTCCGCGCGAGTTTCCAGCCCAGGTTGTGCGCGTCCTCGATGGCGACGTTGACGCCGACCGCCCCGGCCGGCGGGTGGATGTGCGCGGCGTCGCCGGCGAGGAGGACGCGGCCGGCGCGGTAGCGGTCGGCCAGGCGGGCGGCGTCGCCGAAGCGGGTGAGCCAGAGGTGCCCGGCCAGGGGGACGGGCCGTCCGAGGGCGTCTTCCAGGGCGCGGGCGAAGCCCGCCGGGGTGACGGGGGCGTCCCGGTCGGCGGGCGGGTCGGGGTCGGCGAGCAGGACGCGCACGTAGCCGGTGCGGGGCAGGACGAGGACGTCGCCGCCCGGCCCGGCCGCCGGCCCCGGCGGCAGTGCGTCGGTGTCGGCGGGGACGACGTCGCCGAGCAGGGTCCAGGAGGAGGCCTCGGTTCCGGGGAAGCCGATCCCGGCCTGCTTGCGTACGGTGCTGCGGCCGCCGTCGCAGCCGACGGTGTGCCCGGCGGTGACCTCCACGGGGCCGTCGGGGCCGTCGGCGCGGGCGGTGGTGCCCTCGGGGCCCTGGTCGAGGGCGGTGAGGCGGTGGCCGCGCAGGAGGCGGGCGCCGTGCCCGAGGGCGTGCTCCTCCAGGATCTGCTCGATGCGCAGCTGCGGGATGCCCAGGGTGAACGGGTGGTCGGTGGCGGCGCCGGGCATGGGCAGGGCGACCGGGAGCCCGGTGAAGGGGCCGTGCGGGGTGGGCCGCCCCTCGGCGAGGAAGGGGGCGGCCAGGCCGCGGCGGGCGAGCAGGTCCAGGCTGCGGGCGTTGAGGTTGAACCCGCGGGAGCGCCGGGGGCGTTCGGCGTCGCGTTCGATGACGGTGGTGTCGATGCCTTCGGCGGCGAGCTCGCAGGCCAGGAGGAGCCCGGCGGGCCCGGCCCCGGTGATGAGGACGTCGGTGGTCAGGGAAGGGGACACGGTGGCCTCCGTGGTCGGGTTCGGGCCGGGGTCAGCGCGCGCCGGCGGGCCAGGGCAGGGAGCCGGTGCGGATCTCCTCGGCGGTGGCCAGGGCCCAGGAGCGCTCGGCTTCCGCCATGTGCACGGCGTACTCGACCTCGATCAGGAACAGGCGGGGCAGGGCGGAACCGTCGAGCGCGCGGTGCAGGTCGGCCCTGAGGCGGTCGGCCCGTTCGGCCAGGCGCCCGGCGCGCTCGGTGAGGGCGTCCCGGGCGCGGTCGGGCCCCAGGGCGCCGAGGTAGGCGACGGCCGAGAGGAAGACGGGGTACTCGTCGTCGGCGGGGGTGCGGACGAGCGCGTCCAGGCGTTCGGAGAAGGCCGTGCGGCCGGCGTCGGTGAGGGCGTAGACGGTGCGTCGGGGGCGGTCGCCGTCGCTGCCGGTGTCCTCTTCGCGGATCCACTCGCGTTCGAGCAGGGCGCGGACGGTGTCGTAGAGGGTGCCCGTGCCGAGCTTGAAGGCGGTGTCCAGGCCGCGGTCGCGCAGGGTGGCCCGCATCTCGTAGGGGTGCATGGGCTTCTCCAGGAGCAGCCCCATGACGGCCAGGGCGAGCGGGTTGCCGGCGGCGCGGCGGCGGGCGGCCATGCGGCCTCCTTGTTCGGTTCCGAATATTCGGAACCGAATATAGCACCCGGGGCCGCCGTCCCGTCGCCGGCGGCGCGCGCGGGCCGGTTCCGGCGGTTCAGTCCCGGCGGGGCCGGGCGTTGAGGTGGAGGGGGTGCAGGAGCTCGATCCCGGCGACGTTCTCGGTCGGTTCGACGGTGATCCGGGCGGCGCGGTCGTCGATGGCCTGCAGGTG
>NZ_ANAD01000037.1 GCF_000341245.1 Nocardiopsis halophila DSM 44494
CGGGCCAGGTGATGGACGCGCGCGGAGGGAGGGGCGCCGCCGCAGTACACCTCGTGGACGGTGGTCCACGCGCCGGGGGCGGACTCCTACCGGGCGGCGCGGTCGTCGATGGCCTGCAGGTGGTGTTCGAAGAGCGCCCAGGCGGTAGCGAGCAGGCCGAGGAGTAGGCGCACGCGGGGTCCGGTATCCGTCACACGCGCATTCTCACAGGCGGGGCAGGGTCAGGCCGAGCGGTGGATGCGCAGGGGGCCCGCGCTCTGGACGGTCGGCATCAGTTCCACGGTGTTGATGTTGACCCGGGCGGGCTGGGACACCGCCCAGGCCACGGCCTCGGCGACGTCCTCGGGGGTGAGCGGGTCGGTGTCGCGGTAGGGGGCGCTCGCGCGCTCGGTGTCGCCGGAGAAGCGGACCTCGGAGAACTCGGTGCCCGCGGTGAGGCCGGGCTCGACGCAGGTCACCCGCACGCCGGTGCCGTGCAGGTCGGCGCGCAGGTTGCGGCTGAACTGGTGGACGAACGCCTTGGTCGCCCCGTAGACGTTGCCGCCCGGGTAGGCGTGGTGGGCGGCGACCGAGCCGATGTTGACGACGTGGCCGCCGCCGCGCTCGACCATGCCGGGCAGCAGGGCGTGCGTGCAGTACATGAGGCCCGCGCAGTTGGTGTCGACCATGCGCCGCCACTCCTCGGGGTCGGCCTCCTGTGCCGGGCCCAGGCCCAGGGCCAGGCCCGCGTTGTTGACCAGGACGTCGACGCGGGCGAACTCCTCGGGCAGGGACGCGGCGACCCGCTCGACCTCGGCGCGCTCGCACACGTCCAGGGTGAGGGGGTGCAGCAGCGGGCCCAGCTCCTTCTCCAGCTCGGCCAGGCGCTCGGCGCGCCGGGCGGCGGCCACCACCCGGTGGCCCTGTTCGGTGAACCTGCGGGCGATGGCGGCGCCGAAGCCGGAGCTGGCGCCGGTGACGAAGACGGTGCGGTGGTCGGTGCTCATGGGGTGATTGTCCCTACCGCCCCCGGGAGGCCGCGCGGTGAGTGCCGGAATTCCGTGGCGCGCCCCGGAGATTGAATGAGGTTAGGCTAACCGAATAGCATGGGGGGATGCGTCTCCCCCCGGTTCTGCGTGCCGCCCCCGTGACCGTCGCCGCCGTCCTCGCCCTGGCCGGGTGCTCCTCGGGGGCCGGGCCCGATCCGGCGGGGGAGACCCGGACGGTCGAAGGGGCCGGCGGGGCCGTGGAGGTGCCCGCCGACCCCGAGCGGGTCGCCGTGCTCTGGCGGCCCACGCTCTCGGCCGCCACCCGCGTGGGCGCCGATGTGGTCGGCACCCTGGGCGACCCCACCGCCGACGACGGCGCTCTGGCGCCCTTCCTCCCCGACGGGGCCGAGGCCCCGCCGGTGGTCTCCGGGTCCCCGGCCGAGGGCGACGTGGACCTGGAGCGCCTGGCCGAGGCCGAACCCGACCTGATCATCGGCGTCTCCACCGCCCACGGCGCCCAGGCCGAGGCCCTGCCGGAGCTGGAGGCGATCGCCCCCACCGTCCTGCTGGAGTGGACCGGAACCGAGTCCTGGCGCGGGCACCTGTCCGAGGTCGCCGAGGTGCTGGGTGTCCCGGAGGAGGCGGAGGCGGCCGAGGAGGAGTACCGGCGGGCGGTCGGGGACGCCCGCACCCGCATCGAGGACGCGGTCGGCGACCCCGCCTCCGTCGAGGTGTCCCTGCTGCGGCTGCAGAGCCCCCAGGAGATCCGCATCGAGACCCCGGCCTCCTTCCCCGGCCAGATCGCCGACGACCTGGGCCTGGCCCGCCCCGAGGGCCACCAGGAGCCCGACGCCGACCGCGACTTCGTCTCCGAGAGCTACGAGAACCTGGACCGGGCCGACGCCGACGTGCTGTTCGTGCTCTCGGGCAGCGGGTACGAGGACGCCCCCGACTCCTTCGGCTCGGGGGTGTGGGCCGAGCTGGGCGCGGTCCGCGACGAGCGGGTCTACGCCGCCGACTACGACCACTGGGGCGCCTCGAACCACTACGCCGCCCTCCGTGTGGCCCGGGACCTGGCCGACGGGGTCACCGGGGAGGCCGAACCGGCGCTGTGACGGACGAGCGGGGATTTTCGCGAACTCAGGGTGTTCGCCCGCCCTCGCGCAGTAGTGTCCCTCCATGCCTGTCTCCCCCGAACACCGAACCCGGGTCCAACTGTTCATCGACTGCCCGGACTTCGCCCCCCAACTCCTCACGGAATGCCTGGGCGTACAGCTGCCCGAGTACGACCAGGCGGTCCTGCACAGCGCCGATCTCGGCGAGGCCGTCGCGGTGGAACGCCGTGCGGACTCGGTCGTGGCGCTGCTCAACAACGTGATGATCACCGAGCTGGAACACCACGGCCGCACCGAGATGGTCATCGTCGTCGAGGTCCAGAACGAATTCGTCAAGGGCAAGTTCCGCAGGTGGGCCGAGTACGCTGCGGTCGCCGGCGACAGGAGCGACTGCGACGCCGCCGTCCTCGCCGTCTGTCCGGAGCAGCGGGTCGCCGACCAGTACGGCAAGCGTTTCCGGGTCGGCCCCGAGCACTGGTTCAAGCCCCTCGTCATCGGCCCGTCCACGCTGCCGATGATCACCGACCCCGCCCGGGTGGCCCGCTCCCCGGAGATGGCCGTCCTGGCGGCGGCCTGTCACTCCTCCGCCCCGGGAGTACTGAAAGCCCTGCTCGAAGGGTTCGAAGGCATCGATCCCGAGGTCGCGGCCGAATACACTGAGTACACCCTGACACTGCTCGACGAGGAAGCCCGTAACGAGGTGGAGGAGATCATGTCCACGAGCACCCTGCGGTACCACAGTGCCTACACGGATCGATTCGTCAGGCAGGGCCTTGAGCAGGGCCTCGAGCAGGGCATCGCGAAAGGCAAGGCGGAATCACTGCTCCGGGTCCTGGCGGCGCTGGGACTGGCCGTCTCCGAGGCCGAGCGGGAGCGCATCAGCGCGTGCACGGACCCGGATCAGCTCGACTCCTGGCTCGACCGCGCCGTGACCGCGACCTCCGTCGCCGAGCTGCTGGAAGGCTGATACCGCAGGGGGACCACTCTCCCGCCGCTCCCACTGAGGCGCCCGCCGCCGGCACGGCCCCGCTCATGTCGGGGCCCTGTCGGCGCGGGCGCCTTACTGCGCTTCCGGCATTCCGGCGGCCGCCTTCCCGTCGCGGCGGTCGTGGTCGGCGCGGGCCTGTACGACCTCGTCCATGCGCTCCTCCAGGAAGCCGACCAGGGCCATCAGGTGCACGGCGGTGTCCCGGCCCAGGGGGGTCAGGGAGTACTCCACGTGCGGGGGGATGGGGCGGTGCACCTCGCGGTGGACGAAGCCGTCGCGCTCCAGGGTCTGCAGGGTCTGGGAGAGCATCTTCTCGCTGACGCCGTCCACACGCCGGCGCAGCGCGCCGAAGCGCGCCGGCCCCTGGGCGAGCGCGCCCAGGACCAGCACCGCCCACTTGCCGGTGACGTGCTCCAGCGCCGACCGGGACGGGCAGCGCTTCTGGAACACGTCATAGGCCAGATCCTCGAAGCTCACCCGTGCACGATACCGCCCGCCGCCCGAGCGGCGCCGTGATCCATATCGCATGTACTGTGCTTTTGTAAGTGCTAACCAATGGTTAGTGTTGGCGGTGGATGCACACCGCATCGGAACACCGGATCGAAGGGGACACGGACATGGCCGACATCGCCGTCATCGGAGCCAACGGGACCATCGGATCGCGCATCGTCGACGAGGCGCTGCGGCGCGGGCACACCGTCACCGCCGTCGTGCGCGACCCCGCCAAGGTCGAGCGCCGCGACGCCGGGCTGAGCACGGCCGTCGGCGACGTCCGGGACGCCGCCTCGGTCGCCGAGGCCGCCAAGGGCAAGGACGTGCTGGTCAGCGCCGTCGGCGGCGGCGACGGCCCCGGGCACAGGGACCTCATCGGGCCCGCGGCCCGCACCCTGGTCGAGGCCCTGCGCTCGCTCGGCGACCGGGCCCCGCGGCTGATCATGGTCGGCGGCGCCGGGAGCCTGGCCACCGCCGACGGCTCCCTCGTCTGGGACGCCCCGGGCCTGCCCGAGTGGCTGCTGCAGATCATGCACGCCCACGGCGAGGCGCTGGAGTTCCTGCGCGGCGTGCAGGACGTGCGCTGGACCAGCCTGAGCCCGGCCGCGAGCATCGCCCCCGGCGAGCGCACGGGCTCCTACCGCACCGCCGGCGACACCCTGGTCACCGACGAGGCGGGGGAGAGCCGCATCAGCGCCGAGGACTACGCCGTCGCCCTGATCGACGAGGTCGAGCGCCCGGCCCGCATCGGCGAGCGCTTCACCGTCGGCTACTGAGCCGGCCGTCCGGGCCTGCGGGGCTCTTGCGGCCGGGCGCGGCGCGCGGCAGCATGCCCCGCATGGGCACGGTGGTGGTCACGGACGAACAGGTGCGCCGGGCGGTGCCGATGGCCGAGGCCGTCGACGCCGTCCGCCGGGCCTTCACCGACCTGGCGGCGGACGTCTTCGAGATCCCCGTGCGCACCGTCCTGGGCGGCGGGGCCCACCTGGCCATGCCGGTGCACCACCGGCCCACCGGGACGGCCATCGTCAAGACGCTGGGCCTGGACTTCGACCGCGCCCCCGCCATCACCGGCACCGTCGTGTGGAGCGACCCGCGTCGGGCCCACACCCTGGCCGCCGACGCCGGGGCGCTGACCACCCTGCGCACCGGCGCCGCCAGCGGCGCGGCCACCGACCTGCTCGCCCCGCCCGGGGCCCGCCGCATGGCGCTGATCGGGGCCGGCGGCCAGGCCGCCGACCAGGTCAGGGCCGTGCACACGGTGCGCCCCCTGGCCGAGCTCACCGTCGCCTCGCGCACCCGGGAGCGGGCCGAGGCACTGGTCGCCGCCTTGGCCGCCGAGATGCCCGGGGTGCGGATGCGCACCGCGCCCGACCCCGCCTCCGCGGCCGCCGGGGCCGACATCGTCGCCTGCGCCACCACCGCCGTCGAACCGGTGCTGCGCGCCGCGGACCTGCCCGGGCGGGTGCACGTCAACGCCGTCGGCTCCTTCCGCCCCGCCATGCGCGAGCTCGACGACGACGTGCTGGCCTCCTCGGCCGTGGTGGTCGACGACCTCGGCGCCGTCATGGAGGAGGCCGGCGAGGTGCTGCACGCCCTGGAGACGGGAGCGATCACACGTGCGGACCTGGTGGAGCTGGGGCACGCGCTGAGGCGTGGCCCGCCCGCGGAGCGGTGCGGGCGCACGGTGTTCAAGAGCGTGGGCGTCGCGGTCCAGGACTGGGCGGTGGCGCGGCTGCTCGCCGACCGCTTCCTGTGAGCCCCCCGCCCGCCCGCGGGGCGCTGGAGCTGCACCGGCTGGAGGTCCCCGCACCGCACCGGCTCCCCTTCGCCGCCGGGACCTTCGACTCCATCGGCCCGCTCTCCCGCGCCGACTACCCCCACCGCCACGCCTTCCACGAGATCCTGCTGGTCACCGCCGGCAGCGGACGGCACGTGGTCGACACCCGGCCGCTGCCCATCACCCCGCCCAACCTGGGCGTGCTGGCCGCCGGTCAAGTCCACCACTGGCAGGCCCGCGGCCTGGACGGGTACGTGCTGCTGCTGGAGGACGCCTTCCTGGCCGACCGCCCCGGCGACCGGGAGCTGCTGCGCCGCCTGGCCGCCCGGCGCCCCTGGACCGCGCTGGGCCCGCGCGAGCACGCCGAGGCCGCGGGCGTGGTCACCGAGATCGCCCGCGAGTTCGGCGAGCGGCGCCCCGGAATGGCCGGCGTCGTCCGCGCGCTCTTGCACGTCCTGCTGGTGCGGGCCTGGCGGACGACCGCCGACCTCCCCGCCCCGGCCCCCGGGGCCGCCGCCGGCCTGGCCGCCCGGTTCCTGCAGGTGCTGGAGGGGCCGGAGGCCCTGGAGCCCGGGGCCGGGGTCGAGCGGATCGCCGACGGCCTCGGTGTCAGCCCCGGCCACCTGGGCGAGGCCGTCAAGCGCGCCACCGGCCGCACCCCCGGCGCGCTCCTGCGCCAGGCCCGCCTGCTGGAGGCCGAGCGCCTGCTGGCCTGCACCCGGCTGACCGTCGCCGCCGTCGCCCGGGCCAGCGGGTTCGCCGACCCCGCCTACTTCTGCCGCTTCTTCCGCCGCGAGACCGGGGCCACCCCGGGGGAGTTCCGCGCGCACGCCCGTGCCGAGGTGGGCCCCGCGCCGAGCACAACGGCGCCCGGGGAACGTCCATCGCGCACGGGCGGTGACACGGCGTAGCGTCCGTGTTCCCCGCACCCGAACGCGAGGAGCCCACCGTGGCCGACGAGACCCCCACCCGCAAGACGCTGCTCAAGGCGGCCCTGGCCACCGGCGCCCTGCTGGGCGCCGCGGGCGCCGCCCCCGCCCTGGCCCGGGACCGGGCCGACGGCCGGTCGCTGGAGCCCACCCCGGCCTGCGACGACGGCGACGACCCCACCCCGCCGCAGATGGAGGGCCCCTATTTCACGCCGGGCTCCCCGCGCACCGGCGACCTGGTGGTCCCCGGCGACCCGGGCACGCCGCTGGCGGTGGCCGGGTACGTCTTCACCCGCGACTGCCGCCCGGTCGCCGGGGCCCTGCTCGACTTCTGGCAGGCCGACCACCACGGCGCCTACGACAACGTCGGCTACCGCTACCGGGGCCACCAGTTCACCGGCACCGACGGGGCGTTCGCCCTGACCACCATCGTCCCCGGGCTGTACCCGGGCCGCACCCGCCACCTGCACGTCAAGGTGCAGGCGCCGTCCCGGCGGGTGCTCACCACGCAGCTGTACTTCCCGGGCGAGCCGCGCAACGGCTCCGACCGGATCTTCGACCCGCGCCTGCTGATGGAGGTGCGCCGGGACGGGGCGGGCCGGGCCGCCGCCTTCGACTTCGTCCTGGACCACACGGCCTGACCGCACCGCCTGACCGGGATCTCAGGCCTCCTCCGCCGCCACCGCCCCGGCCACCGAGCCGGACAGGGGCAGGCGGGGGATGAGGACCGCCTGGTAGGCGTGGTAGGCGTCGGGCTTGCCCCGCCACACCGTCGACGAGGGGGAGCCGTCCGGGGCCACCTCGTGGTGCCAGCCGCCCTTGCCGGGGTCGACGTGGTGCTCGCGGATGTAGTCCCACCAGCGCGTGTACCACTGCGCGTACCCCTCGTCGCCGGTGCGCCGGTGCAGCACCGCGGCCGCCGCCGTCGCCTCGGCCGCCACCCAGTGCATGCGCTCGCGGACCACCGGCCGGTCCTGCCAGTCCAGGGTGTACACGAACCCGTCGGCCCCGTCGGCCGCCCACCCGTGCTCGCAGGACAGGGCGAACAGCCGCCGCGCGGCGTCCACCAGCCACGGCGGCCCGCCCGCCCCCAGGGCGGACTCCAGGTTCACCAGCAGGCGCGCCCACTCCAGCCAGTGCCCCACGGTCGTGCCGTAGGGGCGGAAGGGGTCGGCCGGGGCGTCGGCGTTGTAGTCCAGCAGCGTCTCCCACTGCGGGGTGAAGTGCTCGGGCAGGCGCCAGCCGTTGGCCGCGGTCTTGTCGCGGATGAGCCGGTCGGCGATGCCCAGCGCGCGCTGGCGCCAGATCTCCCGGCCGGTGGCGTCCGCGGCGGCCAGGAACGCCTCCACCATGTGCATGTTGCTATTGGCGCCGCGGTAGGCCTCGCATCTGCGCCAGGTGCGGTCCCAGCCCTCCACGCACAGTCCTTCGACGGCGTGGAAGAAGCGCCGCTCGACCGTCTCCAGCGCCTCGTCCAGCAGTTCCGCGCCGCCGGGACGGCGGGCCTGCGCGGCGCTGGAGGCGGCCAGCACCACGAACGCGTGCTCATAGCCGGCCTTGGCGCCGTCGCCGGGGGCGCTGGAGGAGTACCAGCCGCCGTGCTCGGCGTCGCGCAGCCGCCCGCGCAGCGCCTCCAGGCCGTGGTCGGCCAGGGCCGCCGCCTCGGGGTCGCCGCGCAGGTGCGCCAGGGAGAACACGTGCGTCATCCGGCAGGTGATCCAGGTGTGGGCCACGCCGTCGGGGACGGGGCGGCCCTCCTCGTCCAGCCAGCCGAAGCCGCCCTCGGGCAGCGCGGCCGCGCGGGCGAAGGCGACCGTGCGCTCTTCCTCGGCCTGGAGCCATTCGGTGGGGGGTTCCATCATCCTCCGTTCAGCCGCGCTCGGCACCGGGCGGATCACCCGGCACCGGTCCGAATCCTCCCATGCCGCCACCGGCGGCGACCCGGTATGTGCGGCTGGAGTCCGCCGCTGTCGGGCATGACGTTGGTGGCCGGCGCACACGCGGTGCCCCCGACCGGCCCCGGGCCCGAGAGAGAGGCAGCATGCACGACGACCGGAAACTGGTGGAGGACCGGGTCTCGCGCGTCCTCGAGGAGCGCATCCGCCCCGCCGTGTACCCCGAGACCGCGCCCATGGAGACCGCCCGGTGGGACGCCCCCGGCGAGCCCGTCCCCGTCGCCGAGGGCCTGGCCGCGCCCTACCGGCCGGCCGGTCCCGGGGAGCCGTGGGGGCCGCCCTGGGGCACCACCTGGTTCCGCATCCGCGGGCGCGTCCCCGAGGCCTGGGCGGGGCGCACCGTGGAGGCCGTGGTCGACCTGGGCTTCGACGGGCACATGCCCGGCTTCCAGTGCGAGGGGCTGGCCTACACCGCCGACGGGGCGGTGGTCAAAGGGCTGAGCCCGCGCAACCGGTGGCTGCGCGTCGCCTCCTCGGCTCAGGCGGGGCAGCCGGTGGAGTACTTCGTGGAGGCCGCCGCCAACCCCGTGGTGCTGGGGGCGCCCCCGTTCCGGCCCACGGAGCTGGGCGACCGGCGCACCGCCCCCGACCGGCCGCTGTACCGGGTGCGCTCGGTGGACCTGGCCGTCTTCGACCCGGGGGTGTGGCACCTGGTGCACGACATCGAGGTGCTCGACCAGATGATGCGCGAGCTGCCCGCGGGCGCGCCGCGCCGGTGGGAGGTGCTGCGGGCCCTGGAGCGTGCCCTGGACGCCCTCGACCTGCAGGACGTGCCCGGCACCGCGGAGGGGGCCCGCCGCGTGCTCGCCCCGGTGCTGGCCTCCCCGGCCGAGGCGGGCGCGCATCGGATCTCGGCGGTGGGCCACGCCCACATCGACTCGGCGTGGCTGTGGCCGCTGCGCGAGACGGTGCGCAAGGTGGCGCGCACCGCCGCCAACGTCACGGCGCTGATGGACGACCACCCCGGCCTGGTCTTCGCCATGTCGCAGGCCCAGCAGCTGGCGTGGATCAAGGAGCACCGGCCCGAGGTGTACGCCCGGGTCGAGGAGAAGGCGGCCGAGGGGCGGTTCGTCCCGGTGGGCGGCATGTGGGTGGAGGCCGACACCAACATGCCCGGAGGGGAGGCCATGGCCCGCCAGTTCGTCTTCGGCAAGCGCTTCTTCTCCGAGGAGTTCGGGGTGGACACCAAGGAGGTGTGGCTGCCCGACTCCTTCGGGTACTCGGCGGCGCTGCCGCAGATCGTGCGCCTGGCCGGGGCCGAGTGGTTCCTGACCCAGAAGATCTCCTGGAACCGCACCAACCCCTTCCCGCACCACACCTTCCTATGGGAGGGCATCGACGGTACCCGCGTGTTCACCCACTTCCCGCCGGTGGACACCTACAACTCCGAGCTGTCGGGCGCGGAGCTCGCGCACGCGGTGCGCAACTTCCGCGACAAAGGGGCGGCGACCCGGTCGCTGGTGCCCTTCGGGTGGGGTGACGGCGGCGGCGGGCCCACCCGGGAGATGCTGGGCCGCGCCGACCGGCTGGCCGGCCTCGAGGGCTCGCCCCGGGTGCGCGTGGAGCGGCCCGACGCCTTCTTCGCCGCCGCGCGCGCGGAGTACCCCGACCCGCCGGTGTGGCTGGGGGGGCTCTACCTNCCGCCGGTGTGGCTGGGCGAGCTCTACCTGGAGCTGCACCGGGCCACCTACACCAGCCAGGCCCGCACCAAGCAGGGGAACCGGCGCAGCGAGCACCTGCTGCGCGAGGCCGAGCTGTGGGCGGCGACCGCGGCGGTGCGCACGGGGGCCGGCTACCCCTACGAGCGCTTGGAGCGGGTCTGGCGCACGGTGCTGCTGCACCAGTTCCACGACATCCTGCCGGGCACCTCCATCGCCTGGGTGCACCGGGAGGCGGCCGAGGCCTACGAGGGGATCGCCCACGAGCTGGAGGAGGTCATCGGCGGTGCCCAGGCGGCCCTGCTCGACGCCGTCCCCGGCCCCGAGGGCCCCGGCGCCCCCGCGGTCTTCAACGCCTGCCCGCACGAGCGCGACGGCGTCCCCGCCCTGGGCGCGGGCCCGGCCACCCGCGCCGGGGACACCGGCGGGGCCGTGCGGCACACCCTCGACGGGGACGCGCACGTGCTCGACAACGGGTCGGTGCGGGCCGTCATCGGCCCGGACGGGCTGCTGCGCTCGGTCGTCGACCTGCGGGCGGACGGCGGGCGGGGGCGCGAGGCCCTGGCACCGGGCGGGCGCGGCAACCTGCTGCAGATCCACCCCGACCTCCCGAACATGTGGGACGCCTGGGACGTGGACTCCTTCTACCGCAACACCGTCACCGACCTGGACGGCGCCGATGACGTGTCCGCCGAGCCGCTGGAGGGCGGGGCGTGGGCGGTGACCGCCCGGCGGAGCTTCGGCTCGTCCACGGCCGTCCAGCGCACGGTGCTGCGCCCGGGGGCGGCGCGGGTGGACATGGACACGGAGGTGGACTGGCGCGAGACCGAGAAGTTCCTCAAGGCGGCCTTCCCCCTGGACGTGCGCGCCGACGAGGCCGCCTCGGAGATCCAGTTCGGGCACGTGCGCCGTCCCACGCACACCAACACCTCCTGGGACGCGGCCCGGTTCGAGACCTGCGCGCACCGGTGGATCCGGGTGGCCGACCCCGACTACGGGCACGCGCTGGTCAACGACTCCACCTACGGCCACGACGTGACGCGGGACGTGCGCGGCGACGGCGGCACCACGACGGCGGTGCGGCTGTCGCTGCTACGGGCGCCGCGCTTCCCCGACCCGCGCACCGACCACGGGCCCCACCGGTTCGGCTACGCGCTGCTGCCCGGCGCGGCCGTGGCCGACGCGGTCCGTGAGGGGTACCGCATCAACCTGCCCGAGCGCACCGCCGAGCGGGGCGGGTCGGTCGCGCCGCTGGTGCGTGTGGAGGAGGACGGGGTGGTGGTGGAGGCGGTCAAGCTCGCAGACGACCGCTCCGGCGACGTGGTGGTGCGCCTGTACGAGGCCCGCGGGGCGCGGGCGTCCACCCGGGTGGGGTTCGGCTTCGACGCGGGCAGGCCCGCCCGGGTCGACCTGCTCGAACGCCCCCTGGAGGGCGCCGCCGGGCCGGTGCCCGACGGCGACGGGTGGCACCTGTCGCTGCGCCCCTTCGAGATCGCCACCCTGCGCGTACCGCGTAGCCTGTAACGCCCCCATCCCACCGCAGTGACCGCACGTGCGTCGGGAGGAGATCGAGATGAAGGGTCATGGGGCGGCCGTCCTCGCAGGAGCCGGGGCCCTGGCGGCGGCCGCCGCGGGGTGCGGCGCCGCACAAGGGGCGCAAGGCGCCTCGGGGAACCAGGGAGCCCAAGGGGACGGCGCCGACCTGCCCTCACGGGTGGTGTGCGAAGCGAACTACCGGGCCGGCGACACCGGCGCCGGGCAGGAGGACACCACCCTGGAGGCCGAACGCACCGACGATATGGCCGGTGCCGAGGACACCGCCGAGTTCGAGGAGTTGAGCATCGCGCTGAGGTACATTGGCGAGGCGCCCGAAGGCCGCATGATCTCCGTAGACGTCACCGATGCCACCGGGGACCGCATCGCGCGCGACCTGTACCAGATCGGCACCCCGGCCGTGCAGGACATCGCGTTCAGCGGCGGCCACGGGTTCACCGGCCTGTCGTACGTCCACAGCGGTGAGGCCACCCTGCAGTACTGGTGCACCGCCGAGGAGTGAGGCCCCCGCGCGTCCCGGCCCCTGGTGGGCCGGGGTGCGCGCTCCGGAACGGGACCCGAGAGGGCGTCATTCCGCTTCGGCGTGGTGCCGGTTCACCCGGGCCAGGAGGTCGGCCAGCACGGCCCGCTCGTCCGGGGTGAGCGGCGAGAACGCCCGCTGTTGGACCTCCTGCACACGCGCGTCCAGCTCGTGCAGGGCCCGTTCGCCGTTGCCGGTGAGGACGACCGTGTTGCGGCGCCGGTCGGCGGGGTCGGGGGCGCGGCGCACCAGCCCTCGCGCGGTCAGGTCGTCCAGGGCCGCCACGACGTCGCTGCGGTCCATCCCGCAGGCCTGCCCCAGCGCGGCCTGGCTGGCCGGACCGAGCTCGGCCGCGGCGGCCATCAGCGCGTAGTGGTGGGTGCGGTACTCCCCGAGCCCTTCGGCCACCAGGCGCTGGACCTGGGCGGCCGTGCGGGTGAGCAGGCGGCTGGGCAGGCGGCGCAGCCGTTCGGGGGGCTGTGCGGCGGGTCGGGCGGTCATGCGGGAATCCTAGCCGACTATTGGCAGCACCAACGAATTCGTGTACGGTCGCCGCCATGAACGTTGGTGTGACCAATGAAAAGAGCGGCGGGAACGCCGCGGAGGACACCGTGGCCCGCCTCGCGGACCGCGCCGAGATCACCGACCTGCTCTCCCGGCACGGCCGGTGGCTGGACGACAAGAGCTTCGACGACGTGCGGAGCGTCTTCACCGAGGACGCCGTGGTCGTCGTCGGCTCCGGCGAGGTGCAGGGCGCGGACCGCGTCGCCGGGCTGGCCGCGCGCAGCCACGGCCCGTTCGCGCGCACGCACCACCTGACGACCAACCCGCTGGTGGAGGTCGAAGGCGACCGCGCCGTGCTCGGCGCCCAGCAGCTCGCGGTGTTCTGCCGGGAGGGGGAGGCCCCCGAATTCACCGTAGGCGAGGAGTACCGGATGGAGGCGGTCCGCACCCCCGAGGGCTGGCGCCTGTCCCGGCTGGAGGGGGAGGGGCTCTGGCGCCTCGACCACGGGACCGGAGGAGGAGCATAGGAGCTGGGAAAGGCGGCGGCGCCCGTGCCCGGAGGGGTGCTCCGGGCACGGGCGCCGCATGAGCCAATCTCGGCAGGCGCTTTGGAGTTGCTGACACCACTATCCGCGCCCAGTCGCTCACGCATGATGTCCCCATGCGTCAGCGACCAGGGTGGAAGAAGTAGAGACTCAGCGGGTGTCTTCGTCGACTAGCGCAGGAGGGCACCCGCTCTACTGAGCGATCACGGCTCTCACCGGGAAGTGATCATCCTCTTCGTTGATATCCCGCTCAAAACCACGAGGATTCAAAACCTTCCTGGAAGGGTCGTAGATGATGGCGAAGAGGGCGCTGGCATCTGGATGAGCTTTGTATCGGAGGATGTCTTCGGCGAGCTCGTTGCCAAGTTCTTTGCGGCCGAGTCCGTTACGAGTCATCTTGGCTTCGACGGCAATTCGAACGTCTTTGATAATGAAATCGATTCGCGTATTCGCTCCTGCTCGGCTGGGACTGTAGTCCTCCGGGCGGACATCATCGAAGTGAAGCACCAGCAGCGCATGGAGGACTCGTTGCAGGTCATACTCATCACGAATGCTGATCCCGTCGCGTCCCTGAGTCTGCTCAGCTAGAGCTGCCAGAGCAAAGGGCAGCCGCTCCATCATCGCCTGCAGCTGATCGAGCACCTCGGCTATGTCACTACCGATGCCCATGCGTTCGTATGCATTTAGTAGAGCTTGCCTCTGCTCCAGTAATGGCTCACGAAATCTTGAATTAAAGGGGTTAAGCATTGGGTCGATGGGAAGTGATTCATTGTCTTGCGGTTCTTTGTAGAGAGGGTTCGGCTTAAGTGGATTTCCTATGAATGCTTTAATTCGACCATTGTACCAAGCTCCCTCGTACGCTGATTTGAATCCAGACAGCAAGTCATCCGGAAGTAGTGTATGGCATTTTGCGTACCACGACCCGTATTGCTGCTCCAGCTCACGGGCCAGCTCTTCCGGTCGCTCTTCATTCGGGTCCTGAATGCGTTTCGCCAGGGATTCGAGATCGTTAGCCTGGTCGATCAGCTTCGACAGCTGTTCCCGCTTCTTTGGTGCCACTCTCACACCCCCTGATCTATCCTAGCGTGGAGTATGCGCCCACCGAGAGGAGATCCGCTAGGCGTCGTCCTCGTTCATGCTGGCCGCTGTCGCGTGCCCCTCACCCAAAAGCTGGACAATGCGCCCCGACATCTCAGCGATGTCGCAAGCCAGCTTGAGCGCTGCCTCGCCAAGCTTGCCGATCTGCCGCCCCTCTACCGCATCTGCGACGACCAGCGGCGCCGCCTCCTCGACCAGGACCCCCCAAGACGACGACAGGCCCCTTCCCGAGCCGGGGAAGGGGTCCGAGTCACGGGATCCCGTAGACGCCCTACTCACCGATCCGCCCGGCATGCGGGAGGTCGTGGGCTCTCGTAGGGCGTCTCTGGCGGGGGCTACAGGCCCAGCAGGTGCTCGATGCCCGCCATGCCGAAGTCGGCGGCGAACACCGCGGTCAGGATCCACATCAGCCAGCCCACCTCGCGGTACCTGCCCATGGCGGTCTTGATCACGGTGTAGGCCACGATGCCCGCGCCGATGCCGGTGGCGATGTCGTAGGTGAACGGCATCAGGGCGATGGTCAGGAACGCCGGGACCGCGACCGAGATGTCGCTCCACTCGATGGCCCCCACGCCCGTCATCATCATGGCCCCCACCAGGACCAGTGCGCACGAGGCCGCCTGTCCGGGCACCATCCCGAACACCGGGGAGAACAGGATCGCCAGCAGGAACAGCCCGCCGGTGACCAGGCTGGCCAGCCCGGTCCGGGCGCCCTCGCTGACGCCCGCGGTGGACTCCACGAACACCAGGGTGGCCGAGGAGCTGGTCACGCCGCCGACCACGGCGCCGGCGCCGTCGGTGCCCAGGATCTGGTTGGTCCGGGGCATCTGGCCCATCTCGTCGGTCAGCCCCGCCTTGTTGCCCACCGCCAGCACGGTGCCCAGCGCGTCGAAGAACCCCGCCAGGATGAGGGTGAACAGGATGACCGCCGCGCTGGCCGGCCCGGCCTGGGTCCAGGCCCCGAACAGGTCGACCTGGAAGAACAGGCTGAAGTCGGGGGCGATGAACAGGGTCTCGGGCAGCCGCGGCGCCGAGCCGCCCCAGGTGTCGTCGCCCAGCTGGAAGACGTAGGTCACGGCGACGGCGATGACCGTGGCGGTGACGATCCCGTAGAAGATCGCCCCGGGCACGTTGCGGGCCAGCAGGATCGCCGAGACCAGCAGCCCGATGACGAACACCACCACCGGCCAGCCCGCCAGGTGCCCGGTGGCGCCCAGCTGCAGCAGGCTCCCGTCGCCGGCGCTGACGAAGCCGGCGTTGGCCAGCCCGATCAGCGCCACGAACATGCCGATGCCCACGCCGATGGCGAGCTTGAGGTTGTGCGGCAGCGCGTTCATCACCGCGGTGCGCACCCCGGTGACCACCATCAGGATGATCGCGATCCCCTGCCAGACCACCAGGCCCATCGCCTGCGGCCAGGTCATCTGGGGGACCGCCTGGTAGGCCACCACCGCCATGACGCCCAGGGCGGCGGCCAGCGCGATGGGCGCCCGGCCCACCACGCCCATCAGGATGGTGACGATGCCCGCCGACAGGGCGGTCATCGTGGTCAGCTGCTCGAAGGTGGGGGCGTATCCGTTGATGTCCTGGGCCCCGCCGAGCACGATGGGGTTCAGGACGATGATGTAGGCCATGGCCATGAAGGTGGTCAGGCCTCCGCGGATCTCCCGCCCGTAGGTGGAGCCGCGTTCGGTCACGAAGAAGAACCGGTCGAGCCAGGATCGATCGGTCCCGGAGGCCGCCGCCGGTTCGGGCGCCGGCCCCTTCGCGTCGAGTCGGGTCATGTCCCCTCCTGGAGGGAAGTCGGGTCCGGGCCTGCCCGGCCCGGTACCGTGTGCGGGGGGTTGATTACACTGTGTGATCTTCCGTGGGTGCGCCCGGACGAGGCGCGTCCACGGAGGACCGGGGGCCTCCTGGGACCGGAGGCTGCCCGTCCCGGCACCGAGGGCGCCGGCGGACCGGGACGGGCAGGATCGTGGCGGAACCGCGCCGGGCTACAGCTCGATGCCCACGATGTCCTCGGGGCGCACCGGGGCGTGCGTCAGCGCGCGCCCGGTGGCGTCCCGGACCGCGGCGACGATCGCCGGGGTCGACGAGAGCGTCGGCGGCTCGCCCGCGCCGCGCAGCCCGTAGGGCGCGTTGGGGTCGGCGTGCTCCAGCACGTCGATCCGCATCGGCGGGGTGTCCAGGATGGTGGGGATCAGGTAGTCGGTGAAGGAGGGGTTGCGGATCTGGGAGTCCTGGACCTGGATCTCCTCCATCAGGGCCAGGCCCAGCCCCTGGGTGGAGCCGCCCTGGATCTGCCCGGCCAGCTGCTGGGGGTGCATGACCTTGCCCACGTCCTGCACCGCGTCCAGCGCCACCACCTTGACCAGGCCCAGCTCCACGTCCACGTCGACCACGGCGCGGTGCACGCACATGCCGAACTGGGTGTGGGAGTCGCCCTGGCCCAGCGTCGGGTCGAGCATCCGGGTGGGCCGGTGGTGGAACTCGCGGGTCTCCTCCACCGCGGCGCCCTCCAGCACATCGGCCAGCGGCGCGAGCGGCCCGTCGGTGTCCGAGACCAGCTTGCCGCCCTGCAGCGACAGCCCGGAGTCGGGGTGGCCCGGCGGCACCAGGCCGCGCTCGCGGGCCAGCTCGAACACCCGGGAGCGCACCGCCTCGCAGGCGGTCTTGACCGCCCCGCCGGTCATGTAGGACTGGCGCGAGGCCGAGGAGGACCCGGCCGAGCCGACCTGGGTGTCGGAGGGGTGGATGGTCACCCGCTCCACGCCCAGCTCGGTGCGGGCGATCTGGCCCTTGACGGTGACCAGCCCCTGGCCGACCTCGGCGGCGGCGGTGTGCACCATCGCCGCCGGCTCCCCCCCCNCCCGGGCGGTGGAGTAGTCGTCGAACCCCTCGGAGAAGCAGAGGTTCTTCAGGCCCACCCCGTAGCCCACGCCGCGCACCACGCCCTCGCCGTGGGTGGTGTTGGCGACCCCGCCGGGCAGGGTGCGCAGGTCGGACGGGTCGGGGAGCTGCTCGCGGGTCGGCGGCAGCGGCATGTCCTTGGCGCGCTGCAGCATGTCGGCCATGGGCAGCGGAGTGTCCATGAGCTGCCCGGTGATGATCCGCGATCCCTGCTTCATGGCGTTCTTGATCCGCAGGTCCACCGGGTGCATGCCCAGCTCGGCGGCGAGCTTGTCCATCTGCGACTCGTAGCCGAAGCAGGCCTGCACCGCGCCGAACCCGCGCATCGCCCCGCACGGGGGGTTGGTGGTGTACACGCCGTAGGCGTCCACCTTGACGTTGGGCACCTCGTAGGGGCCGATGCCCAGCGAGGAGGCCACGCCCACCACCGCGGGGGTCGCCGAGGCGTAGGCGCCGCCGTCGACGACGATCTCCAGGGTGGCGTAGAGCAGCGTGCCGTCCTCGGCGGCGCCGTGCTCGAAGCGCATCTTGGCCGGGTGCCGGTGCACGTGGCCGTAGAAGGACTCCTCGCGGTTGTAGACGATCTTGACCGGGCGTCCGGTGTGCAGCGCCAGCATGCACGCGTGGATCTGCATGGACAGGTCCTCGCGGGCGCCGAACGCCCCGCCCACCCCGGCCAGGGTCAGCCGCACCCGGTCCTCGGGCAGGCCCAGGGCCGGCGCGATCTGGCGCTGGTCGACGTGCAGCCACTGGGTGGCGATGTACAGGTCCACGCCCCCGTCCTCGGCGGGCACCGCCATGCCCGACTCCGGACCCAGGAAGGCCTGGTCCTGCATGCCCACCTCGTACTCGGTGGAGACCACCGCGGCGGCCTGCGCGCGCAGCCCCTCCACGCCGCCGCCCTCGGTGAAGGCCCCGGTGCGGATGGGCTGGTGGCGCACGACGTTGCCGTGCTGGTTGTACTCGGCGTGCACGGGCAGGGAGCCCTCCTCGTGCACCAGCGGGCAGTCGGGGTCGAAGGCGGCCCGCCGCGAGTCCGAGACCGGGTCGAGCACCTCGTAGTCGACCTTGACGCGCTCCAGGGCGCGGCGCGCGGTCTCGGGGTGGTCGGCGGCCACGATCGCCACCGCCTCGCCCTTGTAGCGCACCTTGTCGAAGGCCAGGACCGGCTGGTCCTGGTACTCCAGCCCGTAGCGCTTCTCCCCGGGCACGTCCTCGTGGGTGAGGACGGCGTGCACGCCGGGGAGCTTGAGCGCCTCGGTGGTGTCGATGCCGAGGATGCGGGCGTGCGGGTGGGGGCTGCGCAGGGTCATCCCCCAGAGCATGTCCTCCATCCACATGTCGGAGGAGTAGGCGAACTCGCCGGTGACCTTGAGCGTTCCGTCGGGGCGGCGGGGGCTGGCGCCCACCCCGTCCCGGGTGGTGCTGGACAGGTCGCCCGGGGCCCGGGTCGCGGTGCCGGACATCACCGGCTCACCTCCTGGGTCAGTCGTCGGTGGGCGGCGCGGCCGGCCTCGGCGGCCTCGCCGTGGGAGACGGTGCGCAGCTCGCCGCGCTCGACCACGGTGCGGCCGCCGACCAGCAGCCGCTCCAGGGGCGGGACCGGGCCGAACGCCAGGGCCACCACCGGGTCGTCGATCACGTCGTGGCCGAAGCCGTCGATGCGCCAGAGTGCGATGTCGGCGAGCTTGCCCTGCTCCAGGGAGCCCAGCTCGTCCTGGCGGCCGAGCACCCGGGCGCCGCCCAGGGTGGCCATGTGCAGGGCCTGGCGCGCGGTGAGCGCCTGGGGGCCCTTGCGGGCGCGGGCCATCAGCAGCGCCTGGTGCATCTCGCCGGCCAGCAGCGTCAGCTCGCTGGAGGCGGGCCCGTCCACGCCGAGGCCGACGGGGACCCCGGCGGCCAGCAGCTCGGTGGTGCGGCAGATGCCCGCGCCCAGCCGGGCGTTGGAGGTGGGGCAGTGGGCGATGCCGGTGCCGGTCTCGGCGATGCGCGCGATGGCGGCGTCGGACAGGTGGACCGCGTGCGCGAACCACACGTCCTCGCCCAGCCAGCCCAGCTTCTCGGCGTACTCCACCGGGGTGCAGCCGAACTCGGCGGCGCACTTGTCCTCCTCGTCGAGGGTCTCGGCGAGGTGGGTGTGCAGCCGCACCCCCTTGGCGCGCGCCAGCTCGGCGGCGCCGCGCATCAGCTCACTGCTGACCGAGAACGGCGAGCAGGGCGCCACCGCCACCCGGGTCAGGGAGCCGAAGGAGGCATCGTGGTGGGCGTCGATCGCCGCGGCGGTGCCCTCCAGGGCCCCGTCCAGAGTCTCCACCACCGAGTCCGGCGGCAGCCCGCCCTGCGCGTGCCCGCGGTCCATCGACCCGCGGGCCAGGTCCAGGCGGATGCCGACCCGGCGGGCCGCCTCCACCTCGGCGGCGGCGATGTCGCCGCGCCCGGCGGGGTAGATGTAGTGGTGGTCCGAGGCGGTGGTGCAGCCCGACAGGGCCAGCCAGGCCGTCCCGGCGGTGGTGGTGCCGGCGACGGTCTCGGCGTCCAGCCGGTGCCACATCTCGTAGGAGCCCACCAGCCACTCGAACAGCGTGCCGTCGGCGAACAGCCCCTGGGTGGCCCACTGGTAGAGGTGGTTGTGCGTGTTGACCAGGCCGGGGGTGGCCACGCACCCGCGGCCGTCGATGCGGCGCGCCCCGGGCACGTCCGGGGCCGCGCCCGACCCCACGCGCGTGATGCGCCCGCCCTCGGCCACGATGTGTCCGGCGGCGTACTCGGCGCCGCCGACCGTGGCGATGTAGGCGCCGTCGATGACGACGGTCTCGGCGCTCATGCGGCACCGCCCGCCTTGGCGGCCTCGCGCTCGGCGGCCACCCGCACCGCGTCGATGATCTTCTCGTAGCCGGTGCACCGGCACAGGTTGCCGGCCAGGGCCTCGCGGATCTCGGCGTCCTCGGGGACGTCCCGGCCCGCGCCCACGGTGCGCGCGATCAGGTCGTCGGTCTGCACCAGCAGGCCGGGGGTGCAGAATCCGCACTGCACGGCGCCCATCTCCACGAACGCCTCCTGGACGGTGCCCAGGCGCTTCTCATCGCCCTCGCCGCCCTGGTCGGCCAGGCCCTCCACGGTGCGCACGTCGCGCCCGTGGGCCTGCCCGGCGGCGACCATGCACGAGCAGGCGGTCACCCCGTCCAGGTAGACCGTGCACGAGCCGCACTCGCCCTGCTCACAGGCGTTCTTGCTGCCGGGCAGGCCCATGCGCTCGCGCAGCACGTACAGCAGGCTCTCGCCGGCCCACACGTCCTCGGCGGTGGCCTCTTCTCCGTTGACGGTGAACGTCACGCGCATCGGGCGTCTCCCCTCGGGTCCTGCAGGCTCTTGCGGTGGTCGGTGACCGACCAGGACAGGGCGCGGCGCGCCATCACGCCCACGGCGTGCCGGCGGTAGTCGGCCGAGCCGCGCTGGTCGTCGATGGGGCGGGCGACCGAGGAGACCAGTTCGCCGAAGCGGCGCACCACGGCCTCGTCCAGTACCGAGCCGCCCTCCCAGTCGAACTCGGCGGCCAGGAACTCCTCGGCCTCGGGGGCGCGGACCGGGGTGGGGGCCACCGAGCCCAGCCCGGTGCCCACGGTGCGCTTCTCGGTGTCCAGGGCCAGGCTGAAGTTGGCCACCGCGATCACCATGGCGTTGCGGGTGCCGATCTTGCAGAAGTGCTGCGGCCCGGCCGGGCGGGGCAGCAGCACCGCGGTGATCAGCTCGTCGTCCTGGCGGGCGGTGCGGCGCAGCCCCAGGTAGAACTCGCGGGCCGGGACGGTGCGGGTGCCGCGCACCGAGGCCAGTTCGATCCGGGCGTCGGTGGCCAGCAGCACCGGGTGCGACTCCCCGGCGGGGGAGGCGCCGCCCAGGTTGCCGCCGACGGTGCCCCGGTTGCGGATCTGCGGGGAGGCCACCGACCGGGAGGCCTGGGCCAGGGCCGGGGCGCGCTCGCCCAGCTCGGCGATGATCCGGGTGTAGGGGACGCCCGCCCCCAGCCGCACCCCGTCGCCGTCGGGGGCCCACCGGGCCAGCTCCGGGACGCCGGTCAGGTCGATCAGCGCCGGCGGGCGGTGCTTGTCGAAGTTCAACTCGACCATCACGTCGGTGCCGCCCGTGATCGGCACCGCGTCGGGGTGCTCGCTCTTGGCGGCCAGCGCTTCCTCCAGCGTGGAAGGGCGCAGGAAGTCCATACTCGTCCTCGTCGTCGCGCGGGCGGACGGTCGGGCCGTCTGCCGTGTGGTCTACGCCGGGTGTGTATGTGAAGTAGAACACCGGCGAACAGGGTGCGGCCACCCGGTGAACCCATGAACCGGAGCGCTGGTCGCGGGCGGTGCTTCGTTGTTTCCTACAACACGTCATGGTGGGTTAACGTGGCCGCCACGCGGCGGCGCCGCGACGAGACGAAGGGACCCCATGCGGCTCGGCGAACTGCTCTCCATCCCCCGGCTGAGGCTGCGCTTCATCAGCGGGGCCGACCAGGCCCACCGTGCCATCCGCTGGGCCTACACCACCGACCTGCTGCGCCCCGCCCGCTACCTGACCGGCGGCGAGCTGGTGCTGACCGGCATGATGTGGCGCAACGGCCCCCAGGACTCGGAGGTCTTCGTGGCCTCGGTGGTCGAGGCGGGCGGGGCCGCGGTGGGCGCCGGGACCGCGCTGGGCGAGATCCCGCGCGACCTGGTTGAGGCCTGTGAGCGGCACGGCGTGCCGCTGCTGGAGGTGCCGGCCGAGACCTCCTTCGGCGCGGTGACCGAGGAGGTGCTGCGGCTGATCAACCGGCACCGCTTCACCACCATCGCCGAGAACCGGGACCGGCACCGCCGGATGATGGCCGAGGTCGCCGCCGGGGCCGACTTCCCGGCGGTCTTCGCGGCCGCCGCCGAGCAGGCCCGGCTGCGCGCCTGGGTGGTCTCCAGCACCGGCCGCTCGGTGGCCGGCGCCGGCCCGGAGCTGGACGGGCGGGCCCGCGCCGAGCTGGCGGCCCGCGCCCTGTCCTGGCCCTCGTTCCCGCGCAGCACCGAGCTGCCGGAGCGGGCGCTGACGGTGATGCCGGTGCAGACCCGCGACTCCCACCCGCTGGCCGGGTGGCTGCTGGTGTGCGAGGGCCGCCACGAGGACTGGGAGGAGGAGGTCCACGAGGCCGTCGCCGAGCTGGCCTCGATCGCGGTGCTGGCCCGCAGCAGGGAGGAGGAGCGGGCGCTCAACGACGCCCGGCACGCCGAGGCGCTGCCCCGGCTGCTGGAGGAGCAGCGCCAGGAGGAGGTCGAGGCGCTGCTGCGGGCCGCGGGCGGCCGGGAGCGGGGCGGGGGCCACGTGGTGGTCAGCGCGGCGCTGGCGCCCGAGCCGCGCCTGGCGGACCTGGCCCGCCGGGTGGCGGGCGAGCTGCTGGCCGAGCGGCCCGGGGCGGTGGTCACCGGGGACGCCGACGTGCTGGCGGTGGTGCCGGTCCCCGACCCGGGGCAGGCGGGGGCCCAGGCCGTCGAGGAGCTGCGCGGGGAGCTGGAGCGCGGGGCGCGCGCCCTGGAGCCGGGGCTGGTGGACTACCGCCTGGCGGTGGGCATCGGCTCCACCCCGCGCGAGCTGGGCGACCTGCGCGGGGCGGCGGCCGAGGCGCGGCACGCCCGCCGGCTCGCCGGGCTGCGCCCGGGGCGCGCCCAGGTGATCGCCGGCGCCGAGATCGACTCCCACGAGCTGCTGCTGGCCTCGGTGCCCGAGGAGGTGCGGGCCTCCTACCGGGAGCGGCTGCTGGGGCCGCTGCTGGCCTACGACCGGGACCACCGTTCGGAGCTGGTGGAGACGCTGGAGCGGTTCCTGGAGCACTCGGGGTCCTGGCAGCGCTGCGCCTCGGCGATGCACGTGCACGTCAACACGCTGCGCTACCGCATCGGCCGGGTGGAGGAGCTGACCGGCCGCGACCTGAGCCGCCTGGAGCACCGCGTGGACCTGTTCCTGGCCCTGCGCCTGCGGGGTGAGGCGGGTCTGCGGGGGTGAGGCGGACGGCCGAAGCCTGCACGACGCCCTCGACGCGCTCCCCGGCACCGGGCCCGCCGAGGTCGGGTAGGGGCCGCGAGGGGCGGTCGCGGAGATTCCTCCTTCGCGTGTGCATGCCCCGCCCCCCGTCGGGTTAGGGCCCGGGACAAGGCGCGAGGGCGACGACCCGACGCCCCGCGCCGGCGCCCGGACCTCCGCCCGGGCGGGACCGCCTCGAAGGACGGCGCCAGGGTTCTGGGGGGTGCCCCGGTGCCGCCGAGGCGGTCGGGGGGAATGCAGCGGAGGGCGCTCGGTGCCCGGTCCCGCCGCCGCGGCGGGACCGGGCGCCCGGGGACACGGCAGTGGACCCCTCGAGGACGAGCCCGACCGGAGGAGGGGCGATGCCCACCCAGACCCAGGAGTTCCTGCGCACCCACCCGCGCGGCGTCGGCGGCGACGCCGAGCTGGTCTCCAGCGCCATCGAGCGGCTCGCCGCCTGCGCCCAGGCCTGCACGGCCTGCGCCGACGCCTGCCTGGGCGAGCGCGACGCCGCCGACCTGATTCCGTGCGTGCGGATCAACCAGGACTGCGCCGACGTGTGCGAGGCGGCGCTGCACGTGCTCTCCCGGCGCACCGCGGTCGACCCGCTGCTGCAGCGCGGCCTGCTGTCGGTGTGCGCCGAGTACTGCCGTGCCTGCGCCGAGGAGTGCCGGCGCCACGCCGACCGGCACGAGCACTGCGCCCTGTGCGCCGACACCTGCATGCTGTGCGAGGACGCCTGCACTCGCCTGATGGCCCGGATCGGCTGAACCGCCGGGGCCGACGGCGGCCACCGGAAGGAGGGGGACATGCCGGGACGACGGGAACTGCCGGACACCCTGCGCCGTTCGCCGCGCAAGGCCCAGGACACCTGGATCGAGGCGCACGACTCGGCGGTGGAGCAGTACGGGGAGGGGGAACGGGCGCACCGCGTCGCCTACGCCGCGCTCAAGCACACCTTCGAGAAGGTGGGCGACCACTGGGAGCGCAAGAAGGGCGGCCGCAAGGGGCCCTCGGACGAGCGCGCCTCGGACCCGCGGGCCCGCCGCAAGGAGGGGAGCGAGGGCACCGCCGGCGGTGTCGACGCCGCCGCGTCCAAACGGCGCCTGTACGAGCGCGCCCGGGAACTGGGCGTCGAGGGCCGCTCGAAGATGGACAAGGACGAACTGGTCGCCGCGCTGGAGAAGGCGAGCCGGACACGGACCGGCCGGGCGAGGGGGCGGTAGGCCGGAGCGGCACGCGAAACGGCACGCGAGGGGCCGCCCCGCACGGGGCGGCCCCTCGCCTCGGTTCGGCCCGGTTCGCCTCGGACCGGCCTCAGACGTTGTTGCCCTCGGCCGCGCTGATGTCGGCCAGGGCCGACCGCGGGTCGCGCTCCACGGCCAGGTCGCCCAGGGACACCACGCCCAGGGGGCGCCCCTCCTCGACCACGGGGAGCCGGCGGACGCTGTGCTCGCGCATCAGCCGCACCGCCTCGCCCACCCGCGTCTGCGGGCCGACCGTCACGGTCTGCCCGGTGAAGGCCCGCTCCACGGTCTCCTGTGCACAGTCCGCCCCCTCGGCCACGCAGCGCACCGCGACGTCGCGGTCGGTGACCAGCCCGCGCAGCCGGCCGTCCTCGGTGATGAGGACGTCGCCGATGTCCTTGTCGCGCATGATCCGGGCCACCTCGCGCAGCGTGGTGCCGGGCGAGGCGGTATAGGGCGGGGTCGTCATGACCTCGCGAACGGTCTCGGCCATGGTGGCCTCCCCTCACAACTCCTCTGCGATGCGGTCTCCGGGCCGCTACCAGACAGCGGCCGTGTGAAACGCGGCCCGCCCCCGTACGTCCGCCGCCGTGTTCGGCGCCGGCGGCGCGGGGGTAGTGGGCGCGGGCGGCGGCATCCGCCGCCGCGCGGATCCGGAACCGAGGAGGCGGGACGTGACCGAGACGCAGGAGGCCGGGGAGCCGGGGGCCGCGCAGGGGAGGGAGTCGCACGCGGGGCGGCGGCTGGCCCGCTGGGTCAGCAGCACCGACCACAAGGTCATCGGGCAGCTGTACGTGGCCACGTCCTTCGGGTTCTTCCTGGTGGCAGGCCTGATGGCGATGGTGGTCCGGGCCGAGCTGATGTGGCCCGGCATGCAGGTGGTCACCAGCGAGGAGTACAACCAGCTGTTCACCATGCACGGCACGGTGATGATGCTGCTGTTCGCCACCCCCCTGTTCGCCGGGTTCGCCAACCTGGTCATGCCGCTGCAGATCGGCGCCCCCGACGTCGCCTTCCCCCGGCTCAACATGTTCAGCTACTGGCTGTTCCTGTTCGGCGGGCTGATCCTGCTCGCCGGCTTCGGCACGCACGGCGGCGCGGCCGACTTCGGCTGGTTCGCCTACACCCCGCTCTCGGACGAGGTCCGCTCCCCGGGCCTGGGCGGGGACCTGTGGGTGATCGGGCTGCTGGTGTCGGGGCTGGGCACCATCCTGGGCGCGGTCAACTTCATCACCACCATCGTGGTGATGCGCGCCCCCGGCATGACCGCCTTCCGGATGCCGCTGTTCACCTGGAACACCCTGTTCACCAGCGTGCTCATCCTGATGGCCTTCCCCGTGCTGACCGCAGCGCTGGCGGCGCTGGGCGCCGACCGCATGATCGGCACCCGGGTCTACGCCCCCGAGCACGGCGGCGCCATCCTGTGGCAGCACCTGTTCTGGTTCTTCGGGCACCCGGAGGTCTACATCATCGCGCTGCCGTTCTTCGGCATCATCACCGAGATCATCCCGGTCTTCAGCCGCAAACCGCTGTTCGGCTACAAGGGCATGATCGGGGCGACCATGGCCATCGCCGGGCTCTCGATGGTGGTGTGGGCGCACCACATGTTCCCCACGGGCGCGGTGCTGCTGCCCTTCTTCTCCGCCCTGTCGTTCCTGATCGCCGTGCCCACCGGGATCAAGTTCTTCAACTGGATCGGCACGATGTGGCGCGGGCAGCTGGTGATGGCCTCCCCGATGCTGTTCTCCCTGGGGTTCCTGGCCACGTTCCTGTTCGGCGGCCTGACCGGGGTGCTGCTGGCCTCCCCGCCCATCGACTTCCACGTCACCGACACCTACTTCGTGGTGGCCCACTTCCACTACGTCGTCTTCGGCACCGTGGTCTTCGCGATGTTCGCCGGGTTCTACTTCTGGTGGCCCAAGTTCACCGGGATCATGCTCGACGAGAGGCTGGCCAAGCTCCACTTCTGGCTGCTGTTCCT
>NZ_ANAD01000038.1 GCF_000341245.1 Nocardiopsis halophila DSM 44494
GTGGGCGACCTCGTGCCCGCCGCCGCGGCACAACTTCACCTCGCTGCCGCGCATCCGCTCCGAGCGCCCCGCCTTCGACGTCGCCTTCCCGCCCGACGAACGGGGCCGCCGGCGCATGCGGTCCCGCGGGCACGGGTAGCCGCGCGGGGACGCGACGGACGGAAGGGGAGAGCCGATGTCCGAGCAGAACACGCCTCCGCTGCCGGGGTACGAGGGCATGCCCATCGCCACGCTGCGCCACCGGGTCCGCTCCCTCGGCGAGGAGGAGCTGCGCCGGCTGATCGCCTACGAGAAGGCGCACGGCGACCGCACCGGGGTCCTGGAGGTCCTGGCCAACCGGCTCGAAGCGCTGGAGGAGGGCGCCGAGCCCTCCGGCGGGGACCAGGACTTCCGGCCGGAGGCGGCGCCGCCGCCCCACGGGGGCTCCCCGGTGGGCGAGGGGTCGGCCGCCCCGACGTCCAACCCGCCCCCGCACGGGGTGCCCGTCCAGCCCGCCCGCCCCAAGGGCGACCGGCAACCGGGCGGTGGCGGCCGGTGAGCACCGGGCGCACCCCCCCGGCACCCCCTGCTCCGACCCGTCACCGCCCTCGGGGAGCGGGCGAGTCGGAGGCTCGACGGACGTGTGCCCGGTGGAGCGCGGAGGCCCATGCCCTCTCCGAGGGATTTCCGAACGGATTTCGGCGGAGAGGATCCCCGGGCAGTGGGCACGGAGCGGCGTTACGGCCCCGGGTGGCGCACCCGAGCCGGTGTTTGGAGCGACGGCTCGTCGGTAGTCGGAGCGGTGTGCACCCGCGGCGGTCCGGGAGGCCACGGACCGAGCGGACGGTAGGGGTCCGGAGGTGCACACCGGGAACGAAGCGGAGGAGCGGGAACGAGGGCGCACGGCCCCGGGCACGGCTCCGAGAGCCTGGTGCGGCACGTGCCCCGGGGCGCCTATCAGCACCGGCGCCGGCCGGCAGCGATTCGGCTGCGATGCCGGACGCCTGCGCGAGGAGCCGCGGGTGCCGGCCCCGGATCCCGCACGCGCACGAGAGACGCGAGAGAAACGGCGGGCCGCCCGGCAGGAGGCCCCGGAACGCTTCCCGCTCAAGCGCTTCACCAGAGAGTGGGACCGGCTGATCGAGGAGGTAGCACCATGAGGATCGACATGGTCTCCGAGCACGCCTCACCACTGGCGGCGATGGGCGGGGGCGATACCGGGGGGCAGAACGTCCACGTCGCGGAACTCGCTCGCGCCCTCGGGAAGCGCGGGCACACCGTCGTCGTGCACACCCGCCGGACCGCGCCGGACCAGCCCGGGAAGAGCGAGGCGGCGCCGGGGGTGACCGTGCGGCACGTCGGCGCCGGACCGCCCCGCCCGATCGGCAGGGACGACCTCCCCCCGCACACNGGCCTTCGCCGAGGACCTGGCCCGCCACTGGGCCCACGAGGCACCGGACCTGGTGCACGCCCACGACCGGATGAGCGGGCAGGCGGCCCTGTCCGCGGCCGCGGCGGCGGACGTCCCCGTCGTGCAGACCTTCCACGCCCTCCTCTCGCTCAAGCGCATGCGCGAGGGGGCCGGCGACACCGGCCCGCCCGAGCGCGAGCAGGCCGAGAGCGAGGTCGCCGAAAAGGCCGACATGGTCCTGGCCACCTCCACCCAGGAGCAGCGGTCCCTGCGCCAGCGCGGCGTGGATCCGGGCCGCATCGCGGTCGTCCCCGGCGGCGTGGACCTGGAGCGCTTCTTCCCGGAGGGGCCGGCGGCCCGGCGGGGCGACGCGCCGCGGGTCCTGTGCCTGGGGCGGCTGGTGCGCCGCAAGGGGGTCGACACCGTGGTGCGGGCCCTGGCCGGGGTGCCCGAGGCCGAGCTGGTCGTGGTGGGCGGCCCCGCACCGGGCGCCGTCGACGGCGACGAGCAGGTCGGCCGCCTGCGCGGTGTGGCCGAGGAGGCCGGTGTGGCCGAGCGGGTGCGCTTCCTGGGGGCGGTCCCCCGCGAGCAGGTGCCCGCCTACTTCCGGTCGGCCGACCTGGCGGTGAACATGCCCTGGTACGAGCCCTTCGGGATGAGCACCGTGGAGGCGATGGCCTGCGGCGCCCCGGTCATCGCCTCGGCGGTCGGCGGCCACCTGGACACGGTGGTCAACGACGTCACCGGGCGCCTGCTGCCGCCGGCGCGGCCGCGGGCGCTGGCCTTCCGGATGCGCCGGCTGCTGTCGGACCCGGTGACCCGGGAGAGCTACGGGTTCGCCGCCGCGGACCGGGTGACGGCCCGCTACGGCTGGGACACGGTGGCCGCCCGCATCGAGCGGTGCTACCTGCGGGTGCTCCGGGCGCGCGGGCGCGAACCCGGGGAGGAGGCCGGGCGGAGCGGGGCGCTCGCCGCCGCGGCCCCGGGAAGGGGCCGCTGACGCACCGTCGGCCGGTTCGCGGGCCGGCGGCATCATCGGCGCCGGTCGGGGTAGCGGGGCCGGGCACGCCCGCCCGACCGACCGAGGAGTTGTCAACGATGGCGGAGAAGGTCTCCGATCTCCTGCTGAAACGCCTGCGCGAGTGGGGCGTCGAGCACGTCTTCGGCTACCCCGGCGACGGCATCAACGGACTGCTGGCCGCCTGGGACCGGGCCGGCGACCGGCCGCGGTTCCTCCAGGCCCGGCACGAGGAGCTGGCGGCGTTCGAGGCCGCGGGCTACGCCAAGTTCTCCGGCCGGGTGGGGGTGTGCACGGCCACCTCCGGGCCCGGCGCGGTCCACCTGCTCAACGGGCTCTACGACGCCAAGCTCGACCACGTCCCCGTGGTGGCGGTCGTCGGGCAGACCGACCGCAGCGGCATGGGCGGCTCCATGCAGCAGGAGGTCGACCTGCACGCGCTGTACAAGGACGTGGCGGCCCAGTACCTCACCGAGGTCACCGTGCCCCAGCAGCTGCCCAACGCCCTGGACCGGGCCATGCGCGTGGCGGAGTCCCGCCGCACGGTCACCGCGGTGATCATCCCCGCCGACGTGCAGGAGCTGGACTACGTCGAGCCCGGGCACGCCTTCAAGATGGTGCCCGGCACCCTGGGGACCGCCCGGTCGGTCACCGTGCCCGACCGGGACGCCCTGAACCGCGCCGCCGACGTGCTCAACGCGGGGAACCGGGTGGCCGTCATGGTCGGCCAGGGCGCGCGCGGCGCCCGCGAGCAGATCGCCGAGGCCGCCGACCTGCTCGGCGCGGGGGTGGCCAAGGCGCTGCTGGGCAAGGACGTGATCTCCGACGAGGAGCCCTACGTCACCGGCGCCGCGGGGCTGCTGGGCACCCGGCCGTCCTACGAGATGATGCGCGACTGCGACACCCTGCTCATGGTCGGCTCCGGGTTCCCCTACAGCCAGTACCTGCCCGAGTACGGCCAGGCGCGCGGGGTGCAGATCGACATCGACCCCGCCATGCTCGGCCTGCGCTACCCGTTCGAGGTCCCGCTGCTGGGCGACGCGCGCGAGACCCTGCGCGAGCTGTTGCCGCTGCTGGAGCGCAAGCGGCACCGCGGCTGGCGGGAGACGATCGAGCAGAACGTCCGCCGCTGGTGGCAGGTGCAGGACCGGCGCGCCGGGGTGCCGGCCGACCCGGTCAACCCCGAGCTGGTGGCGCACGAGCTCTCGCCCCGGCTGCCCGACGACGCGATCGTCACCGCCGACTCCGGCTCGGCCACCAACTGGTACGCCCGGCACCTGCGCTTCCGCGCCGGCATCCGCGGGTCGGTCTCGGGGAGCCTGGCCACCATGGGCTGCGCCGTGCCCTACGCGGTCGGCGCCAAGTTCGCCCACCCCGACCGGCCGGTGATCGCCATGGCCGGCGACGGGGCGATGCAGATGAACGGGATGAACGAGCTCATCACCGCCGCGCTCCACGCCGAGCAGTGGAGCGACCCGCGCCTGGTGGTGGCGGTGTTCGACAACGGCGACCTCAACCAGGTCACCTGGGAGATGCGGGCGATGGGCGCATCGCCGCAGTTCGTCCCCTCCCAGCGGCTGCCCCGGGCCTCCTCGGCCGCGTTCGCCCGGAGCCTGGGAATGACCGGAATCCGGGTGGAGGAGCCCGACCGGGTCGGCGAGGCCTGGGACGAGGCACTGGCGGCCCGGGGGCCGGCCGTGGTCGAGTTCGCCACCGACCCGTCGGTGCCGCCGATCCCGCCGACGGCCACCTGGGACCAGATGGAGTCGATGACGGCGGCCCTGGCCAAGGGGGACCCGGAGGCCTGGTCGGTGCTGGCGCAGGGGGTCCGCTCCAAGGCGCAGGAGTTCCTGCCCTGGGGCCGCCGCTGACGGCGCCGGTGTTTATCGTCCCGTTATACGGGCACGGTGCACCCTGGAGAGGCGGCGCCTCCCGATCCACGGAGGCGCGCGACGGGGCGACGCTGCGACCGCGGCCCATGAACGAGGAACGCCCCATGCGGAGTGGACGCCGCGGTGGCCGTCGGCTCCCCGTGCCGGTGAACAGCCCACGTCGCAGGGGAGGAATGCGAGATGACCGCTCCGCCCACGAACGACATCCCCGCCGGCCCCCGGAAGCCCGCCCAGGGCGCCACCGCCGAGGAGCTGCTCAAGGCCCGCGCGGACCTGCCGCCCCGCTCGGCGGAGGCCGAGGCGCTCAGCGCGATGGTGGTCGACATGTACGCCCCGGTGGCCCGGCGGGAGGCCCGTCGCTACCGGGGCCGCGGCGAGCCCATGGACGACCTCGAACAGGTCGCCATGCTCGGGCTCACCCGCGCGGTCGCCTACTACGACCCCGACTACGGCAAGCCGTTCCTGTCCTACCTGCTGCCCACCGTGACCGGGGAGCTCAAGCGGCACTTCCGGGACAACACCTGGGACGTGCGGGTGCCCCGCAAGCACCAGGAGAAGAGGGGCGAGCTCAACCGCTTCACCGTCGAGTTCGCCCAGGAGCACGGCAGGTCGCCCACGACCGGGGAGATCGCGAGTGCCCTGGACATCGATGAGCGGACCGCGGACGACCTGCTGAACGCTTCGCGGGCCTACTCGGCGCTGTCCCTGGACGCGCCCTGCGGCACCGGCGAGGACGCCCCGTCCCTCGGGGACACCATCGGCGGCGGGGACGGCGGCCAGGACGGAGTGGAGGAGCACGAGGCGGTCCGGGAGGTGCTGGGCCGCCTGCCCGAGCGCGAGCGGCGCATCGTGCTGATGCGGTTCTACGGCAACCGCACCCAGACGCAGATCGCCGAGGTGGTCGGGCTCTCCCAGATGCACGTCTCCCGGCTGCTCAGCGCCACGCTGGAGGATCTGCGCCAGGACCTGGTGGGCACGGACTGACCCGGGGGCGCGGGTCCGCTCCGCGCAGCGGGCCCGCGCCCCGCGGTTTTACCCCCGGCGGTCCCGGTTAGCGGGGGTCCGTCCGTACACCGCCGAGGGACCGAGGAGCCGAGATGCCCGAGCCCGAGGGCCGGACCCAGCCCTATCCCGGCACCACCCCGCCGATGGAGCCGCGCCCGAGGGACGAGATGCGCGCCTACGAGGGGCGCGGGCTGCTGGAGGGCGAGCGCGCACTGGTGGCGGGCGGCGACTCCGGCATCGGGCGCGCCGTCGCGGTGGCCTTCGCCAAGGAGGGCGCCGACGTGGCCGTCGCCTACCTGGAGGAGCACGGGGACGCCCGCCGCACCGCGGAGCTGGTGGAGGAGGCGGGGCGGCGCTGCGTGCTGCTCCCCGGCGACCTGGGCGGCGAAGGGCACTGCGAGGAGGTGGTGCTGCGCACCGTCGAGGAGCTGGGAGGCCTGGACGTCGTCGTCGCCCACCACGCCACCCAGGCGCCGGTGGAGGACTTCGCCGATCTGACCACCGAGCAGCTCACCCGCACCTTCCAGGTCAACGTCTTCGGGGTGTTCTGGCTGCTGCGCGCGGCCGTGCGGCACCTGCCCGACGGCGGTTCCATCGTCGTCACCGGCTCGGTCAACGGCCTGCGCGGCAACCCGGGGCTGATCGACTACTCCTCCTCCAAGGCGGCGGTGATGAACCTGTCGTCCTGCCTGGCCCGGCACTACGTCGACCGGGGCATCCGGGTCAACTGCGTGGCGCCGGGGCCGGTGTGGACGCCGCTCATCCCCGCCACCCTGCCCGAGGACGCCGTGGAGGGCTTCGGCGGGCACGCGCCCATGGGCCGCGCCGCCGAGCCCGACGAGATCGCGCCCTCCTACGTCTTCTTCGCCAGCGGCCGCCTGTCCTCCTACTACACGGGCGAGACCCTGGCGCCCACCGGCGGGGAGGTCCAGGCCTCCTGAGCGGGGCCGGGTTTGCCCCGCGCCCGGGGCGGGTAGCCGTGAGCCGCAGGACCGAGCGGGAGGGCGCCATGGGGACCGGCCGGGACGAGGCGGAACTGCGGGCCATGGAGGCGCGGCTGCGCGCCGAGGACCCCGGCTGCGCCGAGCGGATCGACGCCTGCGCCCACCGGCTGGCCGCGCAGGAGCGCGCGGCCGCCGGGCCGGGCCCGCAGAGCCGGCAGAGCCCGCAGGGCCCGGCGCAGGGCACCGAGCCGGTCCCGCGCACCGCGGTGGCGCTGATCTGCGGGGCGTTCGCGTTCGCGCTGCTCATGCTGGTGCTCGTGCCGCTGCTGGCCCGGTCCGGCTGACGCGGGCCCACCGGCGCGGCTCACCCCTCCTCGGCGCACCGCCGCATCCGGGTCAGCGAGGTCGACAGCAGCCGCGAGACGTGCATCTGCGACAGCCCCACCGACGCGGCGATCTGCGCCTGGGTGCGGTCGCCGGCGAAGCGCTGCAGCACGATCGACCGGTCCCGGGGCGAGAGCCGCTCCAGCAGCGGGGCCAGCGCCACACGGTCCTCGGCCGCCTCCAGCGCCGGGTCGCTCTCGCCCAGGGTCTCGCCCAGCGTGCGCTCCTCGCCCTCGGCCCCGCAGGGCAGGTCCAGCGAGAGCGCGCTGTAGGCGGCCGAGGCCGCCACCAGCTCGCGCGCCTCGGCCGTGCCCAGCCCCAGCTCCTCGGCCACGTCCGCGACCGTGGGGGAGCGGCCGTGCCGCTGGGTGAACTCGCCTTCCAGCACGATCAGGCGCGAGCGCAGCTCCTTGAGGCGGCGCGGTACCCGCACCGCCCAGGTCCGGTCCCGGAAGTGCCGCTTGACCTCGCCGGTCATCATCGGCAGGGCATAGGACAGGAACTCCTTTCCGCGCCGGGGGTCGAAGTCGCGGATCGCCTGCATCAGCCCGACGCAGGCCACCTGGCGCAGGTCCTCCTCGGGTTCGCCGCGGCCGGAGTAGCGGCGGGCGATCCGCCGCACCACGGGGGTGTGCAGCTCCACCAGGCGGCGGCGCAGCTCCTCGCGGCGCGGGTCGCCCTCCTCCAGCGCGGACAGCCGGACCAGCAGGGCGTGCGCCTGGCTCCGGCGGTCGGCGGCGGTCGGGTCGGTCTCGGGAAGGGGTCGGCTCATCGGCGGAATCCTCCCGGGCGCGGGGGCCGTCGGCTCCCTGTCGCGCCACGAGTCTAGGAGCCCCGCCGGGGCCGCTCCAGGGACCATCGGCACCGTGCCGGGGGACCCCTCAGGTCGCCACGTACACCGCCCGGCCCTCGCGCCTGCCCTCCAGGGCCGCCTTGAGGCGGGGCGCCAGCGCCGGGTGCATGCACCCCAGCGCGGTGTCGGGGTCGAGGAAGGCGTGGTCGTCCAGCTCCTCGGCCTGCAGCGTGATCCGCACGTCGGCGGGCACCCGGCCGCAGTCGAAGACGAACGAGCAGAACGGGCGGGGCCGCGGCCCCGCCGGGGCGCTCCACTGCACCGCCAGCAGCGCGCCGGCCGCCACCTCGAGCCCGACCTCCTCGGCGACCTCGCGCTCGCAGGCCAGGTGCGGGGGCTCGTCCTGCTCGACGACGCCGCCGGGCAGGGTCCAGTGCTCGCGGTAGTTGGGCTCGACGACCAGCACCCGCCCGGAGGGGTCGGTGATCAGGCCGAAGGAGGCGAGGTAGGAGGTGGGCAGGGTGGCGAACCACTGTTCAGGAGGAAGGAACGCTGACATGGGGCCAGGCTAGATCGCCGTCCGGGCACCGGGCGGCGCGGGTGCTCCCAGCGCCTAGACTGGGCGTCTTCCTACAGTCACGAAACGGTGTCGGCGAGCCGCGGGCACCGGCGCAGCGGCGAGCGACGGAGGTTGGAATCGTGGGCCCACTGGAGCACGGCGACCCGGAGCGCATCGGGCGCTACCGCCTGATCGGGCGGCTGGGCGCGGGAGGCATGGGCCAGGTCTACTTCGGCCGGTCCGCCGGGGGCCGTGCCGTGGCGGTCAAGCGCATCCACCCGCACATGGCGGCCGACCCCTCCTTCCGCGAGCGCTTCGCCCGGGAGGTCACCGCCGCCCGCCAGGTCAGCGGCGCCTTCACCGCCCCGGTGATCGACGCCGACCCCGACGGCGAGGTGCCCTGGCTGGTGACCTCCTACGTGCCGTCGCTGCCGCTGGACGAGGGCGTGCAGGCGCACGGCCCGCTGCCGGAGGCCTCGCTGCGGGTGCTGGCCACCGGCCTGGCCGAGGCGCTGGCCGAGATCCACCGGGTGGGGCTGATCCACCGCGACCTCAAGCCGGGCAACGTGCTGCTGGCCGAGGACGGGCCGCGGGTGATCGACTTCGGCATCGCCCGCGCCACCGAGGGCGCCGCCGCCACCCAGTCCATCATCGGCACCCCCGGGTTCATGTCGCCCGAGCAGGTGCAGGGCGAGCACATGACCCCCGCCAGCGACCTGTTCGCCTACGGCGCGGTGCTGGTCTACGCCGCCTCGGGCACCGGCCCCTTCGGCGAGGGGGCCATGCCCACCATGGTCATGCGCATCATCCAGGAGCGGCCGGACTTCAGCGCCGTCCCGCCGCCGCTGCAGCGGGTGGCCGCCGCCTGCCTGGAGAAGGACCCGCGCAACCGGCCGGGCACCGGCCAGATCCTGGACCACCTGGGGGACGTGCCGGCCGGGGCCTCCTGGCTTCCGCCTGCCTTCCGGCAGGGGGTGCACGAGCAGGTGGAGAAGGTCAACACGGCGCTGAACGCGGCCCCGGGGGCCTCCCCGGCCTCCGACGCCGGCGACGACGCGCGGACCTCGGCCATGGGGGCCGCGGCGGCGGGGGGCGCCGCCGGGTACGCGGCCGGGGGCGCCGTCGCGGGCACCGGCGGCCACGACGGCGCGACGGCGCGCTACGAGCCCCAGGCCCAGCCCACGGCGCAGCACCAGCCGACCGCGCAGTACCAGCAGACCGCCCAGTACCCGCAGACCGCGCAGTACCCGCAGACCNGCGCAGTACCCGCAG
>NZ_ANAD01000039.1 GCF_000341245.1 Nocardiopsis halophila DSM 44494
GGCACCCCGCCGCCGCCCTACCGTCCCGACGGTGCGGGGGCGACCGCCGCCATGCCCCCCGCCGCGCCGCAGGGCGGGGACGCCTACGCGGACCTGTACCGCGACTCGGCCGCCGGGCGGCAGCACGCCGCCCGGCCCGTGCAGGACGAGCGGCGCGCCCACCAGGAGCAGCGCCGGCGCCAGGAGGAGCGGGAGGAGCAGCGGCGCCGCCAGGAGGCCGAGCGCGCCCACCGCGAGCGGCTGCGGGCCGAGGAGCGGGCCGCCCAGCGGGCCCAGGACGAGGCGCGCAAGGCCGCCCGGCCCGGCCTGTGGAGCTTCCTCAAGCTGGTGCCGCTGCTGATCATCCCCATCCTGCAGATCCCGCTGGGCTGGGGCGCCGCCCACGCCTGGCAGTGGTTCACCGCGACCGAGATGTGGTGGGGCGCGCCGTGGTACTACCGGGGCATGTGGGGCGAGTCCCTGCTCAGCGGCTTCGACTACGCGGGCTTCGTGCTGGCCATGCAGCTGGGGTACTTCCTGCTCAACAACGTGGTGTCGCTGGAGTACCTGGTCCGGTCGCTGCGGACCGGCTTCGTGGCGGGGATCCTGCTGTCGGGGGTGGCGCTGGCGGCCACCAACATCGCCCTGGCCTCCTTCGGCTTCTTCGGCGCCTTCTAGGGCTCCCGGCCGCCCGCCCGGTAGCGGGCGGCCGCCTCCTCCAGGTGCCGGGACAGGGCCGTGCGCAGCTCCGGGGGCTCGAGCACCTCGATGTCGGGGCCGAACGGGGAGAACTCGTGCACCGCGACCGGCACCGACTCGGTGGTCAGGTGCGCCTCCCGGCGCCCGTCGCGGCGGAGGGGCCCGTACTCGGCCTGCGCGGCGGTGCGGGGCGAGCACAGCACCGGCACCAGGGCGGCGCCCCTCTCGGTGAGCAGCACGCGGGTGCGCAGGGTGTGGCGGGAGGCCTCGAACTCCTCGGCCCAGGCGTGCCAGACCGCGGGCAGGTCGAAGTCCTGGGGGCGGGTGAAGGGGCGGCCGGTGTCCTCCAGCGCGCCGATGCGCTCGACGCGGTAGGTGCGCGGCGGCCGCTCCGCCTCTCCGGGCGCGGGGGTGGGCCGGGCCAGGACGTACCAGGTGTCGCCCTTGAGGACCAGGCCCAGCGGGTCGAGGGTGCGCTCGACGCGGGTGTCGTCGAAGCGGCGGTAGGAGACACGGACGGTGCGCGCGTCCCAGACCGCCTGCGCCAGCGGCGCCAGGAACGGGGTGGCGGCGGGGCGGCGCCACCAGGCGGTGGTGTCCAGGTGGAAGCGGGAGGCGGCGCGCTCGGCCCGCTCGCGCAGCGCCCCGGGCATCGCGGCCAGCAGCTTGAGCCGGCCCAGCGCCAGGTCCGAGCCGAGCCCCAGCGCGTCGGCCGGGCCGGGCATGCCGGTGAAGGCCAGGGAGTGGGCCTGGCCCTCGGTCAGGCCGGTCAGGCGGGGGCGGNGTGCCGCGCTCGGCGAGGATCGGCACGCCGGCGGCGCCCAGGGCCTCGGTGTCGCGGTAGACGGTGCGCTCGGAGCATTCCAGCTCCTCGGCGAGCTCGGCGGCGGTCATCCGGCCGCGGTTCTGCAGTAGCAGGAGCAGCGAGAGCAGTCGATCGGCGCGCATGGGCCCAGTATGCGGCGCTCGGCGGGCCCACCGGGTCAGCCCGCCGGCCGCTGCCCGTGCTCGGCGCGGGTCAGGGCGTACCCGACGTCTCCCTGCTCGGACCCGGGGATGGGCGGACCGGGCTCGCGGAACGTGCGCACCGGGCGCATCCCGATCTTCTCCATCACACGGCGCGAGGCGGTGTCGACGGCCATGGTCCGGGCCGGGCGGGAGCGGTACCACTCCTGGTAGGCGCGGATCCTGCGGTCGATCTCGGCGGGGGGGGGGCGNGGGGTCGGCGTCGAGGCCGAGCAGCAGGGGAGCGTCGTCGGGGGTGATGCGGCGCAGCGCCATCCGGTCGGTGGTCAGGAGGACCCGCCCGGGGCGCTCGGTCGTTCGGCGCCCTCCCGGGGGCCGTAGGCCGTGAGGAAGGTGGCGACGGCGGCTCGGGCGACGGCGTGCAGGTCGTCGTCGGGGACGGGGCGGGTGCCCAGGGCCGAGCGCAGTTCCATGGGGCCGGTGAGCAGGGCGAGGAGTTGTTCGCTCGCCTGGTCGGGGTCGGGGGTGTGCAGGCGGTCGGCCAGGGTGAGGCGGGCCAGGCGGTCGGCCAGGGCGCCCAGGAGGCGGCGCAGGGCCTGGGCGCGGCGGCAGGTGTGGGCGCGCAGGATCTCCAGGGCGGCCTGCTCCAGTGCGGCGCGCAGGTCGCCGCCGTGGTCGCGCAGGGGGTCCAGGGCGGTGAGGGAGCGCTCGGCGGTGCGGGCGGCGGCGGCCTTCACGGCCTCCTGGAAGAGGGGTCCTTGTCGTGGACGTGGTTGTAGACGGTGGGTTTGGCCACGTCGGCCTCGGCGGCGATCTCGCGGACGCAGGAGCGGCCGTAGCCGTCCCGGGTGAAGACGCGGGAGGCGGCCTCCAGGATGGCCCGGCGCTTGTCGATGCGTCCGCGGGCCTCGGCGGGGGCTCCGCCTGCGGGGCGGTGGCTCGGTTCACAGGCCCACCGCACCCCTCGGCCGCGAAGAGTGAACCGGGAGGTTCATTCCGGTCGGACGCGTGTCCGTTCCGGCGCGGTCTGCTAACCTTCCGCGTCCGATTGGTCCACTCGGGGTAGGCGAATCCCTTGTGTCCTGGGAGGAGGGGCGACCGAACCGCATTCGGAGGCCCCACCCTTCCTTGAATACGCGGAGAGCCGGGCGCGAAGTCCCGCTGAATTCTCGCTCGGGGCCGCTGACGCGCCCCCGCCGCGGCCCCAGGATGAACCCGTGCCTTCTCCGACCTCGGCCCGCACCACCGGCCCGCAGCAGGCCCTCGCCCCGCAGGGGCCGTCCCCCGTCTACCGCCCCGTCGTCGACCTGGAGTCGGGCGCCGTCCTGGCCGTGGAGGCCCAGGACCCCGCGGCGCCGGCCGCCGACGGCGACGCCGCCGCGCAGGCCGAGCGCCTGGCCCGGCTGGCGCGCCGGGTCGCCTCCGACGAGGCGCTGCTGCCCCTGGTCCTGCCGGTGCCCGCCGCCGCGGCCGCCGCCTCCCCCGAGATCGCCGGGCAGCTGGAGCTGGTCCTGCGGCGCACCGGACGCCGCCCGCGCGACATCACCCTGATGCTCGGCCCCGACCTGGCCGAGCTGCCGCGCGCCGCCACGGTGCGCGCCGTGCGGCACGTGCGCGACACCGGCTTCCGGTGCGCCTTCGCCACCGCCGCCGTCCCGGTGGACCTCATCCTCGACCTGGCGCCCTTCCTGATGCGCTTGCCGCGCAACCTGGTGGCCGGGCTGCCGGGCGACGAGCGCAGCACCGCCGTGGCCGAGGGCATGGCCCGCATCGCGCGCAGCGCGGGGGTCTACCCGGTGGCGCCGGGGGTCGGCTCGGCGGACCAGCTCGCGGCGCTGCGCGAGGCGGGCGTGCGCCTGGGGTACGGCCCGCTCCTGGCCGACGACGACTGGACCCCGGGCGCCAAGGTGCACCCGCTGCCCGAGATCGCCCCGGGCGGCGCTGCCCGGCGGCGCGAGGGGCCGCCGATCACCGAGTTCATCGGCCCGCCGGTGGCCCTGGAGCAGGACGCCACGGCGGCCGAGGTGCTCGACGCCTTCACCAACGACCCGGTGCTCAACTCGATCATCCTTCTGGACCACCGCGAGCGCCCGGTGGCGGTCCTGGACCGGTCGCGCTTCCTGCTGTCGGTCTCGGGCCCCTACGGGCACGCCCTGCACGCGGCCCGCCCCGCGCGGCGCCTGGCCGACCCGCCCAAGACGGTGCCGCTGCACACCACCGCCATGGAGGCGCTGCGCGCGGCGGGCGCTTCGGGCGAGCGCGTACACGACGACCTGGTGGCGGTCAACGCCTTCGGCCAGGCGGTGGGCGTGGTGGCCGTGGGGGACGTGATCGCCGCGCTGTCCCGCGGCTGACCCGGCGCCCCGACCGGGACGTCGTTTGGCCTCGTCCCCTCCGTGTCAGTGGAACGGGGACGAACAAGCACGCCCTCGACCGTTGTGGAGGTGGGCGCGATGCTGATGCGCTCCGACCCGTTCCGAGAGTTCGACCGCCTCGCGCAGAGGCTGTTCACCGAGGCCCGCCCCGCGGTGATGCCCATGGACGCCTACCGTAAGGAGAACGAGTTCATCGTCCACTTCGACCTTCCCGGGGTCCGGGCGGACAGCATCGACCTGCAGGTCGAGCGCAACGTCCTGACCGTGAAGGCCGAGCGGCCGGCGCTGGAGGGCACCAAGGGGCGCGAGGCCGTGGTGGCCGAGCGCCCGGCGGGCACCTTCTCCCGGCAGCTCTTCCTGGGCGACACCCTCGACATGGAGCAGGTCGCGGCCGAGTACGCCGACGGGGTGCTGACCCTGCGCATCCCCGTGGCCGAACAGGCCAAGCCGCGCCGCGTCGAGATCCGCCAAGGCGGCGGAACGGCCCAGATCACGCCCTGAGCGCCGCCGTCCGAACCGATTGGGCCGCCCGCCCCCTCCGGGAGGGGGCGGGCGGCCCCCTTCATGGCACACCCTCGATGGCGCGATCCGTGGGGTGGACGTCGTTGACGCCATGACGCCGCCACCGGCACCGTTGTCGACGTGGACAAGCACCGTGTCGTCTTCCTCCTCTTCGAGGGCTTCCAGACCCTGGACCTCGTCGGCCCCTGGGAGGTGTTCCGCTACGCCGGACACCTGACCGGCGGCTACGACTGCCGCACCGTGGCCTNCGGCAGCGGGCTGCCCGTACACGCCGGCCACGGGATCGGCGCCGAGGGCCCCGACGGGACGCCGGCCGCCGACACCCTGGTGGTCGTCGGCGGGGCCGGCGTCGACGCGGCCTGCCGGGACGCGGAGCTGGTGCGCTGGGTCGCCGCGGCCGGCGCGCGGGCCCGGCGGGTGGCCTCGGTGTGCAGCGGGGCCTTCCTGCTGGCCGCCGCCGGACTGGTGCGGGGGCGCCGGGTGACCACCCACTGGCGCCGCGCCGAGGCCCTGGCCCGCGCCCACCCCGAGGTGCGGGTCGACGCCGACCCGGTGTTCATCCGGGACGGCCGCGTGTGGACCTCGGCCGGGGTGACCGCCGGTATGGACCTGGCCCTGGCCCTGGTCGAGGAGGACCACGGCCGGCGCGTCGCGCACGCGGTCGCCCGGGAGATGGTGCTGTTCCTGCGCCGTCCGGGCAACCAGTCGCAGTTCAGCGTGCCGCTGTGGTCGCGCCAGCCCTCCACCGACCCCGTCCGGGAGGCGGTGGCGGCCGTCCACGCCCGGCTGGGCGACCGGCACACCGTGGGGTCGCTGGCCGAGCGGGCCGGGCTGAGCCCGCGCCACTTCCAGCGGCGCTTCACCGCCGAGATCGGGGTGGGCCCGGCCGAGTTCGTGGAGCGGGTGCGCGTGGAGGCGGCCCAGCGGGCGCTGGCCGAGGGGGCCGACCCGGTGGACGCGGTGGCCCGCCNCGAGACGCTGCGCCGCGCCTTCCACCGGCGGGTGGGCGTGACGCCGTCCGAGTACAGGGAGAGGTTCGGAGCCATGAGGGAGCATGCATGACCGCCTATGGGCTGCTGGTGTTCGAGCGCGCGGAGGAGCTGGACTTCGTCGGGCCGTGGGAGGTGTTCGGGGTCTCGGCGATGCTGCGCGACGGGGCCGACACCCTGGAGCTGGTCGCCGAGGAGGCGGGGCCGGTGCGGTGCAACAAGGGCATGCGCGTGGTGCCGGACCGCGCCTTCGCGGACGTGCCCGGGGACCGGGCCGGGTTCGACGTGCTGCTGGTGCCCGGCGGCAACGGGACCCGGACCCAGGTCGGCAACGCCGTGCTGACCGGGTGGCTGGCGGCGGCCGCGGAGCGCGCGCAGTGGGTGGCGAGCGTGTGCACCGGGGCGCTGCTGCTGCACGAGGCGGGCCCGGCCCGGGACCGGCGGGTGGCCACCCACCACGCCTTCGAGGACGCCCTGGAGGAGCGGGGCGGGGTGACGGTGGTGCGCGACGCGCGGTACGTCGTCGACGGCAACCTGGTCACCAGCCAGGGGGTGTCGGCGGGCATCGACATGGCGCTGTGGCTGGTGGGCCGGCTGCACGGCCGGGACCACGCCCGGCGGGTCCGCCGGTACATGCAGTACGAGCCGGCCCCGCCCTACATGGCCGACGAGCCCGGGACCGAATGAGGGGGCCCGGGGCGAAAGCGCCCCAAGGGAAGCGGGAGCGCCCGGAGTTCCTGTCGGCCCCGGCGGCCGGGAATTGTCATCGGAACTCCGGGGGTGCTCCCCTTTTTCGTGTTCCCGGTGTTTCCCGCGTTTGTCGGGCGGTGCGGGTCACGAAAAGGCGTGTCCTGGTGTCCGTGCAGGTCACAACGGATGAATCGGTGGTGGCCCATTGCGGACACGCCTCAGGCCTCCCCTTCTCGTCCCACCCCTTCAAGGGCCCATTTCAAGCGGGTCGCGCGTCGATATGAATGCAGTGGGCGGCGTCGTTCCCTAACCAATGGAGGAATCATGTCGCTGATCCAGCCGGGCGAGTACTTCATCAGGTGCGCCGAGAACGACCTCTACATCGACCTGTCCGGCGGCAACGCCGACCCGGAGACCCCCGTCATCGGGTGGCACCTGCACAAGGGCACCAACCAGCGCTGGGACGTGCAGCTCAAGAGCGCGCCCAACGTGTTCACCGTCCGCAGCATGGTGGGGGAGGTCTACGTCGGGCTGAGCAGCCTGAAGATCTTCCCGCCGCTCGTCGCCGCCCAGTCCTTCCCCGAGCCCTGGTCCATCGAGCCGGTGGGCGAGGGCAAGTTCCGCATCCACTTCCTGTACATGGACGCCGTGGTGACCCTGCCCGAGGACCGGGAGGGCACCCAGCTCGTCCTGCGGCCGTGGAGGGGCGAGAACCGCCAGATGTTCGTCTTCGAGAACGCCTGAGGGGCCTGAGCGCCTGAGGGGCCCCGCGCCGGCGGATCCGCACGGGCCCGCCGGCGCGGGGAGAGGCCGGTGAGGGGTGGTGCCCCGCCTCCCGCTCACCGGCCCGTCCACGGGGGAGGCCCGAAGGGGGCGGTGCCGTCATCGCCGTCATTTCCCGCGCTTCCGGCGAACGTTTCTCCAGAGAGCGCTCGCGCTTCTGAGAGTTCGGGTCCGAGTGCGGGCCGGGCGGCGGCCCCGTGCCGCTTTCCGGGACCGGAGCATTCGGATCCATCCTACCTCCCACCAGGGATTGTCCGGCGAATGCGCGTCCGCCGGAAACCGGTGCGGGGAGGGGGCCGAAACCCCTCACCGGGGACGATCCCCCGCCTTTCAGGCTTATTGCGGCCACCGGTCCCTCCTCCGCCGCGCCGGGGAATCCGCACGTGCAGGAGAATGCGAATACGGACGTGCGCGCAGGGCGCCCATTCGCCGGCGGCCGATTCCGCATTCGGCGGACACGCCGGGGCCCTGACGCGGCCCCGGCCGTGGGTGGGGCAGTCTTGGGGGCGTGAGAACGGCAGCCGATCGCCCGGACAGAGGCGCAGAAGAGGTACTGGGTTCCATTCCGCGGGCCGCCCGGCGCCCCACCGACCTGCTCGCCGGCGCGGCCGGGGCGGTGGCGGTGGCGGCGGTGCTGGGGCTGGTCTCGGTCACCGCCGAGGGCCACCAGAGCGCCCCGGCCGAGCTGCGCTCGCTGCTGCCGCCCTCGCTGCTGGCCCTGGTTGCCGCCGCCGCCAACATCACCGTGCTGGTGCTGGCCGCGGTGGTCGCGGTCGAGCGGCTGATCCGGCGCTCGGTACGGGACCTGGTGCGCGGCCTGGCCGCCGCGGCCTTCGGCTACGGCGCCGCCGAGGCGGTCAACGCCGCAGTCCTGGCCCTGTCCGGCCCGGCCGGGCCGCCCGAGGCGCTCTCGGCCGGAGCGCACACCGGCCTGCTCGGCGGCCCGGCCCACGCCTACCTCGCCGCCGCCGTGGCCTACACCGGTGCGGTCGGCCGGGTGCACCTGGCCCGGGTGCGCGGTGCGCTGTGGACCGGCATCGCGGTCACCGCCGCCGCGGTCCTGCTGGCCGGGGTGGCCACCGTCCCGGCGCTGGTCCTGACCGCGCTGCTGGGCGGCACGGCCGCCGCCCTGGCCGGGTTCGCCGTGGGGGGCTCGCGGCCCGAGGCACTGACCGGGCCGATGCTGCAGGAGCTGCGCCGGTTCGGCCTGGAGCCGCTGGCGCTGGCCCCCGCCGGGACCGACGCCGACGGCAACCGCCGTTTCACCGCGGACACGGTCGACCGGCGGCTGGACATCGTGCTGCTGCGCGCCGACGACACCGTGCAGGCCCTCAAGCGCCTGGGCGGCCTGGTCCTGCTGCGCGGCCCGGTCGCCCCTCCGGTGCGCCTGGGCCTGGCGCGCCGCCTGGAGCACGCGGCGGTGATGCAGTACGCCGCGCGGGCGGCGGGGGCGAGCGCCCCCGAGGTGCTGGGCATCGGCGACCTGGGCGCCGGATCTGCGGTGCTGGTCTGCGAGCACGCCCCGCTGCGCACCCTGGACCAGGCCTCCGACGCCGATCTGACCGACGCCGCCCTGCGCGGACTGTGGCGGGAGCTGGCGCTGCTGCACCGCAACCGCATCGCCCACGGGTCGATCGGCGGCGAGACGGCGGGCTGGCGGCTGAGCGGCCGCCCCGCCTTCACCGGCCTGTCCGGCGGCGGGGTGGCCGCCGCGCCGCTGAAGGCCTCCCTGGACACCGCGGCCCTGCTGTGCGCGCTGGCGCTGCGGGTGGGGGCCGAGCGCTCGGTGCGGGCGGCCGTGGAGGTGGTGGGCCTGGAGGCGGTGGCCGCCGCCCTGCCGCTGCTACAGCCCGCCGGGATGCCGCACGGCCTGCGAAGACGCCTGCGCGGCCGGCCCGAGGTGCTCGGCGGGCTGCGCAGCCGGATCGCCGGGCTCGCCCCCGAGGCCCCGGCCCGCCCGGCCCGGCTGGAGCGGATGCGCCCGCGCACGGTGATCAGCGTCGCCGCGGCCACCGTGGTGGGGCTGGTGCTGGCCAACCAGCTGGCCGGGGTGGACCTGTCCACGATCTCCGGGGCCGACGCGGGGTGGGCCGCGGCGGCGTTCGCCGCCGCCACGGCGTGCATGTTCGCCGCCGCGCTGGCCCTGATGGGCTTCGTGCCGCTCCGGCTGAGCCTGTGGACCACGGTGCTGGTGCAGTACGCCGGGTCCTTCGTGCGCATCGCCGTCCCCGCCGGCCTGGGGTCGATGGCGATCAACACCCGCTACGTCACCTGCCAGGGCGCCTCGGCGGGCCTGGCGGTCTCGGCGGTGGGCCTGTCCCAGGCCGTGGGGCTGCTCATCCACGTGCCGCTGCTGCTGGTCAGCGCCTACCTGACCGGGACCGGGCGCTTCACCGACTTCTCTCCCTCGCCGACGCTGGTGGCGGTGGTGCTGGTGCTGGCGTCTGGGGTGGCGGCGGTGCTGCTGGTGCCGCGGCTGCGCGGCCTGGTCGCCGAGCGGGTCCGCCCCTACTTCCGGGGCGTGCTCCCGCAGCTGCTGGACCTGCTGCAGCGGCCGCGGCGGCTGGCCATGGGGGTGGGCGGCACCCTGCTGCTGACCGCCGGGTTCGTGCTGAGCCTGTACTTCTCGGTGCTGGCCTTCGGGGGCAGGGCCGACCTGGCGGCGGTGGCGGTGGTGTTCCTGGCCGGCAACGCGGTGGGGTCGGCCGCGCCCACGCCGGGCGGCCTGGGCGCGGTCGAGGCGGCCCTGCTGACCGGCCTGTCGACGGTGGCGGGGCTGCCGGTGGCGGTCGGGCTGCCGGCGGTGCTGCTCTTCCGGGTGCTGACCTTCTGGTTCCCGGTGCTGCCCGGGTGGGGCGCCTTCCACCTGCTGCAGAGGTGGAAGGCGATCTGAGCCCCCACGGCGGCACCGGGCAGGTCAGGGCAGCGGGATCAGCCCGCGCCGGTAGGCCGCGGCCAGGCGGCGGGGGACCAGGGCGCTGCGGCCGCCGACGGCGACCTCGACCAGGTCGGGGGCGGCGGCCCGCCACTGCGAGCGGCGCTTGCGGGTGTTGGAGCGCGACATCCTGCGCTTGGGGACGGCCATGGGGTCCTCTCGGTCGGTTCGGTTCGGTGCGGGGTCAGGAGCGGCCGTAGCGCTGCCGGAAGCGCTCGACGCGCCCGGCGGTGTCGACCACGCGGCCGCGCCCGGTGTAGAAGGGGTGGCTCGCGCTGGAGACCTCCACGTCGACGACCGGGTAGGTGTTGCCGTCCTCCCAGGTCACGACCTGCTCGGAGGTGACGGTCGAGCGGGTGAGGAAGGCCGTTCCCCCGGCCTTGTCGCGGAAGACGACGGGGCGGTACTCGGGGTGGATTCCGGGCTTCATGGGGTGCTCCTCTCAGCGGTCCTCGCGGAACTCGGTGTGGTGCCCGACGACCGGGTCGTACTTGCGCAGCACGAGGCGGTCGGGGGTGTTCCGGCGGTTCTTGCGGGTCACGTAGGTGTAGCCGGTCCCGGCGGTCGAGCGGAGCTTGACGACGGGCCGTTGGTCGCTGCGGGCCATGGCGGACCTCCTCAGGCGGCGGACGGTGGCACCACCCTACAAGGAAATGACAACCGTTTTCATTCCCAAGTCGGGTATGCGGTGCCGCGGTGGGAGGATCGGAGGGTGCGGTCGCACGTGAGTGCGGGGCGAGGAAGGGGGAACGCGTGGCTGCGGACAGGACCGCCGAACAGGCCTGGGAGGCGCTGGCGCGGGCGCACGTGGCGCTGATGCGCCGCTTCCGGGCCGACTTCCGGGGCGCCGGGGTCGGCATGCGCGAGTACGACGTGCTGTTGACGCTGGCCCGCTGCCCCTATGGGGGAGCGCGGCTGTGCGAGCTGAACGAGCGCGTGCTGCTGGACCAGTCCTCCATCAGCCGCCTGGTGGACCGCATGGCGGCGGAGGGGCTGGTCGAGCGCGGCCCCGACCCGCAGGACCGGCGGGGTACGCGCGTGCGGCTGGCCGGCAAGGGGCGGGAGGCCCTGCGCCGGATGGGGCCCCGGCACGCCGCCGCGATCAGGGAGTCGCTGGGCGGTGCGCTGAGCGAGGAGGAGCTGGCCACGCTCCGGGACCTGGCCGAGAAGCTGCTGCGCGCCCAAGGCGCGGAAGGGTCGGGCGAGCGGGCCGACGGCTGAGGGAGGGCGACGTTCGGTGTGCCAGGGGACGAGCCTCTGATCTACGGCGTACAGGTCGAAATCGTCGGACATCTCCACGACCGGTCGGAGGTCCGCCCCGCCGATCGCCGGACATTTCTATCGCCCACAACTTGATTGCGCACAACTGAATCGGTAGATTCGCACCCGAACGAGGAGGACGGTCCCGACCATGCCCGACGACCAGCCGCGCGACCCGCTCTCGCTGGACGCCCAGCTCTGCTTCGCCGTGTACGCGGCGTCGCGGGCCATCACCGGCCTGTACCGGGACCTGCTGGCCGAGCTCGGCCTGACCTACCCCCAGTACCTGGTGATGCTGGTGCTGTGGGAGCGCGGTCCGGTCCCGGTCAAGGAGCTGGGCGCCGCCCTGCACCTGGACTCGGGCACCCTTTCGCCGCTGCTGCGCCGCCTGGAGGCGGCCGGCCTGGTGAGCAGGGAGCGCTCGGGCTCCGACGAGCGCGTGGTGCACGCCGCCCTCACCGGGCGGGGGAGCGCCATGCGGGAACGGGCCGAGCGCATCCCCGAACAGGTGCTGTGCGCCACCGGGCTGGGCACGGCGGACGCCCGGGCCCTGCACGCGCTGCTGGACCGGGTCACCTCCTCGCTCAGCGCGGACGCGCCGCCCGAGGGCGCCTCCGCGTGCCAACCGCCACCACAGGAGGATCGAGCATGAACGTGCTGTACACCGCCAGGGCCAGCGTCAGCGGCGAAGGCCGCAAGGGCCGCGGGAGCACCGACGACGGGCGCGTGGACGTCGAGCTGAGCGTGCCCAAGGGCCTGGGCGGCGACGACGGCCCGGGCACCAACCCCGAGCAGCTGTTCGCGGTGGGCTACGCCGCCTGCTTCCACGGCGCGCTGAAGAAGGTCGCCCGCGAGGCCAAGGTGGACGTGGACGGCTCCACGATCGCCTCCGAGGTGTCCATCGGCAGCGGTGACGACGGCTTCGGCCTGGCCGTGGAGCTCAAGGTCACCATCCCGGGCCAGGCCCAGGCCGAGGCCCAGAAGCTGGTCGACGCCGCCCACCAGGTGTGCCCCTACTCCAAGGCCACCCGCGGCAACATCGACGTGACGGTCACCGCCGTCGGCGCCTGAGCCTGAGGCGCGGCGACGGCCGGGGCCGGGGTGCCGTCGGCGCCCCGGCCCTTCGCCCGCCCTCCCCGCGGGGTCAGGGCGAGGACACGCGTGCGGGCCCGGGGGCGGGCTCGGGGGCGCGGACCCCGGTCGGCGCGGCCGATCCGCGGGCCAGGGCCATGGCGGTGACCGCGGCCAGCACCACGGCCCCGCCCAGCCACTGGGACCAGGTCGGCTCGGCGCCCAGCAGCGCCACCCCGACCACGGCGGAGACCAGGGGGAAGGACAGCTCGGCCAGGGTGGCGCGGCTGGCGGCGGTGCGCCCCAGCCCCCAGTAGTACAGCGACAGCGCCGCCAGGCCGGGGATCAGGGCCAGGGCCAGCAGCAGCGGCGCCTGGGCGGCGCCGACGGCCGGGGAGGAGCCGGTGGCGGCGCAGATGCCCAGGGCCACGGGCAGGGCGATGGTGAAGCGGACCGTGGTCACGTGCACCGGGTCCATCGACGCGCCGGCCAGGCGGCCCAGGACGGTGCCGCAGGCCCACAGCACCGCCGCCCCCAGGGCCAGCGCGGCGCCCTTGGCGCTGGTGACCGAGACCGCCAGGGGGTCGGGGAAGGCCAGCAGCCAGGCTCCGGCCAGGGCGGGGACGGCGTAGAGGGCGAAGCGGGGGCGCAGGCGCTCGCCGAGCAGCACCACCGCCAGGACGATGGCGAACAGCGGCTGCATCTTCTGCAGCACCTGCGGGGTGATGGGGTCGCCGGCGGTGAAGGCCAGCGTGAACAGGGTGGTGGCGCCGGCGGAGGAGCCGCCGCCGACCACGGCCATGGCCAGCACGGTGCGCCGCCCGGCGGCGGCCAGGGCGCGGAAGGCCGGCACGGTCCAGGGGGTCAGGCACAGCGCGATGATCGCGTGCTCGTAGAGGACGATGGTGGGGGCGGGCAGTACGGCCGAGAGCGGCTCGCGCATCAGCGCCGAGGTGCCCCACAGCCCGGCGGCGATGGCCACCGCCCACATCCGGTCCCCGTGCCGTGCCGAAATCACGTCCGGTTCCTCCCTTGTCGTCGGAAATCCGGGGGAATCATCGCACCGGCGGGGCGGTGGCCGTGCGGGAAGGGCGGCGGATCCGGGAAAGACGCCACGCGGTCGTACGCGCGTGCGAATACTGGTCTCCATGCACGAGAGGAGGCAGTATGACCGTCATGAGCACTCAGGGGACGGGGACCGGTCGGCTCACCGTGGACGACCTCGCCAGGATGCCGGACGACGGCGGCAAGTACGAGCTGGCCGACGGGCGGCTTGAGGTGACCCCCGCCCGCGTCTTCGACCACACGCGTGTCGAAGGGCGCCTGTTCGGCCACTTGCTGCTGTCGGCCCCGGACGGATTCGAGGTCCTTCCCGATCCGGGGATGAACCTCCACGGCGACCCGAGCCGCCACCGCCGCCCCGATCTCGCGGTGATCCGGGAGGGGGAGGAGGCACGGCCCTACCTCACCCGTCCGCCGCTGCTGGTGGTGGAGGTCCTCTCCCCCGAGAGCACCATCCGCGACACCCACCGCAAGCGGTCCGAGTACGCCGGGTTCGGCATCGAGTCGTACTGGATCATCGCGCCCTCGGTCGAGAAGACCGCCGTCTTCGAGCTGCGCCTGGACGGCGGCGCCTACCGGGACGTCCAGGAAGCCCTCGACACCGACGTGTTCGCGACCGAGGCGCCCTTCCCCCTGCGCCTCGTCCCGCGCTGGCTCACCGCCGACGGCCCCTGGCGGCACCGCATCGCGGGGCAGGAGGCACCGGAGGACTCCGAGGACGGCTGACCCCCGCACACGACGAAGCGCGGCCGGGGCGATGGGCCCCGGCCGCGCTCATGCTCTGCCCCGTGCCCCGGTCAGGCGCGCGGCTCCAGGAGCAGCAGCCGGTCCAGCATGTCCTGCATCGTCACCAGGCCCATCAGCCGCGGGCGCGAGCGCCGGGCCTCGGCCGTCCCCGGCTCGGTGCCCTCGACCAGCACCAGGTGGCTGCGGGTCTCGCGCATGATGCCCAGCGCCGCGTAGATCGGCGTGGTCGCCGCCAGTGTGGGCACCGGCCGCATCAGGTCGGCCGCGGTGGTGCCCGAGGGGCTGGTCAGCGCGTCGCGCACGTGCACCACGCCCAGCGGGCGCTCGCCCTCCAGCACCACCAGGCGCAGGTGGCCCGACTCCCGGGAGACCCGCTTGACCTCCTCCAGGTCGGCGTGCGGGCCGACCGCGGCCATCTGGGCCAGCGGGGTCATCACCTCGCGCAGCGGGCGGGAGTTGACCTCCAGGGCGGTGGCCAGCTGCTCGCGGCGCTCCTCGTCCAGGGCCCCGGCCTTGGCCGAGTGGTCCACCAGCTCCCGCAGGTCGTCCGGGCCGTGCCCGGCGGCGACCTCGTCCACCGCCGAGACCCCCACCCAGTGCAGGCACGTGTTGGCCATGCCGTTGAGCACCACCAGCGCCGGGCGGGTCACCCACATGAACGCCCGCATCGGGACCGCCAGCAGCGTGGCCGACTTCTCCGGGTGCGAGATCGCCCAGGACTTGGGCGCCATCTCGCCCACGACCAGGTGCAGGAAGGTGACCACGACCAGGGAGAGCACATAGGCCACCGCGTAGGACACCGCATCCGGCATCCACCCGTGGAACAGCGGCTCCATCAGGTGCTTGACGGCCGGCTTGGAGATGGCGCCCAGCGCCAGCGTGCACAGGGTGATGCCCAGCTGGGACCCGGCCAGCAGCAGGGACAGGTCCCGGGCGCTGCGCAGCGCCGCACGCGCCGACAGGCTCTTCTCGGCGGCCTCCTCCAGCCGGTAGCGGCGCGCCGCGACCAGGGCGAACTCGATGGCCACGAAGAAGGCGCTCAGCGCGATGATGACCACCGTCAGCGCCAGGGCCAGCATCGGGTTCATGTCGCTCATGCGCGCACCTCCCGGCGGCTCTCGTCGTCCTCGGGGCCGGGCGCGTCCTCCACCAGCTCCAGGCGGACCGTCTCGGGCACGTGGCGGTCCACCCCCTCCACGGTCAGCAGGACCGAGCGCTCGGGCTCGTCGTCCTCGGCGCCGGGGTGGCGGGGGAGCTCGACGGTGACCGCGTCGCCGTTCTCGGGCAGGCGCCGCAGCCGGGCGATGACCAGCCCGCCGATGGTCTCGTAGTCGCCGTCGGGCAGGTCGTGGCCGAGCAGGCGCTCGACCTCGTCCACGTGCTCGGTCCCGGGCAGCAGCCAGCTGCCGTCGTCGCCGACCCGGGCCGCCCCGTCGTCCTCGGGGTCGTGCTCGTCGGCGATCTCGCCGACCAGCTCCTCGGCCAGGTCCTCGGTGGTGACGACCCCGGCCAGGCCGCCGTACTCGTCGACCACGCAGGCGAACTCCTCGCCCGCGTCGCGCAGCCGGTCGAGCACGTCGGGCAGCGGGAGCGAGGCCGGGACCAGCACCGCCGGCCGCTGGACATCCTTGACCAGGACGGTGTCCAGGTCGGTCCCGCCCAGGGCGAGCACGTCGCGCAGGCACACCACGCCGGTGACGTCGTCGACGTCGCCGCCCATCACCGGGAAGCGGGAGTGGCCCATGGCCATGAGCTCCACCACCCGGCTGACCGGGTCCTCGGCCTGCACGGTGCTCACGTGCGGGCGGGGGATCATGGCGTGCTCGGCGGTGCGGTCGTGGAAGTCCAGCGTGCGGTCCAGCAAGGTGGACAGCTCGGCGGTCAGGTCGCCGCTCTCGCGGGACTCCTCGACGATCCGCTCCAGGTCGGCCGGGGTGGCCGCGTGCTGGACGTCCTCGACCGGCTCGATGCGCACCGCCTTGAGCAGCAGTACCGCCGCCTGGTCGAACAGGCGGATGACCCACCCGAACAGGCGCAGGTAGATCCCGGTCGACAGGGCCAGCCAGCGGGCCACGGGCTCGGGCTTGGCGATCGCCAGGTTCTTGGGGAACAGCTCGCCGAAGACCATCTGCACCACGGTGGAGAACAGCAGCGCCACCGCGGTGCCCACCGCCAGGCCGGTGCCGGCCGGTACCCCGGCCAGTCCCAGCAGGTCGCCCAGGCCGGTGCCGAGCATGGGCTCGGCGACCGCGCCGACGAGCAGGCCGGTGACGGTGATGCCCAGCTGTGCGCCGGAGAGCATGAAGGAGGTGCGGCCGGTGATGCCCAGCGCCCTCTTCGCCCCGGCGTCGCCCTGGGCCGCGCGGGCCTTCAGGCGGGAGCGGTCCACGGCCATGTAGCCGAACTCTTGGGCGACGAAGTAGCCCGTCGCCAGGGTGATCAGCATGATCACCAGCGCTCCGAGGAAGATGTTCAGCAGAATGCTCACCGCTCACGCTCCATGAGCGCGAGCCCGCCGGCGGGGGCGCGGCGCGCCGCCTCGGAGCTCTCACTCCCGGCGCGTGCGCCCGATGGTGATGGCGGTTCCTCGGATTCGGGGGTGCAGCGCCCTCTCGAGGTCAGGGCGCTGCCGGTACTTCGGGACGGGTCCACGAGTCCTCTCTCTGAAACGGGGCCGGTGTACGTACGAGGATACGAACAGGGAGTGGGAGAAATTCCCAGGAGGGGGAGGTTGAATCAGGGCCGGGCCGTCGGATTCGCGGCGTCCTCGCGGGCGTCAGTCCCGGGGTGCGGCGGCGTGCCCGGGCGCGGCCCATTCGCGGCGCCGGGCCTCGGCCAGGGCGATGGAGGCGGCCACCGCGACGTTGAGCGATCCGACCCGTCCCACCTGGGGAATGTAGGCGGTGGCGTCGGCGGCGGCCAGCAGGGCGGGGGAGCAGCCGTGGTCCTCGGCGCCCAGGGCGATGCACACGTCGCCCTCCAGGGGTGCCTCGTGCAGCGGCAGGGCGTCCTGGGCCAGCTCCAGGGCGACCACGCGGAACCCGGCCCCGCGGGCGGCGCGCACGGCGTCGGCGCCGGTGCGGGACCGCTCCAGGCGCATCTTCTGGTCCGATCCCAGGGCGGTCTTGCCGACCTGGGGGTGGGAGACGTCGGCGGTGTTGCCGGCCAGCCAGGCGGCCTCCACGCCGAACACGGCGGCGGTGCGCAGGATGGAGCCCAGGTTGAAGGGCTGGGTGATGGACTCGGCGATGAAGGCCAGGCGGCCCTCGGTGCTCCGGCGCCACTGGCGGTTGAGGCGCTTGACGTCGGTGGGGCGCAGCTGCGTGCTCACCTGTGCTCGGGTTTCCTCGTCGAATGGTTGTGCGGGACCGGCGCGGCCGGTCGCCGCCCTGGTGGGCGGTAGGCGCAAGGATAGCGCCTCAGGGGCGGTCCGCCCGCAGGACCCGGTACCCGGCGCGGGAGGCGGCGCGCTCGGTGGGCCATCCCTGCTCGTTCAGCCAGCGGTGCAGGGAGTCGGCGCCCAGGTTGCGCTGGACGACCAGGTGGGCCGAGGCGCCGGGGGACAGGCGGGCCAGCCAGGTGGTCAGCAGGGCGTGCAGGGCGGTCTTGCCGATGCGGATCGGCGGGTTGGACCACAGGGCGTCGAAGGGGCCCTGTTCGGATCCGGCGGCGGGGGCGCCGGGGTCCGCGGCGGAGCCGTCGGCGTCGATCCGCAGGAAGGCGGCGTTGTCCAGGCCGGCGGTGCGGGCGTTGTGCGCGGCCAGGTCCACGGCGCGGCCGTTGACGTCCACCCCCAGCACCTGTGCGCCGGGGGCGCGGGAGGCCAGGGCCAGCGCCACCGGGCCGTAGCCGCAGCCCAGGTCCAGCAGGCGGCCGGAGGCGGGCGGGGCGGGGACCGATTCCAGGAGCACCCGGGTGCCCAGGTCGACCTTGCCGGGGGAGAAGACCCCGCTGTCGGTGTCCAGCCGCAGGTGCACGTCGGGCAGGACCAGGTCGACGCTCCCGGGGCGGTGGGCCGCGCCCGGGGCAGGGGCGAAGTAGTGCTCTGACACGCGACGACGCTACCAGCAGGGCGGGTGCGGGCCCGCCGGGCGGCGCGGCGGCGGGGGAGGCGCGCCTCACAAACCGAGCGGTCGGTACCGTGGGGTCGGCCGGGCCGAGTCCGCGGCCCCGCCCGCCGAGATCCGTCGAAAGGACCCCACGTGCAGCGCTTCACCGGCAAGACCGCCGTCATCACCGGCGCCAGCCGCGGCATCGGCCTGGCCGCCGCCCGGCGCATCGTCGACGAGGGCGGCCGGGTGGTGATCACCGCCCGCAACCCCGAGCCCCTGGAGAAGGCGGTGGCCGAGCTCGGCGGCCCCGGCCACGCCCTGGGCGTGCCCGGCAAGGCCCACGACGCCGAGCACCGCGAGCAGGCGGTGGCCCGCGCCCTGGAGGCCTTCGGGTCGCTGGACGTGCTGGTCAACAACACCGGCATCAACCCGGTCTTCGACGCCCTGGTCAACGTCGAGCCCGCGACCATGGCCAAGATCTTCGAGGTCAACGTCACCGCCGCCGCCTCCTGGACCGCCGCGGCGCACGCGGCCTGGATGAAGGAGCACGGCGGCGCGGTGGTCAACGTCGCCTCCCTGGCCGGCCAGCACCCCTCACCCGGCATCGCCGCCTACGGCGCCAGCAAGGCCGCGCTGATCAACCTGACCCGCCAGTTCGCCTACGAGCTGGCCCCGTCGGTGCGCGTGAACGCGGTCGCCCCGGCCGTGGTCAAGACCGACTTCGCCCAGGCCCTGTTCGCCGAGAACGAGGACGAGGTCGCCAAGGGCTACCCGCTGGGCCGGCTCGGGGTGCCCGCCGACGTGGGCGCCGCCATCGCCTACCTGGCCTCCGAGGACGCGGCGTGGGTGACCGGCCAGACCCTCACCCTGGACGGCGGCCGCACCCTGGGGGCGGGGGTGGAGTGAGTCACCCTCCGGCGCGGCCCCGGCCCCCGCGGCCGCGCCGGAGCCCCGGCGCGCGGCGGGTGTGCGGCACGTGTGCGGCCGTATGCGCAGGTCGCCCCGCCGGCCCGCTCCTCGGCCGGGCATTGCAATACCGCGCCCGGCCAAGGAAGATGGGGTTAATCGGACATCTCGCAGCCGGGAAGGCCCGCTGTGGGGGGGGCGGAGGGGGCTCCGCCCCGGTGCCGACGCCCTGATCCAGGGCGCCCGCGAGGACGGGACACCGCGAAGGACACTGGGGGGTGGCCTTCATGCACACCATGAAGCGCTGGAACATCGAGATCATGCTCTCCGAGGAGAGCGAGGGGGAGCAGGCCCGCACGTGGGCCGACGCCGGACTGCACGCCGAGGACGGCACCGACCTGCACGGGCGGGGGATGGCGCGCAAGCACCCGTTCGACTCCGACGCCCCTGAGATCGGCGAGGAGCTGGCCGTCTCGCGCGCGCTGGCCGACCTGGCCCGCCAGCTCCGGCAGGTGGCGGCCGAGGACATCTCCGACAACACCGGCGCCCCCTGGCGCCCGTGAGCCTCGCCCTGCGGCCGGATGTGGACGCGCTCCGTGGCCGGTTTCTCGACCGCTCCGTGATCCTTCTGATGCAGACTCTGCGCTCATGACCACCTCAACGGGCACGCAGGGCGCTCCGACGGCGCTCACCGGCGCGGCGGCACTGGCCGGCGCCGGTGTCTTCGCCGTGCTCGCGCCCGCCGCCGACGAGGCCGGGACCTGGCTCACGGCGGCGGTCCCCCTGGCCGCCGCCGTGGCCCTGTGCACCGCGGTGTCGACCGCCCGGCTGGCCGCCGCCCACCCGGGCCCAGGCGGCGCGCGCGTCTACGCGCGCGAGCGCCTGGGCGACCCCTGGGGGGCGATCGCGGCCTGGGCCTGGGCCGTGGGCGCCACGGCCGCGGCGGCCGCCATGGCGCTCGCCCTGGCCGACAACCTGGCGCCGGTGGGGGGCCGCCCCGCCGCGCTGGCCGCCCTGGCGGTGGCCGCCGCCCTGTCGTGGGCGGCGGGGCCGGTCCGCCGCGGGGCCGGCCTGCTGGCCGCGGCGGCCCTGGTGACGGGCGTGCTGGCCACGGCCGCCATGGTCGCCGCCGCCTGGACCTCGGGCGCGGCCGCCCCCGAGCGGCTGGAGCTCAACGGGGCCTGGCCCGGCTCCTTCGGCGCCCTGGGCGCGGCCGGCACCCTCTTCCTCGTCTTCGCCGGTGCCGTGCGCACCGCCGAGGCCGCCCCGCGCCCCCGGCGCGGGGCCGTGCCGATCCTGCCCGCCTTCGCCCTGGCCGCGGTCGGCCTGCTGTACCTGACCGTCGGCGCCTGGGCGGTGGCGGTCCTGGGGCCCTACCGGGCGTCGGCGGGCTCGCCGGTGGCGGCCGCGACCGCGGCCGCNCCCGCGGTGGCCGCCGCCGCGGTGGTGGCCTGCCTGGCCGCGGGCGCGGTCCTGATCTCCTCGGCCGCGCGCACGGTCGGGGTGCTGGCCGGACAGGGGGACCTGCCCGAGGCGCTGCGGGGGCGCACCCGCGCGTGGGCGGCCACGGCCCTGGCCGCGGCGGCCGCGGTGGCGGTGCTGGAGCCCTCGACGGCGGTGGGCGTCGCCGCCTTCGCCCTGCTCGCTTACCATCTGCTGGCCAACGCCTCGGCCCTGCGGCTGGGCCCCGACGAGGACCGCCCGCCCCTGCTGGTCGCGCTGGGCGGCCTGGCCGGGTGCGTGGTGCTGGGGCTGAGCCTGCCGCTGCCGACGGTGATCATGGCCCTGGCGGCCCTCGGCTCGGCCGCGGCGGCCTGGCTGGCCCGCCGCCTCCTGCACGGCGGAGCCGGCGAGCGCGGCGAGCACCAGCCGGCCGAGTGAGCCCGGGGGGGGCGGCCCCTCCGCTCAGCCCTGGACGCGGGCCAGGGCCCACAGCACCGCGAACGGAACGGGGACCAGCGCGGCCGAGGCCGCCCAGAGCCGCCGCCGCGGGGAGCCGCGGCGGCGCGGTGCGGCCACGTCCGTGGCGAACACCATGAGTGCGACCACCAGGGCGCTCACCGCACCGAAGAACATCACGACACCGGCGTGGTCGAGGGTGTGCAGATCGCACTCGGTCACCTCGCGCTCGTAGAGGTCGGAGACGTCCCGGCAGTCCATCGGCAGGTAACGGGTCCACAGCCACCAGCCGCACAGCAGGGGCACGATCGCAGGGATCCCCAGCAGGAGGTTCACCCCGACCGGGACCGCCGCTGCGAGCACGCTCCGGACCGGTGCGGGCGTCATCGGCCCGCCTCCTCCCGGAGGCCCTGGCCGGCCGCCTGGTCGGCCAGGAGGCGCAGGGCGTCGGCGGAGGCCCGGCCGTCGGGGGTGTAGACCTCCAGGCGGTGGTCGGGGCTCTCGGGCTGGAGCCAGACCTGGTAGTCCACGCTCAGCTCCCCGACGACGGGGTGGCGCAGGTCCATCCGCCCCACCGTGCAGTCGGCCACGTCGCCCTCGGCCCACAGCGCGGCGAAGTCGGGGCTGCGCATCGCCAGCTCGCCGATCAGCTGCGCCAGGCGCCCGTCGGTCGGGTGCCGTCCGGCGGTGAGCCGCAGGTAGCCCACGTGGACACGGGCCAGCTCCTCCCAGTTGCGGTGCAGGTCGCGGGTGAGCGGGTCCAGGAAGAACATCCGCGGCACCGACGGGCGGCGCTCGGGGTCGCCAGGGGCGCCGAAGTCCGTGTGCTCGGCCGTCAGCGCGTGCCCGGCGCGGTTCCAGGCCAGCACCTCGCCGCGCCGTCCCAGGACCACGGCCGGGGCGGAGTCGCCCAGCGACTCCAGCAGTGCCAGCACCCGGCGGTGGGGCCGCTCGGAGGCGGGGTGCGTCAGCCCCGGCGCGGACGGGCGGGCGGCCAGGTTGTGCAGGTGCGCCCGCTCGGCGGCCTCCAGGCCCAGGACCCGGGCCAGCGCGTCCAGCACCTGCCGGGAGGCGGTCCCGGCCTGGTCCTGTTCCAGGCGGGTGTAGTAGCCGGCGCTGACCCCGGCGAGCTGGGCGAGCTCCTCACGGCGCAGGCCCGGAACGCGGCGGGTGGTGCCGTAGGTGCGCAGTCCGGCGTCGGCGGGGGTGACCCGGTCCCGGCGGGACTTGAGGAACACGCCCAGGGTCTCTTCGTCCATGGCCGCGACCCTAGCCCGCCCGTCCGCGGCCGCGGGTATCCCCGTCGGGTGTACCCACGGCGGTGGTCTGGCTCCTCCCTGCGCACCGCACCACCGTTGTCGCCATGAGCACACGGCACGTACCCCCTGAAGCGAAACGATCGCCCGGCCTGAAGGCCTGGCTCGGTCTCGCGATCATCCTCGGACCGGTCCTGCTGGTCGCCATGGACAACTCCATCCTCTACCTCGCGATGCCGCGCATCACCGACGCGCTGACGCCCAGCGCCGACCAGTCGCTGTGGATCCTGGACGTCTACGGCTTCGCGGTCGGGTCCCTGCTGGTGGCTTTCGGCACCATCGGCGACCGCTACGGGCGGCTCAAACTGCTGCTGATCGGAGTGCTGTCCTTCGGACTCGCCTCGGCGGGCGCGGCCTTCGCCACCAGCGCCTGGATGCTGATCACCTTCCGCGCCCTGATGGGCATCGCCGGCGCCACGCTGCTGCCCTCGGCCCTGGCCGTGCTCAGCGAGCTGTTCCCCGACGCCCGCCACCGCGCCCAGGCGATCGGTATCTTCGCCTCGGCCTTCGCCGCCGGTTTCGCCATCGGCCCGATCGTCGGCGGGCAGCTGCTGTCCCACTTCTGGTGGGGTTCGGTCTTCCTGGTCAACCTGCCCGTGGTGGCGGTGTTCCCGGCCCTGGCCCCGATCCTGCTGGGCGAGGTCAAGGAGACCCGGCCCGGCCGCGTGGACGTGGTCAGCGTGGTGCTCGCCGTCGTCGGCCTCCTGCTGGCCGTCTACGCGGTCACGACCACGGCCGCCGAGGGGGCGGCCGCCGTCCCGGCCGCGCTGGGCGCCGTCGGCGTCGTGACCATGGTGGCCTTCGCCCGGCGCCAGCGCCGCCTGGAGTACCCGCTCATCGACTTCGGGCTCTTCCGCGACCGGGTGTTCACCGTCGCCGTCATCACCGGTCTGCTGCCCTTGGCCGCGTGGTCGGCCACCGCCTACCTGTCCGGCGTCTACCTGCAGACGGTGCTGGACATGTCGGTCCTCCAGGCGGCCGCGCTCGCCGTCCCCGGCGCCCTGGTGCTCACCGTGACCTGCATCGTCACCCCGATGGTCGTCGGGCGTGTCGGTACCCGTCCGGCGCTGATCGCCTGCCACTTCGCCATCGCGGCCGGCATGTCGCTCTTCCTGATGACCGGCGCCACCGGAGGTGCGGGCTGGTATGCGGCCGCCATGGTCGTGGCCGGGCTCGGCTACGGCATCTCCTTCGCCGTCGTCGCCGACGTGGCCGTGGCCGCGGTCCCCAGCGAGCGGGCCGGGTCGGCGGCGGCCATGGCCGAGACCTCCAACGAGATCGGGAACGCCCTGGGAATCGCGCTGCTGGGCTCCCTGGCCGCGCTGATCTTCCGCCTGATGGGCCCGGACCTGGCGCCCACGCTGAACGAGACCGCGGAGCTGCCCGGCGTGGGGGCGGCCGCGCTGGCCGAGGCCGAGTCCGCCTTCGTCACCGGCCTGCACGTGGTGGTGGTCGTGGCAGGCCTGCTCCACGCAGGGCTGGGCGTGCTCGCGCTGCGCTGGTTGCCCGCCTCCGCGCCAGCTCCGGAGGAAGAGGGGAACGGCGGTTCCCCTGCCGGAGCGCTGGATGATGCGGTCGGCGCGCGCTGACCGCCAGGGGCAGGGGAGGGCGGAGCGCCGCCTGCGGGGAACCGTGGGCGGTGCCCGGGCGCGTTAGGGGGGTCGTACTGTTTCGATCTCACAGCGCTCCACAACGGCGATTACTTGAATCTACGTTATAAAGCCGCGGATGACTTGCCGCGCCACAGACCAAGGACACACCACTACGCCGGCAACGACCGAATATGAGGATCCTCACGCCGGCCACCGGGCCGCGTTCAGCCGTCCTGCTCGACCCGTTCGGCACGGCTCAGCAGTGCAAGGCCCTTGCGGGCGGTGGTCGACAGGGGCAGGTGGGGCAGGTCCTCGGGCAGGAACCAGGCGCAGTCGGAGGTGGAGCCGCCCACTTCCTGCACGTGCGGCTCGCCCGGCTCCTCCACGTGGGCGTGGAAGAACACCCACACCCCGTAGACCTCGGTGTCCTGCGCCTCAGGCCCGCGCACACCGGTGCGGTGGTGGTGGACCACCCCCACCATCCGGCCCACGCCCGCGGCCTGGCCGGTCTCCTCGGCCACCTCCCGGCGCAGCGCCGCGCGCACCTGCTCGCCGTGGTCCACGCCCCCGCCGGGCAGGTGCCAGGTGCCCGCGCCGGGGAAGCCCTCGGCGATGCGCGACAGCAGCAGCCGTCCCGCGGGGTCGGTCACCAGCCCGTAGCCGCCCAGCCGGCGCAGCGCCGGCCCCGGCCGCGGCGGCTCCTCGGCCAGCAGCTCGGCCGCCGACGGCGACGGGGCGCCGCCGGGCCAGGCCGCACCGGGCTCGCGGACCGCCGCATGCGGGGCGAACAGCAGCCGGTCCACGTGCATCTCCACGGGGCCCTCGGGCCCCTCCAGGCGCACCAGCTCGGCGCGCACGTCCAGGGCCTCCAGGCGCTCGTGCGCCCCCAGGCCGGCGGCGCGCCGCGCCGCCTCGGCCGGGTCCTGCCCGAACAGCAGCCGCGCACCGGCGGCGGCCCCGGCCACGTGCACGGCGGTCCGGCGCACCCGTCGCGCCTCCGGGGCACCGGAGGCGCCGGTGGTCACCGCAGCTCCGGGGCGGCGAGCAGGCCCGCCAGGTCGCCCAGCCCCGTGACCACGCGGACGTCCTGCTGGTCGCGGTGGGCGCCGCGGCGGTCCACCAGCACCGGGTACATGCCGCCGGCAGCGGCCCCCAGCGCGTCGGCGTGCACCTGGTCGCCCACGTGCCAGCACATGTGGGGTTCCACACCCATCCGGGCGGCCGCGGTGTGGAAGATGCGCGGGTCGGGCTTGCCCGCCCCGGCCGTGTCGGCGCACACCACCGCCCGGAAGTGCCCGGTCAGGCCCATCCGGTCCAGCTTCTGGCGCTGCAGCTCCTCCACCCCGTTGGTGATGACCCCCAGGCCGATGCCGGCCTGGGCCAGCTCGGCCAGGGCCGGGGCGGCGTCGGGGAAGGCCTGCCAGGAGGCGCTGTGCGCCTCCAGGTACTGGCGGTACAGGTCGTCGCAGGCCTGGTCGGGCACCGAGGAGTGGCCGGCCTGCACCGCGAGCGCCCGCACGCGCTCGCGGCGCTGGTCCTGCAGGCCCTGCCGCCCGTCCAGGTAGGCGCCGAAGGAGATCTCGGTCTGCACGTCCCACAGGGTGCGCGCGGCGTTGAAGTCGGGGTGCCCCAGCCGGTCCATGAGGGTGCGCAGGCCCGCGTCGCTGGCCGCCCTATCGTCCAGCAGGGTGTCGTCCAGGTCGAAGAAGATCACCGCGGGCGCGGTGGCGGTATCCGGCATCGTTCCCATTCTCTTGTGACTCGGCTTCGCGCGGAAGCTCTTCGGTCAGCGGCAAACAGGGCTACGTTACCGGTCGAACTGGGACGATGCGCCACCGGCGGTCCGAATGGCGCGGTGCGGGCGCGTGTGCGGGAGCGATGCGGCCGGGCCCGCTCAGGGCAGGCGCCGGGCCCACAGGAGCGACGCCGCGGCGGCCGCGGCGCCGAGCAGCACCGCCGCCCGCACCCACCAGACCACGTTCTCCTGGTATTCGATCTCACTCCCCAGCGAGGAGCCGATGTCCTCGTAGACCCGGCTGAGCTCGGTCTCGGACTCGGCCTCGTAGAAGTAGCCGCCGGTGTCGTCGGCCAGGCGCTCCAGCGCCTCCTTGTCGATGTCGGCCTCCACCGGCTCTCCGTTGATCTCCACCAGCGCCGTGCCGCTGCCGAAGGCGATGGTGGAGACGGGGACCTCGGCCTCGCCGGCCGCCCGTGCGGCCGAGGCCACCGGCCGTCCGCTGGTGTTCTCCCCGTCCGAGAGCAGCACGACCGCCGAGGGCGGGGGGTCCTGGCCGGACTCGGAGTCGAAGGACTCGATGGACTGCAGGGAGGCGAACACCCCCTCGCCGATGGCGGTGCCCGGGGAGATCTGCAGGTTCTCGACGGAGTCGGCCACCGCCTGGNTGGGAGAGGCCACC
>NZ_ANAD01000040.1 GCF_000341245.1 Nocardiopsis halophila DSM 44494
CGTTGAACCGGTCGGGCAGCGCGTCGACGAAGCCCACCGCCGACTCCTTGGCCGCGCTGATGCGGTCGGGGTCGACGTCGTTGGCGACCATGGACGGCGACACGTCCATGGCCACCATGATGGTGGCGCGCTCGCGCGGCACCTCCACCGGCATCGCCGGGCGCCCCACCGCCACCGCCAGCGCCAGCATCATCGCCAGGAACAGCGCCGCGCCCACGTGCCGCTGCCACCCCGGTCCGGTGGGGGCGACCCGGTCCAGCAGCGCCAGGTTGGTGAAGCGCGCGGCCTGGGCGCGGCGCCGCAGCTGGGCCCAGACATAGGCGGCGGCCAGGGCGGCGACGACCACCAGCGCCGCGGCCATCCACCCGGGGGACAGCAGGTTCACGGCATCGTCCTTTCGTCGGCCGGCTCGGTGTTCACCGGATCAGCGGGGCCGGGCCGGGGTGTGGCGGGCCAGGCGGTGGGCGGTGGTGCGCTGGGAGACCACGAACCGGGCCATGTCCACCACCCAGTCCCGGTCGGTGCGCAGCACCAGGTGCGGCACGCCGCAGCGGCGCAGCCCCGCGGCCACCGCGTCGCGCTGGGCCCGGGCGGCGGCGCGGTAGCGCTCGCGCACCCGGGGTGTGATCTTGACCTCGCGGGCCCGGCCGGTCTCGGGGTCGCTCAGCTCGGCCCAGCCCACGTCGGGCACGTCCAGCTCGCGCGGGTCGAGCACCTCCACGGCCAGGACCTGGTGGCGGGCGGTCAGCCGCCGCATGGACCGCTCCCAGGGCGGTTCGGCGCCGTCCGGCGGGGTGTCCAGGAAGTCGGAGACCACGACCCGCAGGCCACGCCGGGTCTGGGAGCGCGCCAGTTCCTCCACGGCCTCGGCCAGACGGGCCCGGCCGGCGGGCCGCGCGGGGCCGGCCGGGGCGTCGCCCCGGGGGGCGGCGGCCACGGTGGCCAGCAGGGTGGTCAGCGCCGAGCGGCCGGAGCGGGCCGGCCAGCGCCGCACCCGGCCCCGGTGCAGGAAGTAGGCGCCGAAGCGGTCGCCGACCTTCTGGGTGAGCACGGTGACGGCGGCCAGGGCGCCCACCGCCACGTCGCGCTTCTCGCAGCCGGCGGTGCCGAAGTCCATGCTGGGCGACAGGTCGAGCAGGGTCCAGGTCTCCAGTTCCCGGTCGGCGACCTGGTCGCGGACGTGGGGCACGGTGGTGCGGGCGGTCACCGCCCAGTCCATGTGCCGTACGTCGTCCTCGCCGGGCAGGTAGCGGCGGGCCTCGGCGGGCTCGCTGCCGGGGCCCTGGCGCAGGCCCAGGTGCTCGCCGTGCAGCAGGCCCTCCATCCGCCGCACGATCCGCAGGTCGAGCCGGCCCAGGGCCTCGTGGGCGCGCGGGTCCAGCAGCGGTGCCGGGCGGCGGAGCGGGGCGGCCACGGCTCAGCCCGCCGCCATCGTCGCGGAGGCCTCGCCGCCGTGCGGCTCGTCCCAGATGACCCGGGGCGGGGGCACCGCCGCCAGCACCCGGTCCACCACCTGCTCGGTGCCGACGCCGTCGGCCAGGGCGTCGAAGGTCAGCACCAGGCGGTGGGCCATGACCTCGCGGGCCAGTTGGCGCACGTCGTCGGGGAGCACGTAGTCGCGGCCGCGCAGCAGGGCCAGGGCCCGGGCCGAGGCCACCAGGCCCAGGGTGGCGCGGGGGCTGGCGCCCACCTCCAGCACCCGCCGCAGGTCGCCCACGCCGTACTGCTCGGGTTCGCGGGTGGCCATGACCAGGCGCACCACGTAGTCGGCGATGAGGCGGTGCACGTGCACCTTCTCGGCGGCCTCCTGCAGCTCGCGCAGGGTGACCGGGTCCAGGACCTGGTGGGCCTGGGGCGGGTCGGTGCTCATCCGCCGCAGGATCTCCATCTCCTCGTGCGCGCGCGGGTGGGGCACGACGACCTTCATCAGGAAGCGGTCGCGCTGGGCCTCGGGCAGGGGGTAGACGCCCTCGGACTCCACCGGGTTCTGGGTGGCGACCACGATGAAGGGGGCGGGCAGGGGGTGGGTCTGCCCGCCCAGGGAGACCTGGCGCTCGGCCATCACCTCCAGCAGCGAGGACTGCACCTTGGCCGGGGCCCGGTTGATCTCGTCGGCCAGGACGAAGTTGGCGAAGACCGGCCCCAGCTCCACGTCGAAGCGCTCGGCGGAGGGGCGGTAGATGCGGGTGCCGACGATGTCGGAGGGGACCAGGTCGGGCGTGAACTGGATGCGGGAGAAGGAGCCGCCGGCGACCTTGGCCAGGGTGGAGACCGCCAGGGTCTTGGCGATGCCCGGAACGCCCTCCAGCAGGCAGTGGCCGCGGGCGATCAGCGCCACCATGGTGCGCTCGACCATGGAGTCCTGGCCGACGATGACCGAGGAGACCTCCTGCAGGGCCGCCCGGAGCAGCCGGGTGGAGTCGGCCGGTGCCTGCTCGCCGGCGCCCTCGGGGCCGGCGCCCTCGGATCCGGAGCCGGGTGCGGCCCGGTCCGCGGTGTCGTCGTCCTGCATTCGTCCAGCCTTTCCGCCGGTGCCCCGCGGGGCGCCGGAAGCCTCGTCGCCGCCCGGCGTGTCGGGCCGCTGTCGTGCCGACCGGGCGGCCGCATAGCATTGGGCCCGCGTTCCCTGCGTCCCCTCCGGACGGCGGATGGATACCGCACGGAGAGTCGGGAATGCTCACACATCGGCGATGCTACCGCCGCGCGGGCGGGCGGGGGCGCCCCGCAGCGGCGCGGCGGGGATGCGGATCGGGGGTGCGCGTGGAGGAGGGTGCTCGGCTGCACGACGGCGACCCGCGCCAGCTGGGCGGCTTCCGCCTGCGCGCGCGCCTGTCGTCCGCGCCGGAGGGCACGGTCTACGCCGCGGTGGACGCGCACGGCGAGCCGGTGCAGGTGGCCCTGCTCAGCGAGGGCGCCGCCGGCGATACGGAGGCCCGGGAGCGCTTCCGCGCCGCGGTGGCCGAGGGGCGCGGGGTGGGACGGGCGCCGCGGGTCCTGGCCAGCAGCACCCGCTCCTCGGCGGCGGCGTGGGTGGCGGTGGCCGGCGACGGCGGGCGGCGCGGTGCCGCGGCCTACCTGGCGCCGGTCTCGGGGGGCGCCGGGCGGGTGCGCTCGGGTGCGCCGTCGCTGCAGCCGCACTGGGCGGCGCGGGCGGCCCCGGCCTCGGCGCGGTGGTTCTGGCCGCTGCCGGGCGGCGGCGGGGCGGTGGCCTCGCCGCGCGCCAACCGGGCGGTGGTGCTGGGGATGGTGCTGCTGTTGCTGCTGGCGGTGCTGCTGGCGGTGCTGCTGTACTTCTGGCTGTCGATGCTCTCGCAGCAGGCGGGGGCGCAGGCCGAGCCCTCTCCGTCGCCGTCGCCGAGCCCGAGTTCCTCGCCCTCGCCGTCCCCCTCGCAGGAGGGGGAGGAGCGGCCCGAGGACGACGGGGAGAGCCCGGCCCCCTCGCCGTCGCAGGAGCCGGGGGAGGACCTGCCCAGCGTGCCGCTGGACGACGACGACCTGTCCACTCTTCCCCAGGAGCCCCAGAGCCTGGCCTGAGGGCCCGGCCCGATCAGGGACGGGCGCCCCCGCCCGGGAGGGACCTTGGGTCCGGCCCGCCTCAGGGGCCCTTTCCGGTGGCGGGGCCCCGGTCTAGCGTCGGCCGCATCCGCGGGGGCGCACCCGCGGCCGTCGGCGGCCGGGCCCCGCGCGGAGGGGGAGGGGACGCGATGCTCGGCGGCCTGTCGCCGGCCCGCGGCGCCGCCGCGGCCGGATGCGCCGTGCTGCTGGTGGCGGCGGCGGGCGCGGCCCTGCTGGTGGGCGAGTTCCCGGTGCCCGGGCGCGAGCTGGCGCGGGCGCTGGCGACCCCGGGGGGTGAGCCGGGGTCGGTGGGCTTCATCGTGTGGGAGCTGCGGGTGCCGCGCCTGGTGGCCGGGGCGGCCGCGGGGGCGGTGTTCGCCGCCGCGGCGGTGCTGCTGCAGGGCGCCTGGGGGGTTCGGGCCATGGACGTGCGCCTGCTGGGCATGGGCGGGGGAGCGGTCCTGGGGGCGGTGCTGGCCGGTCCGGTCGGGCAGGCGGGGCCGCTGGTGCGGGCGGCGGGCGCGGTGGCGGGCGCGGTGGCGGCCGGGGCGCTGGTGACGGCCGCGGTGCGCCGTCTGGGCGTCGCGTGGGGGCCGGCGGGCCGTGCCGCGGCGGGTGCGGCGGTCGACGGGCTGCTCACGTGCGCGGCGGTCCTTGCGGCGGTGCGGGCCGCCGGGGGGTGGGAGGCGGCGGGTGCGGCGGGGCCGGCCTGGGTGGCGCTCGGGTCGCTGTCGGGGGCGCTGGAGCAGGCGATGCCGCTGGGGGCGCTGTGCGGGGCGGCGCTGGCGGCGGCGCTGGTGTGGGGGGCCTCGGGCACGGGGCGGGGGAGCGGTGCGCCGTGGCGGGTGCTGGGCCCGGTCGCGGTGCTGTGCGGGTGCGGGACGGCGCTGGCCGGGCCCGTGGCGCTGGCGGGGCTACCGGCCGCCCTCGCGGGCCGCTGGATGGGCCGGGGGAGGCCGGTTCGGTCGCTGCTGGCGGCGGCGCCGGTGGGGGCGTGCACGGTGCTGGCGGCCGACGCGGTGCTGCGTGCGGCGGGCGGGGCGGCCGAGCCTGCAGTGGGGGCGGCGACGGCGGCGCTGGGGGGGCCGGTGCTGGTGGCGCTGGTCGCGGGCCGTGCCCAGGAGGGGAGCGCGCACGCGCCGGGCTCCCCGGCGGCCCGCGGGTAGGGCGGGGGAAGGACGGGGAGAGCATCCGGCGCCGCAATCCAAATCTACGTTATAAAGGTGGCGGTTATGGGCCTTCCAATCACAAGCACAAAGGAGCGGCTCCGCCGCACCGAACCCCCAAGCGCCACGCCGTATGGAAGGATCTGGGCCCATGGGTCTGGGAACGTGGCTGAAGCCCTGGACATGGAGGCGTCCACGCGACTTCGCATCCCGGCTGGCCGCCCTGCAACCCCGGTTGCAGGGCCACCGCCGACGGGCGGCCGAGGAGCTCGGTCGGGCCGAGGCCGCGCGCACGAAGGCCGCCATGGAGAGTGAGCGCCGGCGCCTTATCGAGCGCATGGCGGATCTGGGCCGGGAGATCCGGACCGCGGAGCGCGGGGTGGAACAGGGGGCGTGGGATGAGTACCACGACCTGTTCGTGGAACGGCTGGTCGAGCTCGACCGGAGCATGGGGCGCGAGGGCGGTGCGGAGGGGGTCCGCGCGGAGCTGCGGCGCCGCATGGACGGGGTCTGAGGGCCGGCGGGCCCTGAAGGCGGAAAACCGGTGGCCCGCCGCTCGGGGCCGCCGTTAGCCTGCACCCCGCCCTGCCCCGCCGTTTCCAGGAGGCCGTCCGTGGAGCAGCAGCCCGTCAGTTCCGAGGACCCCGTGCCCGAGCGCGCCGTCCGTCCGCTGCTGGGGCGCGGCGCCCTGGTCACCGGGGTCAGTCGGCGCGACGGGATCGGCTACGCCGTCGCCCGCCGACTGGCGGCCTACGGCGCCTCGGTGTTCTGCCACCACTTCGCGCCGCACGATGCCGGGCAGCCGTGGGGCGGCGACGACGTCGGGGCGGTGCTGGAGGGGGTGCGGTCCGCCTGCAGTGATCCGCGGGCGCGGGTCGGGGGCGCGGAGGCCGACCTGGCCGTTGCGGACGCGCCGCGGGAGGTGTTCGGGGCCGCCCGGTCGGCTCTGGGCCGGGTCGACATCCTGGTGTGCAACCACGCCCGTTCGGGCGGCGACGCGGATCTGGCCGGCGTCACCGCGGACATGCTGGACGGCCACTGGGCGGTGGACGCGCGGTCGGCGCTGCTGCTCGCGCGGGAGTTCGCGGCGGCCCGTGACCGGGCGGAGGGCGGGCGTGTGGTGTTCCTGACCTCGGGGCAGGGGCAGGGGCCCATGCCGGGCGAGGTGGCCTACGCGGCGGCCAAGGGGGCGTTGGCGGCGGTCACGCTGACGGTCGCCGATGAGCTGGCCGACCGGGGCATCACCGTCAATACGGTCGATCCGGGGCCGGTGCAGACCGGGTACATCTCCGCGGGCGCCGAGGCGTATCTGATGCACAAGATGCCGATGGGACGTCTCGGGCGCCCTGATGATCCTGCGCGTCTGATCGCGTGGCTGGCCACGGACGAGGCGTGTTGGATCACGGGGCAGGTGCTGCACAGCGAGGGCGGTTTCGCGCGGTGGCGGGATCCGTCGTGAGGGCCGGCCGGTCCTTGATTGGAACGGGCGGCGGTGAGGTAGGACAGCCGGGGGGTGCGTCGTACCCCCGGTAGGGGACCGCGCCGGGACAGGGCCGGGGCGGGGTGCCGTTCGACCGCGGAGGCGATGGGCCATGGCAGTGCTGGACGACAAGCAGATCGCCGATGGGCTGGAGCTGCTGGAGGGGTGGGAGTGGCGTCCTGAGGAGGCCGAGATCCGCCGGACGGTGGTGATGCCGGACTTCATGTCGGTGATCCACCTGGTGGAGGGGATCGCGCACGCCGCCGAGCAGGCGGGGCACCATCCGGACATGGACGTGCGCTACAACCGGCTGACGCTGCACCAGACCACGCATGCGGCCGGGGGTGTGACGGAGGCCGATTTCGCGCTGGCGGCGCGTATGGACGAGTTGATCGCCGATGCTCTGGCGGGGCAGGGGTCCGGGGAGGGGTGAGCTGTCGGCCGGGCCGGGCGGGGTCACCGGTCGCCGGGGGCCGCCTGCTCGCGGACGGCGAGGTAGTGGGGGCTGTGCATGAGCCCCAGTGTGTTGCCGAAGGGGTCGTTGACCAGGGCGGTGACGAAGCCGTCCTCGCGGTGGGTGGGGCCGTCGAGCGGGGTGGCGCCGAGCCCGGTGAGCCGGTCCAGGGCGGCGGCGACGTCGTCGACGTGCCAGTAGGCGACGGGGCCGAGGGTGCCCCAGGTGGAGCCGGGCGGGGCGTAGCGCCGGTCGACGATGCCGAGTTCGTCGGGGCGGTCGCCGATGCGGAATTCGGCGTAGGCGGTGCGGCCGTCGGGTCCGCTGCGTTCGAAGTAGGGGGCCTGGGAGAGCGCGCGGGTGTACCAGTCCTTGGCGGCGTCGACGTCGTCGGCCCATAGTCCGGCGTTGGCCAGTCCTCGCAGCATGGTGGCGCCTTTCGTGCCGGGTGGGTTCGCGTGGTCCGAGGCTAGGGGTGGTTGCGGACGGCCTGTGTCCTCGTTTCGGGGTGCCATCCTGTGGCGGACAGCGAGGCGACGGGGGCGAAGAGGGGTTCGGGCAGGTCCTCCCAGGGGTGCCAGGACCAGGTCTCGGTCTTGTCGGGTTCGACGACCCGGGGTTCGCCTTCGGCGTGGGCCAGGTGGTGCAGGGTGATGTAGTGCAGGCCCTCGGGGGCGAAGACGTCGCTGGTCCAGCCGATGGGGGTCAGGCGCAGCGCCCGCATCCCGGTCTCCTCGTGGAGTTCGCGGGCGGCGGCGGCCTCGGGGCTTTCGGCGGGGTCGACCTTGCCGCCGGGGAAGGACCAGGTGCCGGCGCCGTGGGAGCCCTTGCGGCGCCCGAGGAGGACGCGGCCGTTGCGGAGGACCACGGTGCTGGTGCCCAGGAGGGGGCCGCGGGGCGGCGGGGGGTCGGCGGGGCTGTGGGGGTCCCAGGCGTCGAGGCGGTCCAGGAGGGTGCGGGGGTCGCCGGCGGAGACGACGATGGCGCGGTGGCGGGTGCGGATCAGGCCTTGGCGGGTGAAGTGGTCGAGGAGGCGGGACAGGTCGCCCCAGTAGTCGTCGACGTTGAGCAGGCCGACGGGTTTGGCGTGCAGTCCGGCCTGGGTCCAGGAGGCGGCCTCGGCGACGTGGTCGAGGGTGTCCAGGCCTCCGGGCAGGGCGATGAAGGCGTCGGCGAGTTCGGCCAGGGCGGTCTTGCGTTCGTGGTGGGTGGCCACGGTGCGCAGGTCGCGCAGGCCGGGGTGGAGGGTCTCGCGGGTGCGCAGGGACTGGGGGACGACGGCGGTGGCGCGTCCTCCGGCGGCGAGTGCGGCGTCGGCGACGTGTCCGGCCAGGCCGTGGGCGGTGCCGCTGTAGACGAGCCGGGTGTCGCGGTGGGCGAGCAGGGTGCCGAGGCGGTGGGCGGCGCGGGTGTAGGCGGGGGAGGCGCCCGGGTCGGAGCCGGCGAGGACGCAGACGCGGTGGAGGGTCATGGGGGCCATGCTCGCATGGTGGGGCCGGGCGTCCTGTGCGGTGGGGACGGTGGTCCCTGGGGCGGGGGGCGGGGGGCGGCGAGACTGGGGCGGCGCGGTGCGGTCTTTTCTTGGGGGTGGCATGGACGGGGCGGATGAGCGTGCGGTCGGCCGGCGGGTGGCGGTGCGTCGGCGGCAGCTGGGCCTGGGGCGCGGGGAGGTGGCGCGCAGGGCCGGGATGGCCGAGGGGTTCGTGGCGCATGTGGAGGACCATTCTCAGGCGCTGAGCGGTTGGTCGCTGGGCAGGCTGGCGCAGGCGCTGGAGGTGACGCCGGGGCAGTTGCTCGGGGAGGAGGGTCTGCGTCTGCCTGATGTGCCGGAGCCGCGGATGGAGGTTCTGGGGGCGTCGGCGTGTATGGAACTGATCGGCGGGGGCGGGGTGGGGCGTGTGGCGTTCACTCCGCAGGGGGCGAGGGCTCCGTCGGTGCTGCCGGTGAATTTCGCTGTGGTGGCCTCGGATGTGGTGTTCCGTACCTCGGCGGGGGGTGAGGTGGCCGGTTGTCTGCCGGGGCCGGTGTCCTTCCAGGTGGACCGGTTGGACGAGGCGTTGAGCAGTGGGTGGTCGGTGCTGGTGCGGGGACGGGCGGTGCTGGTGGAGGACGACCGTGATGTGCGGGCGCTGGAGGCGGCGGCGCCGGTGCGGCCGTGGGCGGGCGGGGAGCGGGAGTCGTTCGTGCGGGTGATGCCGTCGAAGGTGACGGGTAGGCGTGTGGTGGGCGGTGCGCCGGTGGCGGGTGGGGCGGAATGAGGTCGGGGGTGTGCCGTGGGGAATTGCGGACGGGAACGGTCCTGGTTCGTTCCTAGGGTTCCCGCATGGATCACACGAGTAGTCAGACTCAGACCGGTACTGTCCCTGCGACCGCGGTGGTGACCGGAGGCTCGCGCGGGATCGGGCGGGCCGTCGTCGAGCGGCTGGCGGCCCGGGGGTATCTGGTCGCCTTCTGCTATGCCCGTGACGGGCGGGCCGCCGGCGAGGTGGAGCGCGTGGTGGCCGCGGGCGGTGGGTGCGCCCTGGGGGTGCGTGCCGACGTGTCGCGCGGGGGCGATGTCGAGCGGTTGTTCGCCGAGGCCGAGGCCTTTTTCTCGGGCCGCGGCGCCCCGGGGCGCCTGGACGTGGTGGTGGCCAATGCGGGTCTGGCCTTCCATGCGCCGCTGGCCGAGACCAGCGGGGAGGATTTCGACCGGGTGATGGCCGTCAACGCCAAGGGGGTGCTGTTCGCCTTGCGCGAGGCCGTGCGGCGGATGGGCACCGGCGGGCGGGTGGTGGCGGTCACCTCGGCCACGACGTTCTGGCCGGGCCGGGGGGAGGCGGCTTATGCGGCGAGCAAGGCCGCGGTGGACCTGCTGGGGCGGGTGGCGTCCCGGGAGCTGGGGCCGCGGGGGATCACGGTGAACTGCGTGGCTCCGGGGGCTACCGACACCGATCTGCTGCGGGGCGCGGTGGGGGAGGAGGGCAGGGGCGCGGTGGCGGCGCTGACGCCGTTGGGGCGGCTGGGCGGTCCGGGGGACGTGGCCGATGCGGTGGTGCTCCTTGCCGAGGGGCGGGCGGGCTGGCTGACGGGGCAGACGGTCCGGGCCGACGGGGGGCTGGTGTGATGCGCGGCCGGGGGCCGGGTCCGGCCCCCGGCCGCAGGTGGGTTCGGGGCGTGGCCGGTAGCGTGGGCGGTGTGGAGGGGTTTCGGAGGGTGCGGCCCCATCGGGCGCTGGAGGGCATGGTCGCGCCCTATGTGGGCTATTCCCATGGGGCGGATGTGCCGCCGGTGCACCTGGGGCTGCCGTCGGGGTGGCTGACGCTGGTGGTGTCGCTGGGCGGGCCGCTGGAGTTGTTGGGCGGTCCGGGGGCCGAGCGGGGGCCGGTGCGTTTGCAGGCGGCGGTGGGCGGGCTGCACATGGAGCCGGTGGTGCTGGGCCGCCGGGGGCTAGGGCGGGGTGTGCAGGTGGCGGTGCACCCTTTGGCGGCGCGGGCGCTGTTGGGCGCGGGCTCGGCCGAGCTGGCGGGGACGACGGTGGCGGTGGAGGACCTGGGGGTGCCGTGGCTGCGAGGCCTGGACGAGCGGTTGGCCGGGGCCGGGTGCGGGCGAGCGGTCTTCGCGGTCCTGGAGGGGGCTCTGCTGCGGGCGCTGGAGGAGGGGGGCGGTTCCGGGCCGGGCGGTGCGGTTCCGGCTGAGGTGGTGCAGGCCTGGCGGCTGCTGCGCGGCGAGGCGCGGGTGCAGGAGGCGGCCGACGGTGTGGGGTGGAGCAGGCGCCACCTGGCCCAGCGGTTCGGTTCGGAGGTGGGCCTGTCGCCGAAGCAGGCGGCCCGTCTGGCGCGGTTCGAGCGCAGTTCGCGTGCGCTTCGCGCCGGGCTGGGGCCGCTGTCGCGGGTGGCGGCCGAGTGCGGGTACGCCGACCAGGCGCATATGACCAACGACTGGCGCTCCCTGGCCGGGTGCACCCCGGCCCGGTGGGTCCGCCAGGAGCTCCCGTTCCTTCAAGACGGGGCGGTGTCCGAGGGGGCAGGGTGAGGGCATGAGTGATGAGCAGGTGGCCGGGGGCGGTGCGGGGCCCGGGGTGTGGCCGTGCCTGGGGTATCGCGACGCCGAGGGCGCGCTGGAGTTCTTGACGACGGTTCTGGGGTTCTCCGAGGCCTTGACCGTGCGCGGGGCCGGGGGCATCGTGCACGGCGAGGTGCGTTGGCCCGAGGGCGGGGGGCTGATGTTCGGGACCAAGGAGGAGGCGGTCCCGGGGTGGGTGTACGTGGTCACGGCCGACCCCGACCGGGTGCATGCGCGTGCGGTGGCCGGCGGCGCCCGGGTCGTGGAGGGGCCGGTCGATACCGATTACGGGTCGCGCAATGTGACGGTGGTCGATCCTGAGGGCAGTACGTTCACGTTCGGTACCTACCGGGGGACCGAGCCGGGGGTCTGAGCGGGTTCTAGGGTGGTCGGTGCCTGGGGCGCCCGTCCCTTGATCCCCCGTGAGAGGCCCCTGTTCCCGTGAGCTGTCCGCCTTTGCTGTTCCTCGACGTCGATGGTCCGCTGAACCCTTTCCGGTGCCCTTTTCCGGGGCCTCTGGGGTATGCCAGTCACCGGATGAAGCCCGCGTCCTGGCTGCGGCAGCATCCGGGCGTTCCCGCCGATCGGGGGNGCTGACGGTTCGGCTGGATCCCGGGATCGGTCCGCGGTTGCTGGGGCTGCCGATGGTGCCGGTGTGGGCGACCACGTGGGAGCACGACGCCAACACCTGGATCGGGCCGCGGCTGGGCCTGCCCGAGCTGCCGGTGGTGGAGTGGCCGGCCGCGCGTGCGGGGGGTTCGGGCGGGCTGCACTGGAAGACGCGGGCGCTGTCGGCCTGGGCGGGTGAGCGGGCCTTCGCCTGGGTCGACGACGAGCCGGGCGAGGCCGACCGCCGGTGGCTGGGGCTGCACCACCCGGCGCCGTTCCTGGTGCTGCGGGTCGATCCGGCGCGGGGGCTGGGGGAGGAGGACTTCGCGCGGTTGGGCGCGTGGGCCGAGCGGACCGCGGCGGCCTGAGGCGCTGGGACGCTGGGGCATCGTTCGGGCCGGTCGGGGGAATCCTGTGCCTGCGGGGCGGGGCGCCGCGGGGAGGGGCTGGTGGCGATGGACCGGTGGGGGCCGCGCGGGCCCGGGCTCTGGGGCCGATGGTGATCGCGGCGGTCGACCAGTGCCTGCCCACGCAGGAGCGGGTGGTGCACGACCGGCTGGTGCTGCGGCTGCTGCCGCGCGGGGCCCGGTTGGCGGTGGGGGCGTGCCGTGTGGGGGCGGTGCGGGCGTGGGTGGTGCGTGCGGGGGAGCGGCGGGCCCCGGGGGTGTGGGCGGCGGCGCTGTGCCGCCGGCGTTTCGGCGATGACGTGGTGGCCCGGGCGGTGGCCGAGGGGGTCGGCCAGGTGGTGGTGCTGGGGGCGGGACTGGACACCCGGGCGTGCCGTCTGGTGGTGCCGGCGGGGGTGCCCGCGTTCGAGGTGGACGGGCCCGGGGCGGTGGTGCGCAAGCGCCTGCGGTTGAAGCGGGCCCTGGGGCGGGTGCCGGTGGGGCTGCGGCTGGTGGCGGTGGGGGCCGATGCGCGGTCGTTGGCCGCGGGGCTGGAGGCGGCCGGGTACCGGTCGGACCGGTCGGCGCTGTTCGTGTGGGAGGGGGCGGCGTGGCGGCCGGGCCGTGCGGGGGCGGTGCTGGGGGTTCTGGAGTCGGCGGCGCCGGGCAGCGGGCTGGTGCTGTGGGGCGGGCCGGGGGCGGAGGCCGGCCGGGTGGGTGCGGTGCTGGCGGGGTTCGGGTGGTGTGAGCGCGAGCGCCTGCGGGGGCCGGGGTATGCCGAGCGGTACCTGCGAGCGGCCGGGCGGGAGGGGTTGGTGGTCCGGTCGGCAGAGTGGTCGCTGTACGCGGTCAAGCGGGCCCGGTTATGCGCGGGCGCACGTGGGGCGGGCGGGGGCGGCGGAGCGGTATTCGGCGTGGAGGCCGTGGGCGTCCTCGGTGTGCAGCATCCGCCGGAAGTCGCGCCCGGGGCCGTTGTCGACCATCTCGGTGAGGACGGCGCGGGCGAAGCCGACCATGCGCCCGGTCGTGGTCCGGTAGGCGCCGGGCGGCGTCCGGTGCTGATGTCGATCCCTTGCCTTCGGGGGTTCCTCTCAGGGGGCGGCGGGGACGTGTGCGGCGGGTTTGCCGGTGAGCATGCGGGTCATGAGGCGGCCGGTGCCGGGCAGGGCGAGCAGGCCCAGCATCAGGCGGCGGGCGTGCAGGCGGGTGCGGGAGCGGGGCAGGAACCAGTGGGCGGTGCGCAGGGCGGCGCGGCGGCGCTGTTCGGCCACGGGGCGCCAGGCGCGTTCGTAGGCGGCCAGGCCGAGTTCGGGGGTGGCGGCGCGGGCCAGGTGCTCGGCCAGGGTGTAGGCGCCGCCGACGGCCAGGGAGGCGCCCTGTCCGGCGAGCAGGGAGACGGCGTAGGCGGAGTCGCCCACCAGGACGGCGCGTCCGCTGGACCAGGAGGGCACGTGGGTCTGGGCGACGTGGTCGTAGTAGATGCGGTCGGGTTCGGGGCAGGCCCGGAGTGCGCGGGGGACGAGCCATCCCAGGCCGGAGCAGGCGCTGCGCAGGGCGGCGCGGGGGTCGTGGGGCAGGTGGGTGTCCTGGGTGCGGAAGACGATGAAGGCGGCGATGAGTCCGTTGCCGAGTCCGTACAGGCCCATCTGGGCGCCGGTGGTGTCGGTGAGGAAGAAGCGGTCGCGGACGTGTTCGTGGACGTGGGGGTCGTGGAAGGTGTAGGCGGCGGTGTGGAAGCCCAGGTGGCGCAGGTGGTCGGGGGTGTCGCCGAACAGGGCGCGGCGGACGGGGGAGTGGATGCCGTCGGCGCCGATGAGCAGGTCGGCTTCCAGGTCGGTGCCGTCGTGGAGGCGGGCGGCGGCGCCGTCGGGGGCGGTGCGGGCGCCGGTGACGCGGGCGCCGTAGCGCAGTTCGACGGTTTCGGGCAGGGCCTGGCGCAGGACGTGTTCGAGGTCGGGGCGCAGGATGGAGACCAGGCCGCCGGTGGCCTGGGCGAAGGCGGAGAAGGGGGCGGTGGCGCGGACGCGGCCGTGTTCGTCGACGAAGGCGGCGTCGCGGAAGCGGTGGCCGGCCTGTTCGATGGCGGGCAGCAGGCCCATGGTGCGGGCGGCGTCGTGGCCGGGGCCGAAGAAGTCGATCATGAAGCCCTGGGGGCGCGGGCCGGGGGCCTTGTCCAGGACGGTGACCTGCCAGCCGTGGTGGGCCAGGCGGTGGGCGGCGGCGAGTCCGGCGATTCCGGCGCCGCTGATGAGGGCTTTCATCGGTGTCCTTCCTGTTCTTGCGGTCGCTGCTGTGCGGTGGGTTCGGTGGGGATGAGGCGGGTCAGGACGGGGGTGACGGCGGCGGAGGTGAGGGCGGGGTCCAGGGTGCGGTGGAGCATCATGCCGTCGACGGCGGCGGCCAGGACGGCGGCGGTGCGGCGGGCGTCGGGCACGCCCTGGGCCTGCAGCCGGTCGGTGAGCCGGGTGCGGAACCGGTCGAGCAGGTCGGCCATGGCGGTGCGCAGGGCCTGGTTCCGGGTGGCGGTGAGCATGGCTTCGCTGATCAGGCGGGAGGCGGGGTCGTCGCCGGGGTAGTGGTCCAGGTCGGCCAGGAGCAGGTCCAGGGCCTGGGGGGCGGTGCGGGCCCGGTCCAGGGCGTCGGCGGCGCTGTCGACGACGTTCTCCATGACCTGCAGGGCGGCTTCGGTGAGCAGGGCGGGCAGGGAGGCGAAGTGGTAGTGCACCAGGCCGGGGCCCACGCCTGCGCGTTCGGCGACCATGCGGGTGCTGACCGCGTTCCAGCCCTGTTCGGCGACGAGCTCGGCGGCGGCGTGCAGGAGTCGGGTGCGGACGTGGTGTCCGCGTTCGGCGCTGGTGGCCACGGCCGGTCCTCCTTGGTCGTTCGTTCCGGGCATTCGCCTTGGGCGGGTGCCCAATTCCAGCATGGCACGTCCGGCCCTCCGGTGGGAAGGGGCGGTCCGCGGGCGGTGTGCGGGCCCGGTAGCGTCGTCGCCATGCCGCGAGTCGCCGCACTGATCAGTTATCCCGTCAAAGGCTGCGCGGGCACGCCGCTGGAGCGGGCCGTGTCCGCCCCGGCCGGGCTGCCCCACGACCGGGCGTTCATGGTGGTCGATGAGGAGGGGGCCTTCCGCAGCCAGCGCGGGAGCCCGCGCCTGGCGCTCATCCGGCCGGGCGTGGAGGAGGGCGGGCGGCTCCTGCTCCTGGATGCGCCGGGCGCCGCGCCGGTGCGGGTGCCGGTCCGGGCCGAGGGGCCGCGCAGCGGTGTGACCATGCACGGGCGGCCCTTCGAGGCCGTCGACCAGGGCGAGGGGGCCGCGCGCTGGCTCACCGGGGTCCTGGGCGAGCCGAGCCGCCTGGTGCGCGTGGCCCCCGGGCACGACCGCGTGGTCACGGGGCGCTTCACCGGGACCAGCGCCTTCGCCGACAGCTCCTCGGCGCTGGTGCTGTCGCTGTCCTCGCTGGACCTGCTCAACGGGCGACTGGCCGAGGCCGGGGCGCCGGCGCTGCCCATGGACCGCTTCCGCCCCAACATCGTGGTCTCGGGCTGGCCCGAGCCGCACACCGAGGACGGCGTGCTCACCATGCGCATCGGCGGCACCGGGCTGGGCTTCTCCAAGCCGTGCAAGCGCTGCGCGGTGACCACGGTGGACCAGGACACCGGAGAGAAGGCGGGCCCCGAGCCGCTGCGGACGCTGGCCTCCTACCGCCGGTGGGCCGAGGGCGGTGTGGTGTTCGGCGCCAAGTTCGCGGTCCTGGAGCCGGGGCCGATCGCGGTGGGCGACGAGGTCGAGGTGCGCGAGTGGGCCGAGGGCGAGCGCGCGCTGGTGGAGCTCGCGGGCCCGGACCGGGCGGCCCGCGGGTGAGGCGGCCCGGCCCGCCGGGTGCTCGGAGGCGGCGACCGCGACCCTAGTGCGGGGCGCCGTCGCCGCCGAGGGACTCCTCCAGCAGCGCCAGGAACGCGGCCGCGGCAGGGGAGGGCGGCAGCGGCCCCCACACCAGGCGCTCGGCCCTGACGGGGGCGTCGCCCACCGGTACCGCCCGCACGCCCTCCAGTCCGGGGACGAAGGGCTCGGGCAGCATCCCCNGGCCCTCGCGGACCAGGCGC
>NZ_ANAD01000041.1 GCF_000341245.1 Nocardiopsis halophila DSM 44494
CCTCGCGGTGCAGCCCGGCGGCGGTGAAGGCCTGGTCGGACTGGGCGCGCCCGGCGGATCCCTCGGGGAAGTCGACGAACACCTCGGCGGCCAGCTCGCGCAGGCCCACGTGGTCGCGCCCGGCCAGGGGGTGGTGCGGGGCGGCGATGGCCGCGAGCCGGTTGGTCGCCAACTCGCGCATGCGCAGGCCCGGGACCTGCACGTCGGGCAGCACCCCCAGCAGGGCGGCGTCGAGCTCGCCCCGGCGCACCTGCTCGATCATCAGCTCGCTGCCGATGGTGCGCAGCGCCACCCCGGCCTCGGGGTAGCGCTGGCGGAAGCGCCCCAGCAGTGCGGGCAGGTCCACGGCGGTGACGGTGGGGACCGCCCCCAGGCGCAGCCTGCCCCGGACCTCGCCGGCGGCGGCGCCGGCCTCGGCGCGGGCGCGCTCGGCGGCCTCCAGGGCCTGGCGGGCGGCGGGCAGGAACGCCTCGCCGGCCGGGGTGGGGCGCACGCGGCGGCTGGTGCGCTCGAACAGCCGGGTCCCCAGCTCCCGCTCCAGGCGGGCGATCTGGTGGCTCAGGGCGGACTGGACGACCCGGCACCGCTCGGCGGCCCGGGTGAAGTTGCGCTCCTCGGCGACGGCGATGACGTAGCGCATCTGCTGCAGATCCACACCGTCGATCGTAGTCGTTCATCGATCGGATGAGAACAATGTGTTGGACAGATCGGCCTGGGCAGGCCGACGCTGGGGCCATGACGACGACACCCCTGCGCGCGGCCCCGCCCGCGCACCCGTCCGGGGCCGAGCCGCCCGCCCCCGGCATCGGCCGCGCACTGCTGTTCCTGATGTCGGCGGCCACCGGCCTGGCCGTGGCCGGGAACTACCTGGCCCACCCGCTGCTGGAGCGCGTCTCCGGCGCGCTGGGCGCCGCCCCGGCGGCGGCCGCGCTCATCGTCACCGCCGCCCAGGCCGGCTACGGGGCCGGGCTGCTGCTGGTGGTGCCGCTGGCCGACATCGTCGAGCGGCGCCGGCTGGCCTGCGCGCTGCTGGCGGCCGCCGCCGCGGGCCTGGCCGCCTCGNCGGCCACCGCCTTCGCCTCGGCCGCCGCGCAGGTGCTGGTGGGCACCGGCGCGGGGATGGCCGCGCCGCGGGACCGGGGGCGCGTGGTGGCGGCGATGATGTCGGGCCTGCTGACCGGTGTGCTGGCGGCGCGCGTGGCCTCCGGGGCGCTGGCCGAGGCCGGGGGGTGGACGGCGCCCTACTGGGCGGCCGCGGCCCTGCTGGCGGCGGCCGCGGCGGCCCTGCGCCTGGCCATGCCGCGCTCGCACCCGCCGGTGCCGGCGGGAGGGCGCCCCGGCTACCCGGCGCTGCTGGCCTCCACGCTGGGGCTCATGGCGGGCGGG
>NZ_ANAD01000042.1 GCF_000341245.1 Nocardiopsis halophila DSM 44494
CCGTGCAGGTCGCCGGGCGCCTGGCCGACCGCGGGCACGTGCGCGGGGTGACCGCGGCCGGTGCGGCCGCGGTCGCGGGGGCCTGGGCGGTGCTGGCGGGCGCCGCCGGGGCGCTGCCGCTGCTGGTGGCGGGGCTGCTGCTGGCCGACGTGGGCCAGCAGCTGGTGCTCAACAGCTCCCAGAACGTGCTGTACGCGCTGCGGCCCGAGGTGCGCAACCGGATGAACTCGGTGTTCATGACCGCGTTCTTCGCCGGCGGGGCGCTGGGGGCGGCGCTGGCCGGGAGCCTGTGGGGCGCGTGGGGGTGGAACGGCGTGGTGGCGCTGGGGGCGGCGTCGGCCCTGGGGGTGGCGGTGCTGTGGGCCGTGGACCGGTGGCGGTGAGGGGGCGCCCATTGGGGTGCGTGCCCGGGTCCGTCGTCGCCGCGGCCCGCGGGGAGGGCGGTGGTCATCACCCCTCATCGGCTCTGTGCCGGCCGGTGGCCCCCGCCCCCCGTGCGCGGGTTCGATGAGCAGGGGCGGAGCCCGGCGTGCGGCTCCGCCCCGGGCGGGCCCCAGTCCAGGCGGTGGCCGAAGGCGAACACGTCGGTGGGGTCGTGCTCGGCCTTCAGGCGCCGGAGCAGGTCGAGGTCCTGGGCGGGGTAGGCGCTGCGCACCACCTCGGGGGTGCTGTGCGGCCCGCTGGGCAGGAAGGTGGGCAGGCGGCCCAGCGACCAGGGCGCCAGTGCGGAGGCGGTCTCCCGCACGCGGCGCGCCGCCTCGGGGTCGACCTCGGCGCCGGGCATGGTCAGCACGTTGGTGAAGTAGGCCGCCTCCCGGTGGCCGACCATCGCCTGCCCGTCTGCGGCCAGCGCCCCGCCCATGTGGCGCACCTCGGCGATGAGCGGCGCGCCCGGCCCCGGCTCGGCGGCGCGTGCCAGTGCGCCCAGCGCCCGGTGCGGCAGGTCCCGCACGAGCGCGGTGTCCCCGAACCAGGCCACGGGGGTGTCCGGTTCCCCGTGCACGCTGCCGGACTCGCAGGCGGGCATGTCCGTCAGTCCGCCCATGAGCACGGGCCCGGCCTCGAGGGGCCGCACCAGGTCCCGTCCGCGCTGGGCGGGCCCGGTGTAGGCGACGCGCAGGTGCATGACGGTGCGCCCGGCGATCGCCTCGGGGACCCCGGGGGCGTCGGGGACGGGGATCAGCGCGGCCGAGGAGTTCATTTCGGGCGGCAGGTCCCGCGTCCAGGCGGTGTAGGCGCCCAAGGCGGCGGGGTCGGCGGCGTCGAGGTAGAGGCCGCCGCCGAAGAGGCGCTCCAGTTCCACCAGTTCGGTCTCCACCTCGGTCACGGCCGCCAGTCCGCCGCGGCCGCCCAGCAGCCCGCGCGCCGGGTGATGGCCGAGGGGGCCGCGGAGCTGGCCGGCCTGTACGGGGCGGCGGGCGAGGCGGGGCAGGGGTAGCGGCCTCAGAGCAGGAGGAGGCCCGCCGCCCCGGCGGCGGCCACCACGGCCCAGGCCGGGGCGCGCCAGACCGACAGGGCCGTGAAGGCCGCCGCGGCGACCGCCATCGTCGCCGGGGAGGTCACCCCTTCGGTGAACACCGGGTCGTACAGGGCCGCGGCCAGGACGCCCACCACGGCCGCGCCCGCCCCGGCCACGGCGGCGCGGGCGCGGGCGTCGGCGCGCAGGCGCTCCCAGTAGGGCAGGGCGCCGGCCACCAGCAGCGCGGAGGGGGTGAAGACCGCGGCCAGGGCCACCGCCGCCCCCAGCAGCGGGCTGCCGCCGACCGGGACCAGCGCCCCCAGGTAGGCGGCGAAGGTGAACAGCGGTCCGGGCACCGCCTGGGCGGCGCCGTAGCCGGCCAGGAAGGACTCGCGGTCCACCGCGCCCGAGCCCACGACCTCGGTCTGCAGCAGGGGCAGCACCACGTGGCCGCCGCCGAAGACCAGCGCCCCGGCCCGGTAGAAGCCGTCGGCCAGTTCCAGGGCGGTGGAGGGGAAGAGGGCGGCGAGCGCGGGCAGGGCGGCCAGCAGGGCGGCGAAGGCGGCCAGGAAGGCCGGTGCGGTGCGGCGGCGCGCGGGGGCGGCGGCCGGGGCGCGCCGGCCCGCCTCCTCGGTCCCGTCCTCCTCCTTGTTCTCTCCGTTCTCTCTGCTCTGGTCTTTGCGGTCGGCGCCGGGGCCGCGCAGCAGGACCAGGCCCGCGGCGGCGCCGGCGGCGATGGCCGCCACCTGGCTCAGGGCCGAGGGCAGCAGCAGGACCAGGACCATCGCGGCCAGGGCGAGGGCGGCCCGGCGCACCCCGCCGGCCAGGCCGGCGGCCATTCCGGCCAGCGCGTGGGCGACCACCGCCACGGCGGCGGCCTTGAGGCCGAGCAGCCACCCGGCGCCGGGCCCGGGCTCCAGGGCCTGGGCGCCCAGTGCGAAGGCGACCATGAGGGCGGCCGAGGGCAGGGTGAAGGCCGTCCAGGCGGCCGCCATGCCGGCGTAGCCGGCGCGGCGCAGCCCCAGGGCCATGCCGACCTGGCTGGAGGCGGGGCCGGGCAGGAACTGGCACAGCGCGACCAGGTCGGCGTACTCGCGCTCGCCCAGCCAGCCGCGCCGCACCACGAAGGCCTCGCGGAAGTAGCCCAGGTGCGCCACGGGGCCGCCGAAGGAGGTCAGCCCCAGGGCGAGGAAGGCGCGGAAGACCTCTGCGGCGCTCCCGCGGGCGGGGGCGCCGCTCACCGGAGGGCCTGGGGGCGGGGGCGGGGCATGGTCCTCCTCGCGGACGCTGCGGGGTGTTCGACAGGGGGCAGGCTAGCCGACCGCCGGGCCGTCCGGGGTCCGCCGGTGCCGTGCGCCGCCGGCGGTCGTAGCATGGGCCGGTCGACGTGTCGGGGTGCCGGGGGGCGCCGCGGGGAGCGGGAGAGAGGGTGGGCATGCGCACGGGTATTCGCGTGGCCGGGGCCGAGCTGCGCCGGGCGGGGGCCGCCGACGTCGGGGCTCTCGTGGCCCTGGTCAACTCTGCCTACCGGGGCGATGAGGCGCGCAAGGGCTGGACGACCGAGGCCGACCTGCTGGAGGGCCAGCGGGTGGACGCCGAGGGCGTGGCCGAGCTGGTGGCCTCGCCCGGCGTCCTGCTGCTGCTGGCCCAGGATGCGGGCGGTGGGCCGGTGGCCTGCTGTGAGCTGCGCGGAGAGCAGGGGGGCGACGCCTACTTCGGCATGTTCTCGGTCAGCCCCACGGCCCAGGGGCGCGGGCTCGGCGCGGCGATCCTGGCCGAGGCCGAGCGGATCGCGGTCGAGCACTGGGGCGCCCGCCGCATGACGATGATGGTCATCCGCCAGCGCGAGGCCCTCATCTCCTGGTACGAGCGCCGCGGGTACGGGCTGACCGGTGAGCGCGCCCCCTTCCCCTACGGCGACGAGCGGTTCGGCGTCCCGCTGCGCGAGGATCTGGAGTTCGTCGAGCTCGCCAAGGAGCTGAGGGGGGCGTGAGGGCCGGCGGCGGCCCCGGGGCGAGGCGCGCCGGGGCCGCCGCGGGCGTGGGCCCCGGCTCAGTCGGGGGTGTCGGGCGGTGCCGCGGCGGCCGCCGCGGCCTGCGGCGCGCCGGGGCCGCCGGCGGCGCCCGGGTCGTCGGGGTCGTGGGGGTCGGCCAGCATGCCCTTCTCCGTCCCGGCGATGATGCGGGTGCCGGTCAGGTCGCCGGTGACGTTGCACATGGTGCGGGCCATGTCGAGGATGGCGTCGATGCCGGCGACCAGGCCCACCGGTGCCATGGGCAGCCCGGTGGAGGTGACCGTCATCGACAGCATGATCAGGCCGGCGCCGGGCACCCCGGCGGTGCCCACCGAGGCGAGCACGCCCACCGCCACCACGGTCAGGATCTGGCCGATGGTCAGCTCGACCCCGGCGATGTTGGCGACGAAGACGGTGGCCGCGCCCACGTAGATGGCGGTGCCGTCCATGTTGATGGTGGCGCCCAGGGGCAGGCTGAAGCCGTAGACGCCCTCGTGCACGCCCATCTTCTCGGCAGCCCGGGTGGAGACCGGCAGGGTGCCGCTGGAGGAGCGGGTGACGAAGGCGGTGAGCATGGGGTCCTTGGCGGCGCCGAAGAAGCGGCGCACGTTGGCCCGGAAGGCGAGCAGCAGCAGGGCGTAGACGCCGATCTGCAGCGCGATGGCGACGTAGACGACGCCGGTGAGCTTGGCCAGCGGCAGGATCGCCTCGGCGCCGGTGTCGGCCATGACGCCGGCGATGAGCGCGAAGACGCCGACGGGGGCGTACTGCAGGACGCCGCGGATGACCAGGAAGACCAGTTCGACGGCGCCGTCCACGCCGCGGCGCAGGAACAGGCCCAGTCCGCGGATGCGCTCGTCGTCGCTGCCGGTCATGAAGGTCAGGGCCAGGCCGAAGACGATCGCCATGAGCATGATGGCCAGGACGTTGCCCTCGACCAGGGCCTGGAAGGGGTTGTCGGGGACGATGTTGAGCAGCGTCTCCGAGAGCGGGGGCCGGTCGGCGGCCTCGGCGTCCTCGCCCTGCACACCGGACAGGTCCAGGCCGGCGCCGGGGGAGACGGCCAGCGCCAGGAGCAGGCCGATGGCGATCGCGAAGGCGGAGGTGGCCAGGTAGAACAGGAAGACCTTGAAGCCGATGCGCCCCAGGCGCTGCGGGGTGACCGAGGAGACGCCCGCGATCAGGGTGCTGATGATCAGGGGGAAGACCAGCATCGTCAGCAGGCGCAGGAAGATCTCGCCGAGGACCTCCAGGACCTGGCGGGCCGCGTCGGTGTTCCACCCGGCGCCGGTCTGCAGCGCGTTCAGGGCAAGGCCGGCGGCCAGGCCGGCGACCAGGGCGGCGGCGAGCTTCCAGATCAGGGGAAACTCCAGGTAGCGCCGCCACAGGGTGCGGCGCTGGGTGGGTGGGGACATCGGTGTCCTTCCACGGATCGGGGGCACGGAATGCGGGGTTTATACCGGTTTCGCGGCGGTGTACACATCACAACCCCGTCACTGTGCGGCGCACTCGTGAACACGGAGCGCACTTCCCTGACAAAACCGGCAGGCCGGATGGGGCCGTGCGGCTCGCGGTCAGCCTCCCTCGCCGGGGGCGGCGGTCCAGGTCTCGTGCAGGTGGTGCCACAGCAGCCCGTTCCGCGCGCGGGGCCCGCGCACGAACAGCACGGTGCTGCGCCGCGCCGTGCGCCCGCCGGCCCGGGCCTGGTGCTCCTCGTAGGCGGCGGCCACCAGCGCACCGTCCTCGGCGACCACGCGGGGACCGCGGATGCTCAGCTCCAGGTCCGGGGCGCTGCCGTGCGCGCCGGGCAGGGCCTTGCGCAGGGCGCGGACGTCCAGGACCTCGCCGCCCGGCGCCAGGAGCCGGAAGCCGGGGGTGTGCGCGTCGAGGAAGGCCCCGAGGGCGCCGGGGTCGGCCCTACCGCGCAGCCATGCCTCGATGAAGCGGTGGTGCTCGATGATCTCTGCGATGGCGCCGTGCACGGCCTGCTCCCCGCCCTTCCGTCCGCCGGTGGCACGCCCCGGCCGGGTGCGGGGGCGTGTGGGGCTTCCAGCCTGCCCCGGCCTGCCTGTACCGTCGATGAACGCGAGTCCGATCCCGTTGAAGGATCGTCCATGAGAGCCGAAGACCCTCCCGTGCCGGCCGAGGGCCCCGCCGTCCCGGAGGACCTGCTCAGCGCCGTGCTGGCGCCGGTGCGGCTGCGCGGCGTGTACTCCAGCCACTGGTCGGTGCGCGCGCCCTGGAGCGTGCGGGGGCGGCGCGAGCCGTGCGCGGTGGTGCACTACCTGTGCGAGGGGTCGTGCGCGGTGAGCATGCCCGGCCGCGCCTCCCCGCTGTGGCTGGGCCCCGGCGACCTGGCGCTGTTCCCGCACGGCGCCGAGCACACGCTGGCCGACGCCCCCGCGACGGCGGCGGTGCCGCTGGAGGCGCTGCTGCCCGGGCGCCGGCCCGGCTCGGTGGGCCGGGTGAGCATCGACGGGCCCGGCGAGGCCGCGCGGCTGCTGTGCGGGGGGCTGCACTACGACGAGGCGGCCGCGCCCCCGCTCTACCGGGCGCTGCCCGAGGTGGTGGTGCTGGAGGCCGCCGCGGTGGCCGGCGAGCCGCTCCTGCAGGCCGTCCTGGAGTGGCTGTCCGCGGGCGCCGACCGGGGGGCGCCGGGGGCCGAGCTGGTGGAGCTGCGCGCCTTCGAGACGGTGTTCGTGCTGGCGCTCAGGGTGGCCGCGCTGCGCGCCGGGGTCTCATCGCCCCTGCTGCGCGCCCTGCGCCACCCGGGCATCGCCCGCGCGCTGCTGGCCGTGCACACCCGCTTCGCCGAGCCGTGGAGCCTGGAGGCGCTGGCGGCCGAGGCGGGCATGTCGCGCTCGGCGTTCGCCTCGGCCTTCCGGGGGCTGGTCGGCGAGACCCCGGGCGCCCACCTGCTGGGCCGGCGCATGCAGGAGGCGGCGCGCCTGCTGGGCGAGACGCCGGTCGCGCTGAGCGCGGTGCCCGAGCGCGTGGGGTACGGGTCGACGGTGGGGTTCCACCTGGCCTTCCGCAAGCGCTTCGGGGTGACGCCGGGGGAGTACCGGCGCCGGTGCGAGGGCGACGGGCAGGACGGCGGCCGGGAGCGGGCCCTGCCCGAGTGAGCGCTTCACCCCTGGTCGGAGCGGCGGCCGCGGTAGGAGCGCATCTTGTGGCGCGCCCCGCAGACCTCCATGCTGCACCAGCTGCCGTTGTTGGCCGGTGAGCGGTCGTAGTAGACCCACCGGCACTCGGGCGAGCGGCACACCTTCAGGCGCGCGCTGCGCCCGGCGAAGCGCCCCAGCGCCAGTGCCGCCACCACGCGGGCGGCGACGGCGTGCACGGGGTCGCCCGCGGCCTCGGGCAGGGTCGCCCGCCCCTGGCCGTCCCACCGGGGCGGGCCCAGGAGCTGTTCGGAGAGCGCGCTGAGGCGGGCGTGGGCCTCCTGCCGGCCTTCGAGGTGGTCGCGCACCGTCTCGCGGACGCGTACCAGGAACGACAGGCCGCCGCTGTCCAGGGCGCAGCCGGCCTGGATGTGCCCGTGCTCGTGCAGCCAGGAGCGGGCCCCCTCGAGGCCGGAGAGGGAGTCCTCCCCGTAGAGGAGGCGCGCCGAGTTGCAGAACTCCTCGATGACCAGCAGGTCCTCCGGCGCCGGGGGGCGGTTGTAGGCCATGCCGCACAGGTTACCCCCTTTACCACGGTGTCGGTAACGGGCTAGTGTTACCGCCAAAGAGCCATAGACGGTAACGGAGTGGCGATGGGAACCGAGTGGACGCTGGACCGCACCTTCGACTCGCCCAACGGGACGGTGCGCTGGGCCCGCAGCGGGCAGGGCGACCCGCTCGTGCTCGTGCACGGCTGGCCCTTCTCCTCCTACATCTGGCGGGACCTCGCCCGGGCGCTGAGCACCCGGCACACCGTCTACGTGTGGGACCTTCCGGGCTACGGGGCCTCGGAGCGGTACGAGGGCCAGGACGTCTCCCTGGCCGGGCACCAGCAGGTCTTCGCCTCCCTGCTGGACCACTGGGGGCTGGAGCGGCCGGCGGTGGCGGCCCACGACATCGGCGGGGCGGTGGCCCTGCGCACCGCGCTGCTCTCGGGGCGGCGCTTCGAGCGGCTGGCCCTGGTCGACGCCGTCGCCGCCGGGCCCTGGGGCAGCCCCTTCTTCCAACTGGCCAACCGGCAGGCCCCCGCCTTCGCGCAGGTGCCCGCGCACCTGCACGAGGCACTGGTGCGCGCCTACATCGCCGACGGGGCCGACCGGCAGCTGCGGGAGGAGACCCTGAAGGCGCTGGCCCGCCCCTGGACCGGCGCGCACGGGCAGGCGGCCTTCTACCGCCAGATGGCCCAGGCCCACCAGCGCCACACCGCCGAGTACGAGGACCGCCTGGGCGAGCTGGACCTGCCGGTCGCGGTGGTCTGGGGCGAGCGCGACCGGTGGCTGCCCCTGCAGCGCGGCAGGGAACTGGCCGAGCGCCTGCCCCGGGCGCGCCTGCACGTCCTGGAGGGCAGCGGACACCTGGTGCAGGAGGACGCCCCCGCGCAGCTGGCCGCGGTGCTCGGCGACTTCCTGGCACGGTAGCCGGCGGGCCCGGTAGGGGCCGCTCAGCCCAGGGCCGGGAAGCGCACCCCCGACCCCTCGAGGTCCCCGGCGCCCGGACCGCCCTGCAGGGCGCGCCCGGTCGCGGCGCGCAGGGCCTCCAGGCGGCCCATCGGCGCGGGGCGCCCGTCCGCGCCGAACAGCAGGCGCTCGACGGCCCCGGCGCCCTGCGGCGAGGTCCACGGCGGGCGCCCCAGGGCGTCGGCCAGGTCCAGCCCGTGCAGCACCAGCTCCACGACCCGGGTGAGCAGGAAGTCCTCCAGGGCCATGGCGTCGCCGTGGCGGGTGCGCACCACGCGCCCGGCGGGCTCGTCGCGCAGCCGCGGCTCCAGGTGCGCCCACGCCCGCCGC
>NZ_ANAD01000043.1 GCF_000341245.1 Nocardiopsis halophila DSM 44494
GGGAGAAGCGCTCGTCGGGCGCGTAGTAGCCGGCGGCCGAGACCTCGGCACGCGGCGGCTCCTGGGCGTCCAGGGCCGCCTCCACCCGCACCAGGGCGCCGACGGTGTGCGCGGCCAGCGCCGCCACGTCCCAGGGGGCGCACCGCGTGGGCAGCACCGCCTCGCGCTCGGTCAGGCCCAGCAGTACCTCTTCCAGCCGCCGGGCCTCGGCGCCGAGCGCGGCTGTCACAGGGGGCACGGGGGGAACAGGGGACGGCTCCATGGACGCAAAGGCTAGCCCGCGCAACGCCGGGCCCCGCGGGCGCCCCGGCGCTGTCGGTGCCCCGTCCTAGTCTCGGCGCATGGGATCCCGATTCTGCGCACTGGCCATCGACGCCATCGACATCCGCACGGTCGCCGCGTTCTGGAGCAGGGTGCTCGAGTGGCCGATCATCGAGGACACCGAGGAAGGCGTCGGCCTGGCGCCCGGGGAGGGCGCAGGGTTCGGCCTGGACGTGCTGCCGGTGCCGCCGGGGGAGCGCAAGACGGTCAAGAACCGTCTGCACATCGACATCCGCCCCCGGGCGGGAAGCACCGCCGAGGAGGAGCTCCAGCGGCTGCTCGGCCTGGGGGCCGAGCGCGTCGACGTCGGCCAGTCCGACAACGCCCCGTGGACGGTGCTCGCCGACCCCGAGGGCAACGAGTTCTGCCTGCTCCACCGCGCCGACGAGCACCCGGCGCCGTGAGCCGCTCACCCGTCCCGCTCCGCGCGGGGGCGCCCGCCGCCCGGCACCGATCCCCCGTTCCCCCGGGGGCATCGCGGCCGTCCCGGCCGGGTGAGGCGCCGGGGACGGCCCCTGTACCCGCGGCGCCGCCCTCGGGCAGGCGGGTACGGCCGGGGCGGCAGGAGCGTCAGCGAGTGTGTCCGGCCTGCTCCACCGCGGCGGCCCGGCGGCCGGGTGATCCGGGTAATAGGGTCGGCCCGTGCTGAACGAGCGAACGCGAACCGAGCGATACGACAAGGCCGAGCACCTGCGCGCCCTGCACAGGCCCGGCGACCCCCTGGTCCTGGTGAACGTGTGGGACGCCGCCGGCGCGCGCGTGGTCGCCGCGGCGCCGGGCACCAGGGCCCTGGCCACGGCCAGCCACTCGGTGGCCGCGGCCTACGGGCTGCCCGACGGCGAGCACCTGCCTTTCGAGGAGCTCGCCGCGCTCGTCCGGCGCGTGGCCGGGGCGGTGTCCCTGCCGCTCACCGTCGACATGGAGCGCGGGTACGGCCGCGACGCCGCCGAGGTCGGCGAGCGGGCCGGGCAGATCATCGCCGCCGGGGCGGTGGGGTGCAACATCGAGGACGGCTTGGAGGAGGACGGCGGCCTGCGTCCGGTGGACGAGCAGGCCGAGCGCCTGCTCGCGGTGCGCCGGGCCGCCGACGCGGCCGGGGTTCCCCTGGTCGTCAACGCCCGCACCGACGCCCTGGCCCAGGGCCTGGGCGCGGACGAGGCCCTGCGCCGCGGCCGCGCCTACCTGCAGGCGGGCGCCGACTGCGTCTTCGCGCTCGGGGCCTCCTCGCTGCCGGTCGTGGAGCGCCTGGCCGGCGAGCTGGGCTCGGTCAGCGTCCTGGCCACCGCCGACGGGCCCTCCCTGGAGGAGCTGGCGGGCGCCGGGGTGGCCAGGATCAGCATGGGTCCGGGACCCATGGGGGCCGCCTACGCGGCCCTGAGGCGCCTGGCCGAGGACGCGGCCAACCGGCGCCCCCTCCCGGCCGACCTGTCCTACCGCCCGTGACCGGCTCCCCTCCCTGAGGGCAGGGGCCCCGCCCCTGGCGGGGCCCCTGGCGTCACCGTCGGCCGCGCACGAGCAGGGCGAACCCTACGGCAGGGGGGACGGCGGCGGTCAGGGGCCCCACGGCGCCCACCCGGTCCTGGGCACGCTCCTCGGAGCACACGGCCTCAGGATCCGGCACCCCGGCCTCCTCTGCCTCCTCCACGCTCTCTTCAGAGCCCGCGCACCAGATCCACGTGCCCTCGTCGGCCTGGACCAGGGGAACGAACACCAGCACCGCCGCCCACGCCCACAGGGCCAGCGCGCCCGCGCCGCACCCCCACACGGCCAGCGACCGCAGGGGCACAGCGGTTCGGGAACGCCTGGCCTCCCGCTCGCTGCGCGCCTTGGCGGCGGCCCGGTTCAGAATCTCCTCGGACGACACACGCCCCTCCCCTTCTCGCATCGGCTTCGGACCGGCGGCCGCGGCCCGGCCCGTGCGGCGCTGGTCCGCCCATGAGCGACCTGGCAGGATCGACGCCATGTCCGTACGCGAACTCGTGGTCCTGGGAAGCTCCAGCGCCGTGCCCACCAAGCGCCGCAACCATAACGGCTACTTCCTGCGCTGGGACGACCACGGGGTGCTCTTCGACCCGGGCGAGGGCACACAGCGCCAGATGCGCCACGCCGGACTGTCCGCCCACGACATCACCCGCATCTGCATCACCCACTTCCACGGCGACCACTCGCTGGGCCTGCCCGGGGTGGTGCAGCGCATCGCCCGCGACCGGGTCGAGCACACCGTCCGGGCCGCCTTCCCCGCCGCCGGGACCGCCTACTGGGAGCGGCTGCGCCACGCCACCTCCTTCGGCGACACCGGCGTCATCGCCGAACAGCCCGTGGACGGGCTGGGGGCCTGCCCCCTGGACGGCGACGGGCTGCGCATCACCGCACTGCCCCTGGACCACCGGATGCCCACCTACGGCTACCGCCTCCAAGAGCCCGACGCCCGGCGGATGCTGCCCGAGCGCCTGGCCGCCCTGGGCGTCTCGGGCCCCGACATCGGCCGCCTGCAGCGCGAGGGCCGCCTGGAGGGGCCCGGGGGCCGCACCGTCACCCTGGAGGAGTGCTCGGTCCCGCGCCCCGGCCAGTCCATGGCCTTCGTCATGGACACCGGCGAGTGCGACAACGCGGTGCGCCTGGCCCAGGACGCCGACATGCTGGTCATCGAGTCCACCTACCTGGACTCCGAGGAGCGCCTGGCCGCCGACTACCGGCACCTGACCGCCGGGCAGGCGGGCCGCATCGCCGCCCGGGCCCGTGCGCGCCTGCTCGTGCTCACCCACATCTCCGAGCGCTACGAGGCCGGCGATGAGCCGCGCTTCGTCGAACAGGCCGCGGCCCGCTTCGACGGCCCTGTCGTGCTCGCCCAGGACCTGGACCGCATCGGGGTCCCCAAGCGCCGGAGCTGACGGCCCCGCCCCGCCTCAGGTGTGCCGGTCGGCCTCGGCCGCCTCCTTGAGCAGGGCCAGCCCCACCTGCCAGGCGCGGGCGTTCTCCTCGGCGTGGTCGCGCCGCCGCCCCTCGGGCAGCGGCAGGTCCCCGAAGCCGGTCTCGCGCAGCTCCACCCGCGTCCCGCCGCCCTCCTCGGGCCGCAGCCGCAGCTCCACGCGGGTGCTGCGGCCCGGCAGGGGGTCGGCCCCGGGGTCCAGCGACCAGCGGAAGGCGAACACCCGCCCGGGGTCGGCCTGCTCGACCACGCCCCGGTAGGTGCCGTGCTCCTTCCAGGTGAAGGCGGCCGCGCCCCCGGGCACCGCCTCCACCTCGGCCCCGTCGAAGGCGAACCACCGGCACAGCCCCTCCGGCGAGGTCGCCAGGCGCCACACGCTGGAGGGCGGGGCGTCGACGGTCACACGGCAGCTGATGGCGTCCCGGGCATCCCGGGAGTCCTGGGCGCTCACGCGGTCCTCCCCTGCCCCTGCCCCCGCCCCTCGGCCGGGGCCGGCTCGGAGCCGGGGGTGTGGTCGATCTCGGCGACCGGGCGCAAGCGCAGGGCCGACCGGTCGGCGTCGACGGCGACCTGGGCGGCATCGCGCACGAACACGTGGATCCGGTCGTAGGCGGCGTCCGGGGCGGGGGCAATGTCGATGCGCACGTCTCCGGGCGCCCCGAGCAGGCCGGCGTACCCCTCGGGCGGGTCCAGCGCGAGCAGGCGCTGCCCGGGCGCCGCGCCCATCCTCTGTGCGAGCGTGCGGCTCATCGTGCCCCCTCGGCCTACCTGCCCTGCCTTGCCCTGCGCCGGCCGCGGCCGGTCCCGCTCTCGGTCGCCGTGGGTCCGACGGTAGTACCCGGGGGCGGTGCGGGCCGAGGAGGCGCGCTGCCGGGACGCGGGGTCAGGGGGCCAGTGCGGTCAGGGCGATGCAGGCCGCGGTGCCGGCCAGGATGCTCACCACGGCGTTGCGCAGCCACAGGTGGACCCCGACGGTGACGGCCAGGGCCAGGGCGGTCGGCCCGGCCGAGGAGGCCGCGCCCCAGTCCGCCCCGCGCAGGGTGTAGGCGGCCAGGATCACCATGATCCCCGCGGGCATGGCGGTGTCGAGGTAGGCCGCCAGGGGGCTCTGGCGCAGCCGGGAGAGCACCGCGAAGGGCAGGGCGCGCAGGGCCCAGGTGATGGCCGTGCACACCGCCACGGCGGCCGCCATGTATCCGGTCTCAGGCATGGGCCCGCCTCCGTCGGGTGAGGGCGTGGCGCACCAGCAGGACGGCCGTGAACGCCGTGAACGCCGCCGGCAGCATCCGCTCGGGCGGCAGCAGGAGGGCGGCCGCGGAACAGCCCAGCGCGGCGAGGGGGGAGAAGGCGTCGCGGTGCCGGGCGAAGGCGTCCAGGGCCAGCACCGCGAACAGGGCGGTGACGGCGAACTCCAGCCCTTCGACGGGGCCGGGGAGCAGGCCCGCCGACAGCGCGCCCAGCACCGATCCGCCCGCCCAGTACAGGTGGACCAGCCCCTGCAGCAGCAGGATCCGGCGCCGGGGCCAGCGGCGGGCGCGCCCGCCGGCGGTGACGGCGTAGGCCTCGTCGGTCAGGGCGAAGGTGCTGTAGGCCTTGGCCCACGGGCCGTGGACCCGGTGCAGCGGGAAGGACAGGGCGTAGAAGACGTGGCGGACGTTGACCAGGAGCGCCGCGAGCGCGACCTGGCCCAGCGGGGCGGCGGCGGTGGCCATCGCGACCAGCAGGAACTCCAGGGAGCCGGCGAAGACCGCGGCGGAGAGGACCGGGGCCCACCACCACTGGAGGCCGGACTGGACCGCGAACAGCCCCAGGGCCGCGCCCATGGGCAGGGCGCCCAGGCCCACCGCGGCCGAGTCGGCGGCGGCCGAGCGCAGATCGGCGGCGAAGCCGGGGACGGGGCGGCGGGGGCCGCCCGGGATCGCATCCATGCTGGAATTTTAGTTCGGCAAGAACCTCATTCGATTGCGTTCTATTTCGCTAAACTGGTGCTGTGCGCAATGAACATGCACTGGATGCCATCGATCGTGAAATCATCGACCAGCTCTCGCGGGACGGGCGGATGAGCAACGTCGAGCTGGCCCGGCGCGTCGGGCTGACCCCGCCCCCGTGCCTGCGCCGGGTCAAGCGGCTGGAGGAGGCCGGGGTGATCACCGGCTACCGGGCGCGCGTGGACCCCGCCGCGCTGGGGCGCGGGCTGGAGGTGTTCGTCGACGTGGAGGTCGGCGTCAGCGACCGGTCCACCCTGGAGGAGCTGGAGAGGGTGCTGGCCGGCTACGAGGAGGTGGTGGAGCTGCGGCGGCTGTTCGGGCGCCCCGACTACTTCATGCGGGTGCGCGTGGCCGACCACGCCGCCTACGAGGAGTTCCAGACCCGGCGGCTGATCGGGCTGCCGGGCGTGCTGCGGGTGGTCTCGCACCTGACGATGAAGACCGTCAAGTCCGAGGGGTGAGCGCCCCGGCGCCGGCGCCGGGGCGGCGGTCTACTTCTCAGCGATCATGATGTCGCCGCCGTCGGGGTCCTCGACCTTGATGTAGGTCCCCCACGGCTCGGTGACCGGCTCGGTGGCCGTCGCCCCGCGCTCGCGCAGCCTGCGGGCGGTGGCGGCCGCGTCGTCGCAGGCCAGGATGAGGTAGGCGCCCTCACCCGGGGAGCGGTTGAACTCGGAGGCGGTGTGCACGGTGATGCGGGTGCCGCCGCCGGGCGGGGTGAGCTCGACCCAGCGGGCGCCCGGCCACATCTCGGCGTCGGTGGTCTTCTGGAAGTCCAGCACGCGGGTGTAGAAGTCGACGGTGGCCGCCTGGTCGCGCACGTACAGCACGGCGAGGTCGATACCGGTGATCATCTGCGCCTCCGCGGTCCGGTGGGGTGGGCGCGGAACCGCGCCCGGCGCGGTTCCGCCTGGGGCCACCGTAGCCTCCGGGGCGCGGCCGCAGGGCGCGGACGGCCCCGGGCGCGTCGCGCGAGCCCCGGGGACCGGGGCGCGGGCGCACGCCTCGGCGGTACGGCCTACGATGACCACCCCGAGGGCGGGAGACTTCAGGAAGGGGCGGCATGTCCAGGCAGTACACCGGCAGCGGCGATCCGGGGCGGAGCCTGGCCCTGATGTGGCGCACCCTGCCCGCGCCCACCCGCAAGCGCTCCACCCGCCTGGACCCCGACCGGGTGGTCGCCGCGGCGGTGGAGATCGCCGACGCCGAGGGCCTGGCCGGGGTGTCGATGCGCAAGGTCGCCGACCGGCTGGGCGTGGGCACGATGTCGCTCTACAGCTACGTCCCCGGCAGGGCCGAGCTGGCCGACGCCATGCTCGACCAGGTCTACGGCGAGCTGCCCGATCCCGCCGGGGCGGGCCCGGGCTGGCGCGCGCGCCTGGAGCGCGCCGCCCGCAGCACCCGGGACCTCTACCGCCGCCACCCCTGGACGCTGGAGATCGCCACCGGCAGGCCGCTGCTGGGGCCCAACGCCATGCGCCGCTACGAGCGCGAGCTGTGCGCCCTTGAGGGCACCGGCCTGCCGGACGTGGAGATGGACGCCGTGGTCGCCCTGGTGGGCGACTACGTGCACGGCGCCGCGCGCGGGGCGGTGGACGCCGACGCCGCCGAGCGGCGCACGGGCATCAGCGACCAGGAGTGGTGGCGCGCCCACGCCCCGGCCCTGGAGCGCCTCGCCGGCGCCGGCGCCTTCCCCGTGGCCGACCGGGTCGGCTCGGCCGCCGCCCGGGCCTACGGCGCCGCGCACGACCCGGACCGGGAGTTCGAGTTCGGGCTGGCCCGCGTGCTGGACGGGGTGGCCGCGCTGATCGGGGCCCGCGCCGCCGGCGGCGCGGGCCCCGNAGACCCCCGCTGAGGGAGGGGCCGGGGCGGTCAGCCGCGGCGGGCGCCCCGGGCGGCCTCCTCCTCGATGATGTCGGCGGCGAACCCGGTGCCGCCCCGATGCCCCAGCTCGGTGCTGATCTCGGCCAGCCTGCGGGCCACCTCCTGGGAGGACGTGAGCTCCTCCAGGGCCGAGCGCAGCGCCTCGGCGGTCGCCTCCTCGGTGTCGATGCGCCGCGCCACCCCTGCGGCCTGAAGCATGTCGGCGTTGCTGAACTGGTCGGCGAACTGCGGCACGGCGATCATCGGCACCCCGCAGGCCAGGCCCTCGCTGGAGCCGCCCATGCCGGCGTGGGTGACGAAGGCAGAGGCGCGGCGCAGGACCGACAGCTGCGGCACCCAGGGGTGCACCTCGATGTTGGCGGGGACCTCGCCCAGGTCCTCGGCGCGCACGTGCTTGCCGATCTGCAGGACCACGTGCCAGCCGGGCAGGCCGCCGAAGGCCTTGATGCACTCGGCGTAGAAGTCCGGCAGGTCGGTGAAGGCCGAGCCCAGCGACACCAGCAGCACGCGGTCGTCCTCGGCCCCGGGCGGCGGGGTCCACTGGCCCTGGTGGGAGCGGTCGCCCAGGCAGGGGCCGACGAAGGTGACCACATCGGTGTCCACGGTCTCGGAGAAGGGCTGCATGGCGCGGGGGATCAGCGCCAGGGCGCGCGGCGGGCGGCCGGCGAAGTCGTCGACCGACAGCTCCACCCCCTGCTCGGCGAGCCAGGCCCCGAAGCGCGCGAAGTAGTCATCGGCCCCCGGCAGGGACCGGATCTGGGCCCCGACGGTGTCCTCGTAGCCCTTCCAGGCGACGTAGGTGGGCGAGAGCTGCACGGCGGGCACGCCCCAGTTCTCGGCCAGCACGCGGGCCGGGTAGCTCGCGATGTCGTACAGGAAGACGTCGGGGCGGTCGTCCTCGTAGGCGGCGCGGACGGCGGGCATGACCGTGCGCGCCTCGGACAGGAAGACGTCCATCGCGGAGATCGCGTCCTCGGGCCAGGAGTCGTCGTCGATGGGCAGGGTGCTGGTGTAGGGGACCAGCTCGGCCCCGGCCGAGGAGACCAGGTCGGCCGCGCGCGGGTCGTTGGCGTAGGTGACGCGGTGGCCGCGCGAGGCGAGCTCGCGGATGACCTCCAGGCTGGGCATGATGTGGCTGACGGCGGGGATGCCGACCATGGCGATGTGCAGGCGCTCGTTGCGGTGCACGGGGTGCTCCAATGCAGGTCTACGGCGGTTCTGGCGTGCGCAGGAGGGCCCGGCTGCGCGGCGGGTGCGGCCGCGGGCCGGGCGCGGGGGCGGCTGGGAACGGCGAGGGGCGCTGCGCGCCGCACCTCGGCCCGTCCGGGGCTAGCCGTAGATCTGCAGGAAGTGCATGCGGAGAGCGTAGCGGTTCGCGTGTGCGCGGGGCACGTGGTTTTCGGCGGGGGCCGGGATCGGCCGTCGAGAGCGGAGGAACCACCGGCGTCGGCGCTTCAGAGGGGCGGTTGCGCCGCTCTCGCCGCACGAGGGGGCGCCGGTCGCCCTACAGCAGGGCGGAGACGCCCGGTAGGCGGCCTGCCGGGGGCTTAGGGTGGCCGGCATGAGCGCGACCGGTTTCACTCCGCGGTTGGACAAGGCCATCCTCCGGGCGCGGGGGATCGCCGCGGACTTCGGTGTCGTCGACGACCAGGGGCGCCCGGTGGTGGGGACCGAGCACCTGGTCCTGGCCGTCCTGGACGACGAGTACGCGGTCCCGACCCAGGCCCTGGCGGATCGCTACGACGTCGGGGCCCTCAAAGCCGAGATCCTGCGCCTCATGCGCTCCCCGGGGTACCAGGGGCGTATGCCTCCGCCGTGATCGCCCGGAGCGCAGCGGCCAGTTCGGCGCGCAGGCCGTCGTGGCGCGGTCCCAGGGCGTGCTCGGGGGCGAACCGCTCGGGGCCGTAGAGCCACACCGGGCCGGAGCGTCGGTGCTCGGGCTCCCAGCGGTAGCGGGCGTGGACGTGGCCGTGCAGGTGGTGCATGGCGTTGCCCAGCACCTCGTAGTTGGCGCGGGTGCAGGCCGCGTCGCGCGCGCTGCAGACCGCTTCGACCGCCTCGCCCAGCAGCGACAGGTCGGCCAGGAACCCGGCCCGGTCCCTGCGCGGCAGCTCGGTGAGGCGGTCGGCGCTCCCGTCGTGCAGAAGGACGCAGTACCCGGGCAGGTGCTGGGTGTCGCCGATCACCGCCCACCCGGTGCGCATGCGCAGCAGCACGGTCGGGTTCTCGCCCCGGCGGGCCGAGCCGACGCGGTCGGCGCGCCAGTCGGCCAGCTCCTCTCCGCCGCCGGGCGTCATCGGTCCCCCTTCTCCAGGTCGAGCAGGAAGCGTTTGCGGTCGGTGCCCCAGGCGTACCCGGTCAGGGTCCCGTCGGCCCCCACGACGCGGTGGCAGGGGACCACGATGGAGATCGGGTTGGCCCCGTTGGCCGATCCCACGGCCCGGGCCGAGGACGGGGCGCGGCCGATGCGCTCGGCGATCTCGCCGTAGGTGGCGGTGGTGCCGTAGGGGATGGCCTCCAGCTCCTTCCACACGCGCTGCTGGAACGGCGTCCCGTTCGGCCGCAGGGGCAGGTCGAAGGCGGTGCGCCGCCCGGCGAAGTACTCGCGCAGCTGGCGCTCGGCCTCGGCGAAGGCGCCCCGGTCCGGCTCGCCGAGCTCGCCCGGGGGGCGGGTGGCGGTCTCGTCGCCCATGTACAGGCCGACCAGCGCGCCGTCGTGGGCCACCAGGGTCAGCGGTCCGACCGGGCTGTCCAGGACGGTGTGCACCCGTCCCGTACGCGCCGCGCCGGCCGCGGTCTCGATCGTGCTCATGGCGACCAGTCTGCCGCCCGGCCCGCCCCGGGGCTGGCGGGAATCGGACGTCCGGTCGCAAGGAGAGGGGCGAGGGCCTGGCGCGCCCATACGTCGGGCCCGGTGGAGCGGACGGCGTCGGCGGCCCGGTCCGCCCGTACCGGGGCCAGGCCGCCCGGGAAGGCCGTGCCCGTCCACCGCTCCCGCTCGGCGACCGTCCCGGTCGCCGCCATCGACCGCTCACAAGGGGAGCAGGGCCCCGTCGACCGTGGGGATCAGCGGTCGCGCTCCTTCAAGAGGGCGCAGGGCCACCACCGTGCTCAGGCCCTCGCCCTGCCGACCGCGCGGTCGTCCATGGCCCGGGCCGGCGCCCAGTCGGCCGGCCGCGCGTGCCGGTGCGCGGGGGCGGGAAGACCGGACCCTAGGATCCCAGTGGGCCCGTCCGCCCCCCGCCCCCCGACCCCGAAAGGCCGCGATGAGCACCCCCGAACAGCGGTTCACCGAGATCACGTCCCTGGAGGAGCTGCGCGAGCTCGTGCCCGACCCGCTGCCGGTCGCGCGCGACAAGGAGCGCAGCGCGCTGGTGGAGGTGGACCGGGCCTGGCTGGAGGCCTCGCCGTTCTGCCTGGTCGCCACGAGCGACGCCGAGGGCAACTGCGACGTCTCGCCCAAGGGCGACCCGCCCGGGTTCGTCAAGGTCCTGGACGAGCACACCGTCGCCGTCCCCGAGCGCCCCGGCAACCGGCGGGTGGACGGCTTCCGCAACGTGCTGTCCAACCCGCACGTGGGCCTGCTGTCGATCATCCCGGGGCGCGGTGACACGCTGCGCATCAACGGGCGGGCGCGCCTGGTGCGCGACGCCCCCTTCTTCGACGACATGGTGGTCAAGGGGCACCGGCCCGTGCTGGCGCTGGTGGTGGAGATCGACACGGTCTTCCACCACTGTGCCAAGGCGTTCCTGCGGTCCCACCTGTGGTCCCCGCAGACCTGGGACGAGGTGGGGGCCGGGGTCCCGTCGCGCCCGCGCATCGCCAAGATGGTCGACCGCCCTGAGGAGTCCTTGGAGGAGCTGGAGCGGTACTACGGCCGCGAGTACTCCGAAAGGCTCTACGGCTGAGCGGCGCCGGCGCACGCCCTGAGGCTCCTCAGGAGGCGCGCAGGTCCCCCTGCTCCCGGGGTGGCGCCTCCTCGCCCTCGCCGAGGGCCGCGGCCAGCTCGTTGAGGTCCATGCCCAGGGCCTTGGCCAGGGCAGAGACGGTGAAGAAGGCCGGGTTGGGGATGGCGCCGCGCTCGATCTTGCGCAGGGTGTCGATGGAGATTCCGGCGTCGTGCGCGACCTCGGCCGCGGTGCGGGGGGCGCGCGCCGCCCGCAGGATCTGCCCCAGCGCGCGGCCCCGGTCGCGCTGTCCTTCGGTGAGCGGAGTGCGAACCATGGAGGAACAGTAACCCATCGCGCGCAAAGACCGGCTGGTAGCCGAATACCGGCCGATCAACCCTGCCGCCCGGCGGCGGCGTCAGTCCCGGGAGTCGCGCTCGGCGCGCCAGCGCTCGAAGAGCAGGGGCAGCTCCCGGAACATGAAGGTGTAGAAGTCGTGCATCTCCTGCAGGCGCCCGCGCGCCGGGCTGTCGGCCTCGGTGGCGGCGATGCCGTCCGCGGCGGCGGCCATCATCCTGCGCACGGCCTCGTTCTGGCTGCTGAACAGGCGCTCCCAGGCGTCCCTGCGCAGCCGGTGGTGGTCGCGGCGGCTGCCCGGGACGGGAACGCGTTCGAGCATCCCGACGTGGTGCAGGGACTTCAGGGCGCCCGAGACCGACCCCTGGCTGGCGTCGAGCTCCTCGGCCAGCTCGCCCAGGGTCAGGGTGGGGCGGTCGGTGAACAGGAAGGCCGCCATCACCCGGGCCGACATGCGCTGCATCCCCAGGTCCGAGAGCATCAGCGCGAGCTCTTCGGCGCGGCGTCGGGCGTCGTCGTGGGCGGGCACGGGGACCTCCGGGGCGGGTGGGCTGCGGCCCCACCATGGTAGGCGACCTTCAGAAGATTCCGAAGGGTGTGCACGGGCGGTGCGCACCGGCCCGGACCGCGCGGCGATTCCAGCAGGTGCCGTTCCTGGCGGATGCGCGCCCGGTGCAGCCACTGCAGCCGAGGTCGGCCCGCAGCCGGTCCAGGAGCGGCTCCGGGGTGCGCCGTCACCGGTGGCGGCGGTCCCGCCGCAATCCGGTTGAGGCCGGGTGCATCGCCGCACTACCGTTCAGCCGTGCACGACTTCTCGCGCTCGTGGGCCGCCCTGCTGGACACCGTCGCCGAACTGCCCGACGAGGACTTCGCCCGTCCCTCCGGGTGCGCCGGATGGCTCGTGCGGGACCTGGTGTGCCACCTGGTCATCGATGCCCAGGACGTCTTGATCACCCTGGCCACCCCGGTCGATGGCGAGCCCACCCGCGATGCGGTGACCTACTGGAACGTCTCCCGGGAGCCTCCGGGCGGCGACAACCCGCTGGACGCGCTCGTCGTCCGCCTGGCCGCCGCCTACGACGACCCCCGGCTGCTCAAGTTCCACCTGGACGACGTCGGCGCGGCCGCCGGACGCGCCGCCGGACTGGCCGACGGGCGCCTGTGCGTGGGTACCCAGGGCCAGGTCCTGACCGTCGGCCACTACCTGGAGGCCTACGTCATGGAGGCCACACTGCACCATCTCGACCTGGTCGCCGGCCTTCCCGGGGCGGCCGGTCCGCCCGCCGAGGGGCTGGCGCGCTCGCGCCGAATGCTGGAGGAGATCGCCGGAGCGTCGTTTCCCGCCTCCTTCGCCGATGCCGACGTCCTGCTGGTGGGCACCGGCCGCCGCGAGCCCTCCGGCCGGGAGCGCGCCGCCCTGGGGGCGCTGGCCGCGCGGCTCCCCTTCGTCCTGGGGTGACGAGCGGGGGTCAGGAGGCCGGAGTCCAGGGGGTGAGGCGGGGCAGCCAGGCCCGCACGTTCCTGCGGTAGGACCGGTACTCCTCGCCGAACAGGCGGACCAGCGTCGGCTCCTCGTAGAAGCGCACGAAGGCGGCCGACACCGCCCAGCACACCCCCGCGTAGACCAGCACCCCCGCCGAGGCGAACAGCAGCGCCTGGCCGATGAGGGCCCCGATGATCGCCACGTACATCGGGTTGCGCACGAACCGGTTGAAGCCGCTCACCACCAGGTGCTCCGGCGGGGCCGCGGGTGCGGGCGTGCCGTGGGCCCGGGTGAACTCCACGAAGGCGTGCACCAGGGCCGCCAGGCCGACGGCGATCAGCAGCACGCCCACCGCCTGGGCGGGCATCCAGGCCGCCGAGGCCTCCGGCAGCCGCCAGTCGCTGATCAGCCAGGGGATGACGCCGAGCACCGTGCCCGGCGCCACGATGAAGAACGCGGTGCTTCCGAGGGCCGCTTTGGCGATGGAACGCATGGCCACCACTCCTTTTCCATGTGTGCTACTGCTCGTACTGCTCCTGTTCCGTGCCGCCTGCGCCGCCCGCCCCCGGCCCGTGGCCGGGCGCGGCGATCGCGCGCAGGCACGTCTCGGCGAACACCCCGCACGCCTCCTCCACCGGCGGCAGGTCCGCCTCCCGCCGCNGCGCCGGCCGCAGCATCAGGTGCACCGCGACCGGCCCCAGGATCTGCTGGATCAGCAGGGGGAGCGGCAGCGGCCGCACGCGCCCGGCCCGCACGTGGGGCCGGAGCAGCGTGCCGAAGGCGGCGTACAGGCGGGGGAACCCGGCGTGGAACATGGCGCTGCCGGGGCCGTCGGGCCGGCTCGCGGTGTCGGCGAGCAGGGCCGGCATCACCCGCGGGCGCCGCTGGAAGGCCTCGGCCAGCGCGGCGTGCAGCGCCCGGACCGTCTCCTCCAGGCCCTCGGGCGGGTCGGCGGCCAGCCGCTCCAGCTCGCGCACCGGCCCGTAGCGCTCGAAGACCGCCGCCAGCAGCCCGTCCCGGCCCTCGACCACCGCATGCAGGCCGGGCAGCGAGCACCCGGCGCCGTCGGCGACGGCGTCCATGGTCAGCGCGCCCAGCCCGCGCTCGTCGATGACCCGCGCGGCCGCCTCGACGGCCCGCTCGCGCACCGGGGTCCGGGCGCCCGGGTCGACGCCGGCGGCGCGCACCGCCTCGTCGAGGGCGGCCCGGGCGCCGCCCAGCCGCCGCAGCAGTGTGCTGCGGGAGACCCCTGCGGCGGCCGCGATCGCGGTCACCGGCACCGATGCGACGTCGGTCCGGCGCTCCCGTGCGGCGGCGAGGGCGGCGTCGACGAACTCCTGTGGGACCCGTTCCTCCATGACACGTGATACTAATCGATATCTGGAGTCGTGTCACGTGTCAGTGGGATAGATCAGCGTTCCGGCGGACCGGGGCGGCCGCCGGCGGGCCCCGCCGCCCCGCTATCGATCGTCGACCGGTCCGCCTTTGGCGCCCGCCGTGCGAAACCCGGGAAGGCAGGTCGACCGATGACGCTCCGCTGTGCCGTGCTGGACGACTACCAGGGCGTCGCCCTGTCGACGGCCGACTGGAGCCCCCTGCAGGGCAGGGTGGACGTGCGCGTCCTGCGGCGGCCCATCGCCGACCCCGACGAGCTGGCCGCCGAGATCGGGGACTGCGAGATCGTCGTGGCCATGCGCGAGCGCACCCCCTTCGGCGCCGCCCTGCTGGGCCGCCTTCCCCGGCTGCGGCTGCTGGTGACCACCGGCAGGCGCAACGCCTCCATCGACCTGGAGGCGGCCGAGGCCGCCGGCGTCACCGTCTGCGGCACCTCCAGCACCATCAGCCCCACCGCCGAGCTGACCTGGGCCCTCATCCTCGGCCTGGCCCGGCACCTGCCGGCCGAGAACCGGGCCTTCCGACAGGGCGGCCCGTGGCAGTCCACGGTCGGCGCGGACCTGCACGGGCGCACGCTGGGCGTGCTCGGGCTGGGCAGGATCGGCGGCCGGGTCGCCCGCGTCGCCACCGCCTTCGGGATGCCGGTGCTGGCCTGGAGCGAGAACCTGACCGAGGAGCGCGCGGCCGAGGCCGGCGCCCGGCTCGCCAGGGGCAAGGAGGAGCTGCTGGCCGGCAGCGACGTCGTGTCGGTCCACCTCCAGCTCTCCGAGCGCACCCGCGGCCTGCTCGGCGAGGCGGAGCTGCGCGCCATGCGCCCGCACGCCTACCTGGTCAACACCTCCCGCTCCGGGATCGTCGACCGCTCAGCGCTCCTGCGCGCACTGCGCGGGGGATGGATCGCCGGGGCGGGACTGGACGTCTTCGACACCGAGCCCGTGCCGGAGGACGACCCGATGCGCACGCTGCCCAACGTGCTGGCGACCCCTCATCTCGGCTACGTCACCGAGCGGAACTACCGGACCTTCTACACCGAGGCCGTGGAGGACATCACGGCCTTCCTGGACGGCGAACCGGTGCGGCTGCTGGGAGAGCACTGAAGAAGGCCCGGGCCGGCCCCGGGGCGCTGTCGGGGGCGCGCACTAGCCTGGTGCGATGGAGCGCCACCACCGCATCGACTACATCGAGTTCACCGTCACCGACATGGCCGCCGCCAAGCGGTTCTACGGGGCCGCGTTCGGGTGGGAGTTCACCGACTACGGCGGCTCCTACGCCGGCATCAAGGGGGCGGGCGGCGGGCCCGAGGCGGGCGGGCTGGCCCTGGCCGGGCACGTGGCCCCCGGAGGCCCGCTGGTGATCCTCTATAGCGACGACCTGGACGCCTCCCGGGCCGCGGTCGAGGCCGCAGGGGGCACCGTCACCGACGAGCCCTTCGACTTCCCCGGCGGGCGCCGATTCCACTTCGCCGACCCGAGCGGGAACGTGCTGGCCGTGTGGACCGGGACCGGCTGAGGACGGACGGGCCCGGCCCGGTTCAGGCGCCCGCCCCCGCGCCCGCCCGCTCCTCCCCGCCCGCCAGCAGCCGCAGGGCCCGCTCGGAGTCCGACCCCGGACCGGCGGTGTACAGGCAGACGGTCTGGTCCTGGTCGGCGGGGAAGGCCAGCGTCTCGTGGTGCAGGGCCACCTCCCCGACCGCCGGATGGCGCAGCCGCTGGGGCCCGTAGGCGCACTCGCGCACCCGGTGGTCGTCCCACCAGGCGCCGAACTCGGGGACCTTGACCATGAACTCGCCGACCAGCTCGTTGAGGAGCCGGTCGTCGGGGTGGCGGCCGCAGGACAGGCGCAGGTTGGCGACCAGCTCCTGGGCGATCTCCTCCCAGTCGGCGTACACCTCCCGGGCCGCCGGGTCGAGCAGGATGAAGCGGGCGAGGTTGCGCCTGCGGTAGGGCAGCGCCTCGAAGTCGGCGATCAGCGCGCGGGCCAGGAGGTTGGCGGCCAGGACGTCCTTGCGGTGGTTCACCACGATCGCGGGGCTCACGCCGTTGAGGACCTCCAGCATCCGGTGGACCTCCGGCCGCACCCGCTGCACGTCCGGGGGACCCCCGCCTCTGGCCGCCTCCGCGCGGGGCCGCGCGAGCTCGAAGAGGTGGTCGCGCTCCACACCGTCCAGGCGCAGCGCGCGGGCCACGGCGGCCAGGACCGACTCCGAGACGTTGGGGTGCCGTCCCTGCTCCAGGCGGGTGTAGTAGTCCGCGCTGACCCCGGCCAGATGGGCGACCTCCTCCCGCCGCAGGCCGGGCACCCTGCGCACGCCCCCGTTGGGGGCCGCGCCGGCCTGCTCCGGACTCAGCCGCGCGCGGCGGGCGCGCAGGAAGTCCCCGAGTTCCGCGTTGCCGTCCATGGCCCCCAGTATCGCCGCGCGGCGCGGCGGCGCGCCCGGCGAGGGTGGCCCAGTCGGACCCCGGTTCGGCCGGGCCCCTTCCGGCGCTCCGCGGCCCGCCGCGGAGCGCGAGGCTGGAGCCGGGGCCGAACGGCCCCCCGGAACCCCAGGACAGGAGACTGCGTCTTGAGCACCATCGGACTCATCGGAAGCGGCAACATCGGCGGCACCGTCGCCCGGCTGGCGGTCGCGGCCGGCCACGAGGTCGTGCTGAGCAACCGGCGCGGCCCCGACACCCTCAAGGACCTGGTGGAGGAGCTGGGGCGGGCGGCCCGGGCGGCGACGCCGGCCGAGGCGGCCGCCGCCGGGGACTTCGTCGTGGTCGCCGTCCCCCTGGCGGCCTACGCGGCCGTCCCGGCCGAGGAGCTGCGCGGCAGGACCGTCATCGACACCGGCAACTACTACCCCGGGCGCGACGGGCGGATCCCGGAGCTGGAGGAGGAGGCCACGACCACGAGCGAGCTGCTGCAGGCGCACCTGCCGCATTCGCGGGTGGTCAAGGCCTTCGGCAACATCTACTTCGAGCACCTGGGCAACCTCGCCCGCCCCCACGGGCACCCGGAGCGGTCCGCGCTGCCGATCGCGGGCGACGACGCCGGGGCCAAGCGGGAGGTCACCGGGCTGCTGGACTCGCTGGGCTATGACGCCGTGGACGCGGGGCCGCTGGCGGAGGGGTGGCGCTTCCAGCGCGACACCGCCGCCTACACCCCGCTCTACGTCGGCGAGGGGTGGGACGTCCCGGGCCCGGACAAGGAGTTCGACGCCGGGCCGGGCAGCCCTGCCCCGGCCCGCGAGGTGAGGCAGGCCCTGGCGCAGGCCCGCCGCTACCGCGACATGTAGGGCGGGTGCGGACGGCAGGACGGGGACGGGCAGGGTGAGTACGCGTACTCATCCCCGCCGGCCCCTTCCGGGGGATGCTGTCGGGCATGACGACACCGCCGGTGAACACCAAGGTCACCCCCGCCTTCTATCTCCAGTCGGTCATCGCCTTCGGCGTCTCCAGCGCCGGGCTGTGCGCCGGGGTCGCCCTGCTGCCCGTGGACATCTGGATCCGCGCGTTTCTGGGGATGGGACTGCTGTTCGTGATCACCTCGACCTTCACCCTCGCCAAGTGCGTGCGCGACCGCCAGGAGGAGGCCGCCATCGAGGCCTGGACCGAGCAGGTCCAGGCCTACTCGGCGGGCAACCGGACCGCCTACGCAAAGAACTGAGGGGCGCCCGCGCGGTCGCGCAGGCGCCCCCCGGCTCTGCCGGTCACCGCCGTACGGAGACGGCCTCAGCAGGAGGTGCTGTACAGGACGACGTCGTAGAAGTTCCAGCCGGGTGCACTGCCGTCCTTGTAGTTGACGGCCCCGCGTGCGCAGTTGGTGCCGGGGGAGTAGACCATGTTGCCCCAACGGGTTCCGGACAGCGAGGTGCCGCCGTCGAACGTCTCGAAGACCTCGCGGTCCAGGTCGGCCACGTCCATCCACAGGCCGTCGCGCTGGGGGGCCGGGATGTTCCCGGGATAGCCCAGGATGCGGACCCAGTTGGTCTGGCAGGACGGGGACCAGCGCAGCTGGAAGGTCATCCCGTCGCGGCTGTTCTGGCGGACCGTGGTCGCGCCGGAGGAGCAGCCGGTGGCCTGCGGGTCGGCGCCGTCGTACATGTGCTGTGCATGGACCTGGCCGCCGTCGGACCCGCGCTCTTCGACGGTGGAGTCCGCGGCGGCGGGGGAGGCGGTGAGCACGGCGGCACCGAGGACCGCGCCTGCGGCCACCGCCAGCGGGGCGGCGATCCGGGAGCGGAGTTTCCTCCTGGTCGGGGGGATGGGCATCGGATTCCCTCGATTCGGGATCGGGTGCGGCTTTGAGCGTAGTCAGGGCCGCAGATTGATCACAATGTGTGCGGATGTGTGGACGATTCGTGTCCACAACCGGACGGGGGCCCTTGCGTTCCTGTGGTGGGCGCCGGGGAGGCCCCGCCTCCCGCCGCGCGCGGAGCGGCACGCAGGGACGCGCTCAGTCGTGGTCGGGCGCGAGAGCGGCGAGCACGGAGTCGAGTTCCCCCACGGCCGCGGTGACTCGCGCCGCGCCGTGTTCGGCGCAGAACCGCACCGCGTCGCGGACGTGCTCCGGGGCTGCGCCGGCCTCAAGCGCCGACTTCACGTGCAGGCGGAACGGCGCGCCCAGCGCCTGGTGGCACACGTCCGTCGTCAGCGCGACGAAGGCGCGTTCCCGGGCGCTGAGCCGGTGCTCGGACCAGGCCCGCGCCGTACGGTCGGCCAGGAAGTTCGCCGTCCAGGGGTCGCCGCATGCGCCGACGGCGCCGGTGTGCGGTGCGTCCTCGGGCCCGGCCCGTCCGGGGGAGGCCGGGCCGGTGTCCATCCCGAGGCCGACGGCGACCTTGGCGAGGCGCGCCAGGGCGTCGGCGGCGGCCGGGTAGCCCGAGTACGGGGCGGTGAAGCGGACCAGGGCGAGCAGGTCGGCGTAGGGGATGCCGTGCATCGCCGCGGCCTGGACGTGCAGTTCGAACGCCAGGCCCGTCTGCAGGCGGCAGATGTCGTCGGCCAGATTCTGCAGCAGTTTCTCGCGCAGCGTGGTGCCGGTGAGCCCGTAGACCAAGCGGCCGGTCTCCAGGGCCATGCGCTCGAATTCGGGGTCGATGTCGGCCAGGGGCCGGCTCGGCAGGTCGACCACGGGCGTCCTCGCTCTCGCTCGTGCCGGGGCCGCGGTCACGGCGCGGGGCGGACGGGCTCGGCCAGGCGCTGCGAGCCGCGGGCGATCATGACCGGCCCGTCGGCGGCCTCCAGGGCCTCGACCTTGAAGTCGGACAAGGCCTCGCGGATGCCCTCGGCCGCCGGCTCGGAGGCGCGCAGCCGCCGCTCGGTGGCGAAGAGCGTGACGGTCATGACCGTCTCCTCGTCCAGGGCGATGGCCTGGTAGCCGAGGATGCCCAACTCGGCCTGGGAGTTGTCGGCGAAGCGCCGGTCGACCGTGCGCATCAGGTCCTCGATGGTTCCCGCGCCCATCCGGTAGCGGCGGATCATCGCGTGCATGGGTCCTCCCCAGTGGATGCCAACATCTGTTGGCCAACGAGCGTTGACCTCACGGTAGGGAGCTTGGGCGCGGAAGTCAACGCTTGATGGCCTACGCTTGTGGGCATGAGGAGATCCGCCGAGGAGACCAAGCGGGCGATCCTGGCCGCCGCCCGCGAACGGTTCGCCGCCGACGGCTACGACCGGGCCACGGTCCGGGCGATCGCGGCCGCGGCCGGAATCGACCCGTCCATGGTCATGCGCTACTTCGGCAGCAAGGAGAACCTCTTCGCCACCGCCGCCGACTTCGACCTGGCCGTGCCCGACCTGCGGCGCGAGCCGCGCGAGCGGGTCGGCGCCGCGCTGGCCGCGCACTTCTTCCGGCGCTGGGAGCACGACGACGGCCAGCTGCGCATCCTGCTGCGCACCGCCGTCACCGAGGAGGAGGTCGCCGCCCGCATCCGCGCGATCCTCGCCGACCAGGTCGCCCCGCGCATCGCCGACCTGGGCCCCGGCGCGGCCGACCCCGGCACCCGGGCCGGCATGGTCGCCTCCCAGCTGCTCGGCGTGGCCCTGTGCCGGTACGTCCTGCGCCTGCCCCCGCTGGACACCATGGACACCGAGGAGGTCGTCGCCTGGATCGGCCCCGCGCTCCAGCGCTACCTGGTGGGGTGAGCGCCGCCCAACGCGGACACGCGCCGCCCGCGATCGCTGCCACGGTGGTCCGTGTGCGGGAGGGGCGCCTCCCGACGCCCGCCCCAGGCCGCCGACCCGTGAGGGGGACCACGCCCCGATGACCGTACTCACCGTCCGGGAGCTCAACCGCGCCACGCTCGCCCGCCAGCTGCTGCTGGAACGCGCGGACCTGCCGGCGCTGGACGCCGTCGGGCACCTGTGCGGCCTGCAGGCCCAGGAGCCCCAGGAGCCCTTCGTCGGCCTCTGGTCGCGGCTGCGCGGTTTCGCCCCCGCCGACCTCTCAGGGCTGCTGACCGGCCGTACGGCCGTGCGCACCCACCTGATGCGTCGCACCGTCCACCTGGTCACCACCGCCGACGCCCTCGCCTGGCGCCCCCGCCACCAGGCCATGCTGCACCAGAAGGCCATGGGGGCCTACCGGGACGAGCTCGCCGGGGCCGACCTGGAGGAGCTGGCCGCGGCGGGCCGGGCGCTGCTGGCCGAGGGCGGACCGCGCCCGATGGGCGAGCTGGCCCGGCAGGTCGCCGCGCAGTGCCCCCGGGCCGTGGGCGGGGCCGGGCCCCGCGCCCTCGCCGAGATCCTGGGCGTCCTGGTCCCGGTGGTGCAGTGCCCTCCGCGCGGGGTGTGGCGCGCCAAGGGCGGGGTGCGCGCCGCCCCGCTGGAGGCCTGGGCGGGCCGGGAGGCCGGCCCCCGGGACGCCGACGGCGACGACGCGGTGGGCCGGGAGCTGGTCCTGCGCTACCTGGCCGCGTTCGGCCCGGCCGCCACCGCCGACCTGCGCGCCTGGTGCGGCCTGGCCGGGCTGCCGGCCGCCGTGTCCGCGGTCCGCGGCCGGCTGGCCTCCTTCCGCGACGAGCGGGGCAGGGAACTGCTCGACCTGCCCGACGCGCCGCGCCCGGCCCCCGACACCCCCGCCCCGGTGCGCTTCCTCCCGGCCTTCGACAACGCGGTCCTGGGGTACCAGGACCGCACCCGCATCATCGACGACGCCGACCGCGGGCTCTCGGTCGCCGGGAAGCGGGCGGTGCTGGTGGACGGCCGGGTCGCGGCGACCTGGGACACCGACGGCGCCACCGTGACCGTGGCCCCGCTGCGCGCCCTCGCCCCCGCCGAGCGCTCCGCGGCGGGGGAGGAGGCCGAGGAGCTGGCCGCGTTCCTCTCCGAGGGCGAGAGCCGCCGGGTGCGCATGGAACCGCCGCCCCGCTGACCGGGCCGGCGCCGCCGCCCACGAGCATGAGCATGCCCGCGACGATCGCGACCGGCGCCAGCACCAGCACGGGGAGGATGCCGAGTGTGAGGAGTACAGGCCCTCCGGACTCGACAGGGGACATCGGAAGCGGGGGACCTCCCGCCTTCGTGAGGCGGGAGGGGGATAGCGGTGCAGCGCGGGGCCGCGGCCCGCGGTTCCGCCCCGGTGGCGGTCGGGCCGAGGGCGGCTTGTAGGGTCGGCGGCACGGCGCGGGGTGCGCCGGTGGGCCTTCCGCTGGGCAGCGTGGGGGCCGTCGGCGCTGAGATCACACCCGTCGAACCTGCACTAGCTCGTACTAGCGAAGGGACGCCTACTGTGGGCGGATTCTGTGCTGAAGTGTGGCAAGCGACCGCCGAGACGCGGGCGGCGATCGACGAGCTTCCGTTCGTCAAGGGACTGGCCGACGGCAGCCTGGAACGGGACCGCTTCGACTACTACATGGTCCAGGACGCCCTCTACCTGCGGGGCTACGCGCGCGCTCTGGCGGTGACCGCCTCGCGCGCCGACCGGGCCGAAGAGATCGCCTTCTTCGCCAAGGCCGCACACGACGCGATCATGGTGGAGAGCTCCATGCACGAGGGCAACGTGGGCAGCGTCGAGGGCGCCAAGCCCTCGCCGACGGGCACCGAGTACGTGTCCTACCTGCTGTCGCTGGCACAGACGCAGGGGTACGGCGAGCTGGCGGCCGGGGTGCTCCCGTGCTTCTGGGTGTACATGGACGTCGGGTCGCGCCTGATGGACAAGGCCGGGGACCTGGAGGGCCACCCGTACGGGGAGTGGATCGCGACATACGCGGACGAGGCGTTCGCCGAGTCGACGCGGCAGGCGTGCCGGATCGCGGACGGCGTCGCCGAACGGTCCGACGAGGCGACCGTGCAGCGGATGCGCGAGGCCTTCGTGACGGCGACGACCTACGAGTGGAAGTTCTGGGACGCGGCCTGGAAGAAGGAGGCCTGGCCGTTCACGGCCTGAGGGAGCCCTGAGGGAGCGGGGGGAGGAAGCGGAAAACCCTTTGCGGCGCCCCCGCCCCCTTCTGCAGTCTCTCCGGGGACGGCCACCCCCGAGGAGAGGACCCGCGTTTGTCGACCGGAGGCCCCGAAGCGGCGACCCCCGAAGCAGTGCCCATCGACGCCGGACTGGCCCACCGGCTGATCGAAGAGCAGTTCCCGCAGTGGGCGCACCTTCCGGTCGTCCCGGTCCCCGTCTCCGGAATGGACAACGCGACGTTCCGCCTCGGCGAGGACATGTCGGTGCGGATGCCCCGCTTCGACCGGTGGGCCGAGCAGGTCGAGCGCGAGCACCGCTGGCTGCCGTTCCTGGCCCCGCGGCTGCCCATGCCCGTATCGCTTCCCATCGCCAAGGGGGCGCCGGGCGCGGGGTACCCGTTCGCCTGGTCGGTGTACCGCTGGCTGGAGGGGGAGGCCGTGCACGGCGGTGCGCTGGCCGACCCCCGGCGCGCGGCGCTCGACCTGGCCGGGTTCGTCACCGCGCTGCAGAAGGCCGATGCCTCCGGCGCGCCGGGGCCCCGGGCGGGCAACGCCTTCCGGGGCGTCCCCATGGGCGACGAACGCGACTCCATCGCGGTCGAGGCGCGGGTCCGCCCCAAGATCGCGGCCCTCGAGGGCATGGTCGACACCGACCGGGTGACCGCCGTGTGGGAGGCGGCCCTGGCCGCACCGGCCTGGGACGGGCCCCCGGTCTGGTTCCACGGGGACCTGGCCGCCGGCAACCTGCTGGCCGTGGACGGGAACCTGAGCGCCGTCATCGACTTCGGGACGATGGGCGTGGGCGACCCGGCCGTCGACCTGCTCCCGGCGTGGAAGTTCCTCCCCCCTGAGGCCCGAGGGGTGTTCCGCGAAGCGCTCGGCGTGGACGAGGCCACCTGGGCCCGCGGGCGCGGGTGGGGGCTGGCCTCTTCCCTCCCCGTCCCCGACGACCCCTATTTCAGGGGGCGTCCGGACCGTATGGAGGACGCTTTGCGCCAGCTCCACGAGATCCTCGACGACGCCGCATAGGCGGCGGACGCGCGTCCCGGCGAGGCGTCCTTCGGGACGGCCGACGGGACCGTCGAGCTGTCCTTCACTCCACACCTTCCGGGGATGCTCGGGGCGGTCGCCGCATCCGGTGCCGCCGCGGCGGCGTTCGGCGTGGCGGCGGGGCGGTCGAGGCCCCGCCCTCCCGCACCTCATTGGCCTTCCGGTCGGTGGCCTCGCTCCTGAAGCCTGCCTGCGCCGCGGGGTCGGCCAGGACGGTCCAGGACTGCTCTCCCGGCCGAATCGAGGTCGGCCCCGTAGGAGGTGCCGTCGGTGCCCTCCCACCCGGGTGCCTCCGCCCGGAACCGCCCCGAACGCGACGGAGCGGACGCGCCGGTGTTCGCCTCAACGAACCGGGGGCGTGGCGGGCCGTCTTCCGGAGGGGGCGGGGGTCAGGCCTTGTCGAGCTGGTCGGCGAGGTCGTTCAGGTCCTCGGCGTACAGGTCGAACCGGTCCGAGGCCGCGGGCGGGTCCCCGACGGGGCGGTGGACGTAGGCGGTGCGCATGCCGAGCCGCTGCGCCCCGCGCAGGTCCCAGGCGTGGGCCGCGACCATGAGCAGCCGCTCGGGCGGACTCCCGGCGTCGGCGACGGCCAGCGCGTAGACCTCCGGCGACGGCTTGTAGGCCCGGGCGTCCTCGGTGGAGACGGCCAGGTGCCAGCGCAGCCCGGCGTGGGCGTTGAGCTCCAGCAGCGTCGTCCGGCCGGCGTTGGACAGCCCGATCAGCGGGAACCGCTCGGCGAGGCGGGCGAGCCCGTCCGCGGTGTCGGGCCACGGCGGGAGGCGGCGGGCGGACCGGGCCAGCGCTTCGACGGCGCCCGTACCGTCGGCTCCAGCGGCCTCGGCCACCTCTTCGGCGGCCTCCCGGTCGAGGGCCGCCGAGTTCCGGTACGGGCGCTCGCCGTCGGCGATGCGGGCCTGCTCACGGGCGATGCGGCGCTGCCAGAGGCCCAGGAGCCGCTCGGCGGCGGCGTCGTCGGGTGCGGGGGAGAGTCCGCGGATGCCGGAGCGGATCCCGGCCGGCTCGTCGACGAGTGTGCCCAGCACGTCGAACACGAGGGCGTCGGGCTGCGGAACGGGCATGGAGGGGGTCTCCTCGGCCGATCGGAGGGCACCGCCCGCCGATGTAAGGGGTAAAATGACTTTTAGCCGAAACTAGTCGGGGGTCTGCACGGAATGCAAGTGGCGCTGGACGACTACGCGTGGGCGGCCGGGGTCGCCACCGGACTCGTCAACACCACCGCCGAGGTCTGGCGGGGCGACGACCGGCTGCCCGACACCGCCGCCCTCGTCGCCTTCGCCGACCTGCACGGCGGCCGGTCGGCCCGCCCCGGCACCGGAGAGGCCCTGGCCGGCCTGGCACGCCGCGCGGGGGCCGCCGAGCTGTACGCGGTCCGAGAGCTGCGCGGCCCCGTGCGCGAACTGATCGACCGTCCCCGCCGCGGCCGCCTCATCACCGGCGCCACCGCGCTGACCGGGTCCGGCCGGGGGGCCGCCCTGGTCGGCGACCCCGCACACCCGGGCAGGACGGGCTGGGCGGTCGGGCTCCGGGAGGGGGCGGGTATCGCCGAGGCGCTGTCGCTGGTCTGCGGGGTCGGCATCCTGGGCACCGTTCGCGCACTGGGCGAGGAGCGGTTCCGCCCGTGCGGCGCGCCGGCGTGCCGGGGCGCGTTCATCGACACGACCCGGCCGGGCCGCCGTCGGTACTGCATGCCGGGCCTGTGCGGCAACCGAGCCAACGTGGCCGACCACCGCGCCCGCAAGGCACGCCCATCGTGACCCTGCGGAAGGCGGCCCGGGGGATCGCACGGCCGGACGCCGTCGACGCTTTCCCTGCGCGCGGCGGGCCGTCGACGTGCGGGGGAGGGGGTGCGACGGTGCATGCGGGGCGGCCCCTGTCCCCCTGCCGTCAGGCGGGCTTCCTGCGGCCCGGGTGAGCGATGCGGCCATGGCCGGCCCCGCCCCCGGACGACCCGGCCGGACTCGTTCGGCAGGACGCCGAGAGGCGCCCTGCCCGATCCCGACGCGGTGCCGCGCCCGGGCCCGGCGCCCCGAACGCGCAAAGCGGCGACGGCTCACCAATCTCGCCAATCCGCCGGACCGCGCCCGGGCCGGACATGTAGCTTTGAGCGACCGAATGGAAACGGTGCGGAGTTTGCGCCCTTCGGGAAGGCCGAAACGCCGCACCGGATCCAGCGGCGCACGGGTCCCGCGCCCGCATCGCCCGATCTCCCGCCCGGCCGCACGCGCCACGGGAGGGCCGCCGACAACCGAAAGGTCTTTCACCGGTGCTTCAGGCCCCGATCACCGATCTCGACATCGCTCCCGGACACGTCATCGAGTGGAGGCTGCGTCCCTCGCGGTCCTCCGGCGCGTCCGCGAGGGACGACAGGAGCGGCTCCTTCAATCAGGAGAAGCACTTCAGTGCGGCCGTGGACGCCCGCGCCGACGACGACCCACTGGCCTCCTATGTGGCCTGCACCTTCGAACTGCCCGGCCCGCCGGACCGCGCGGCCCTGGAGGCCGCGCTCCTGTACTTCGTGCGCCGCCACGAGGTGCTGCGCTGCGAGTTCCGCCACCTCGCCGGCGACCTGACCTGCCGGCCGATGGCCGCCGAGGACGCCGTCCTGGACCCCGTCGACATCGGCCCGGTCGCCACCCGCGAGGGGGTCCGCGGCCACGTCGACGACTGCTTCCACCGCATCGACACGCTGTCCTGGCCGCTGCTGGTGATGGGCGCCGTCGTCCGGCCCGAGTCGACCACCGTCTTCCTCGGCTTCGACCACCTGGTCTCCGACGGGCTGTCCACCCCGATCGCGGTCAACGACATCGCCACCGCCTACACCGCCGCCGTCCGCGGCGAGGAGCCCGGGCAGCCCGAGGTCGGCAGCTACCTCGACTTCGGCCACGAGCAGCGCCTCCGGTACGCTCCGGTCGGCGCCGACGACCCCCGCCTGGACCCCTGGAAGGCGTTCATGCGGAGCAACGGCGGGTTCTTCCCCGCCTTCCCGCTCGACCTGGGCGTCGAGCCGGGCGAGATGTACGGCACCGTCAACGACACCGACGCGCTCCTGACCGGCGCGGAGGCCGAGGCCTTCGAGGCGCACTGCCGCAAGGCCGACGGCAAGGTGTTCATGGGGGTGCTCGCCGCGGTGGGCGAGGCGCTGCGCCGCGAGGGCGGCCCCGAGGTCTACCGCGGCCTGATGCCGCTCAGCGACCGGGGGCGCGGCCGGTACGCCGAGGCGATGGGCTGGTTCGTCAACACCGTGCCCATCGAGTTCCCGGTGCCGGCCGGGGCCGGCTTCGCGCAGGTGATGTCCGGGGTGCGGGACGCCGCCGGTGCCATCCGGGAGCGCGGTGACGTGCCCTTCGTCAAGGCCTGGCGGCTGCTCGCGCCCGAATACGCCGACCTGCGCTCCTGGCCGTACGCGGTGAACTTCTTCTCCTACCTGGACTTCCGCCGCAGCCCCGGCGGCGAGAGGCAGCACGCTCTGCAGGCCCGCAAGCACATCTGGGCCTCGCACAGCAACGGCATCTGCTTCTGGTTCCACCGCAACGAGACCGGCATGTACGTCAACGCGATCTACGCCGACACCCCGCAGGCCCACAGCACCAAGGCCTCGCTCACCGCCACCCTGACCGGGGTGCTGGCGGGCCTGGCCGACAGCGGCGAGTTCTGACCCCCGCCCCGGCCCCCGCCGTCGGCCGCCCGGCAAGCGGGCCGGAGCGGACGCCCCGCCCTTCCGGCGCCGCCTGCCGGGGATGGCGTCCCCGACGGCCTCAGCCCTGCCTGCGGGCGAATCCGGGGGCGTGTTCGGGGCGTACGCCCAGGCCGATCGCGTAGGCCAGGACCGCCGAGGCCGGGGGGAAGTGCCTGAGCACCGCGAGCGGGACGGCCGGCGGCCCGTCCCGCTCTGCGCGCAGCACCGGGTCCAGCGCGCCCCGGTGCATCCCCAGCTGCATGCCCTGCGTCACGACCGTGGGCAGCCACCGGCGCCGCTGCACCGCCATCAGGTCGCCCACCGACACCCGCCTGCGCTTGAGCGGCCCGGCCAGCCGCGTGGCCGCCGCCACCGCGTCCTGCACGGCCAGGTTGATGCCCACCCCGCCCACCGGCGACATGGCGTGCGCGGCGTCCCCGATGCACAGCAGGCCCCGCCGGTACCACACCGGCAACCGGTCGACCTGGACGTCCAGGTGCTTCACGTCGTCCATCGAGCGCAGCGCGCCCACCCGGTCGGCGGCGTCGGGCAGCAGCCGGGCCACGTCCGCGCGGAAGGCCTCGATGCCGCGCTCGCGCAGCTGGAAGTCGGTGCCCTTGGGGCCCAGGTAGGCGATCTGCAGATAGCCCTCGCGCGGGATCACCACCAGCATGCGCCCCTTCTCCAGCCGCGGGCTGAGCGCCTCCCCGGTCCACACGTCCCCGGGCAGGCGGAACCACCAGGCGTCGATGTCCACCGGCAGCTCCCGCGTGGCCAGCCCGGCCGCGCGCCGCAGCCCGGAGTCCCGGCCGTCGCAGGCCACCACCAGGTCGGCGCGCAGCTCGCCGTCCCCGTCGGGGCCGCTGGTGCGCACGCCGCGGACCGCACCGCGCTCGCGGATGATGCCGGTGGCCTCGGTCTTCATCCGCAGGGTGAACGAGGGCTCCTCGGCGGCGGACTCGGCCAGCAGGTTGAGCAGGTCCCACTGCGGGACCATGGCGATGTAGGGGTGGGGGACGCGCAGGCGCCGCAGGTCGGCGACGGTGACCGTCTCCGAGTCGCCGACCGGGAAGACCGCCTGTTCGACCCTGCTCTGCGGGATCTCGGAGAAGCGCCGCCACAGTCCCAGCTCGTCCAGCAGGTTCAGGGTGGAGGGGTGCACGGTGTCCCCGCGGAAGTCGCGTAGGAAGTCGCCGTGCTTCTCCAGGACCGTCACGTCCACGCCCGCCCTGGCCAGCAGCAGGGCCAGGACCATTCCGGCCGGCCCCCCGCCGACCACCGCGCACGTCGTCGTCTCGCGTTTACCGGCCGATGCGCCCATGGGACTCCAATGGTCGAGCCGTGGTCCCGCCCGTGCGGGGCCGATGCGTTCTCGGGCCCTACCTACCCCGCGGCCGCGGTGGTCGTGTCCTCAGCGCCGGATGTAGCCGAGATCGGCCGCGGCGGCCACGGCGGCCGTGCGCGAGTCCACTCCGAGCTTGGTGTAGACGTGCGCCAGGTGGGACTTGACGGTCCCTTCGGTCAGGTGCAGCCGCTCACCGATCGCCAGGTTGGACAGCCCTTCGGCGACCAGCCCCAGGACCTCGATCTCCCGTCGGGTGAGCGCGTTGCCCCGCGTGCGCAGCCGGGTCATCAGGCGGTCCGCGACCGAGGGGGCCAGGGTGGTGCGCCCGGCCGCCGCGCTGCGCACGGCGGCCGCCAGCTCCTCGGGCGGGGCGTCCTTGAGCAGGTAGCCGGTGGCCCCGGCCTCGATGGCGGGCAGGGTGTCGGCGTCCGAATCGTAGGTGGTGACGACCAGGACCCGCGGGGCGCCCGCGCGCGCGGTGATCGCGGCGGTGGCCTCGGCCCCGCCCATGCCGCCGCCGAAGCGCAGGTCCATCAGGACGACGTCGATGCCGCCTTCGGCGGCGCGGGCGACGGCCTCCTCGGCGGTGCCGGCCTCGGCCGCCACCGTGATCCCGGGCTCGGTCTCCAGGACCGCGCGCAGACCGGAGCGGACCACGGGGTGGTCGTCGGCCAGCAGCAGCCGGACCGGGGCCGGGTCGGTGTTCATGGGCGCTCCTCGGGTGCGGTCCGGTTCTCGGGGGCCGCCCCGCGGTCGGCGGGGTCGGCCAGGGGCAGCCGGGCGGTGACCGTCGTGCCGTGCCCGGGCGAGGCGTCGACGGTGAAGGAGCCGCCCAGCTCGCTCATGCGGGCGCGCATCGCGGCCAGGCCGAACCCGCCGCCCCCGTCGGCGGGGGCGGGCGGTGGGCCGGTGTCGAAGCCGTCGCCGTCGTCGGCGACCTCCAGGACGGCCTGGGGGTGCGGGGCGCCGGTGAAGCGCAGCGTGACATCGGCGGTGCCGGCCCGTGCGTGCCGGACGGTGTTGCCCAGCGCCGACTGGGCGGTGCGCAGCAGCGCCACCTCGTGCGCCGTCGCCAGCGGGACCGGTTCCCCGGCCAGGTGGAACCGCGCGGAGAGGGGGTGCCGTTCGGAGACGGTGGCGCACAGCCGCTCAAGGGCGTCGGGCAGGGTCCGTCCTTCCAGGTCCGGCGGTGTCAGGGCCGCCACGAGGCGCCGCGCCTCGTCGAGGTTGTCGGCGGCGGCCTGGCGCGCGCGGCGGACATGGGCGGCGGCCGCCTCGGGGCGGTCGGGGACGGCCTTCTCCGCGGCCCGCAGCAGCAGTTGGATGCTGGAGAACCCCTGGGCCAGGGTGTCGTGGATCTCGCGGGCCAGGCGCTCGCGCTCGGCGAGGACCCCGGCGGTGTGCTGGGCGCGCGCCAGGTCGGCGCGGGTCGTGGTCAGCTCCTCGATCAGGCGGCGCCGCTTCTCGCTCTCCCGGTACAGTGCCTGGTAGCTCCAGACCACCGCGACGGCGACGGCGGCCCCCAGCGCCGGGCCGAGCGCCACCGCGGGGGTGAGCCCGCCCCGGTGGACGGCGAACCCGGCGACGGCCGCGGCCGCGGTTGCGGCGACGGCGGCCAGCCCGCCCCAGCGGGGCAGCAGGTGCAGCTGGAGGAGGTAGAGGGGGAAGGCCAGCCACACCGCCTCGGCGGACAGCACCAGCAGCGCGGCCCAGCAGACCCCCAGCAGGGCCAGCCACAGCGCCGCGGCGCGGCGGGAGGCGCCGATGCCGGGGACGAGCGGGCCGGCCGCGTACACCGCCCCGGTGGCGGCCGCGGCGGCGGCGACCCAGGCGGCGTCGGCACGCGCATCCACCACGGCCCGGGCCGCGACCAGCAACAGGAGCCCGGCGACCAGGAGGTGCAGGCACCAGGCGAGCACTCTGAGCGTGGGAGTCAAGCGGTTCACGAGGACCTCACCCTAGCGCCTTGCTGCGCCCTGACCTGGGACGGCGCCCCGGGCGGTGGGGCGGGCGGCGGGGTGGCGATGAGTCCGCGGCCTTGGGGGAGTCATCTCGGGGCGGAATGCGATCGGCCTGCCCCGGGGAGCGTTCGCCGCTCAAGGGGGCACGAGTGGAAGGACGTGCGTCATGACGGTCATCGTCGCCGGGAAGGTGTACGTGGATCCGGGGGACAGGGACCGGTTCCTCCGAGGCGTCGAGGCGATCGTGGCCGAGGGGAGGAAGGCCCCCGGGTGCCTGGACCTGGCGATCTCGCCGGACCCCCAGGAGGAGGGGCGGGTGAACCTCTTCGAGTCCTGGGAGTCGCACGAGGCCCTGGAGGCGTGGCGCGCCGTCGCGCCCGCGCCCTCGGCCGCCGTCGAGATCACCAGGGACGAGGTTCTCAAGCACGAGGTCTCCTCCTCCGGGCCTCCGTTCGACTGATTCCACGGGCCCCTCGCCTGCGAGGGGCCCGGTGATTCTCCACCGGTGCGGACGGTGCCGGCATCTGTCGAAAGGTGGAGATCGCCCTCCGCCCTCCGGACGGACGAGAGCCCACTCCTTCCAGATGCCCGGGAACGGGCCGCACGACGACAGTGGAGGGGTTGTCACACGTCATCGGAAGGGACGGCCGCAGATGTTCGTCGCCTGGAGGGACCTCAGGTTCGCCAAGGGGCGCTTCGCGCTGATAGGCGCGGTGATCGTACTGATCACCCTGCTGGTGGGGATGCTGTCGGGGCTCACGGCGGGCCTGGCGCGGGAGAACGTTTCGGCGGTGACCGGCCTGCCCGCCGACAGGATCGTCTTCGCCGACCCGGGCGGGGAGGGCGAGCCCTCCTTCGCCGACTCCGTCGTCACCGAGCCCCAGTGGCGGGAGTGGGCCGGGACGTCCGGCGTGCAGAGCGCTGAGCCGCTGGGCATCGCCACCACCAAGGCCGAGACCGGAGACGGGGACACTGCCACCGTCTCGGCATTCGGTGTGCGCCCTGGGGGAGGCCTCGCGCCCGAGGCGGGCCGGGTGCGGGGCGACTCCGCCGTGCTGTCCGAGGGCGCCGCCGAGGACCTCGGCGCGGAGGCGGGCGACACCCTCACGCTGGCGGGGCGCGAGGTCACCGTGGCGGCCGTGGCAGGGGACGCCTCCTACAGCCACACCCCCGTGGTGTGGACGAGCCTGGACGCCTGGCAGGACATCGCCCCGCCGACCGGCACCGACGACGGGCCGAGGGCGTCGGTGATCGCGCTTGAGACCGGCGACGGAAGCGGCGGCGACGCCGAAGGCGCCGCGATCGCGGATACCGATGAGCAGGCCGGGACACTGACCGTGGGCAAGGACGAATCCCTTGCGGCCATCGGCTCCTATGCCTCCGAGAACGGCTCCCTCCAGCTGATGCGGGGGTTCCTGTTCGCGATCTCGGCGCTGGTGATCGGCGCGTTCTTCACCGTGTGGACGATCCAGCGCAGCCCCGACATCGCGGTGCTCAAGGCCCTGGGCGCCTCCACGGCCACCCTGCTGCGCGACGCGCTCGGACAGGCGCTGGTGCTGCTGGTGGGCGGGACCGCCGCCGGAACGGCGGGCGCCCCCCCNCGCTGGTCTCGGGCTCGGACGTGCCCTTCGAACTGGCACCGGGGACCGTGCTCGCCCCGGCGGCCGTCATGGTCGCGCTGGGTGCGCTGGGAGCCGCCCTGTCCGTGCGCCGCATCACCTCCGTCGACCCGCTGACCGCCTTGGGGAGTGCACGATGAGCCTGGAACTGAACGACGTCACCCTGACCTACCCCGACGGCGACGGGCGGCTCACCGCCCTGGACCGCGTGGCGCTGGAGGTGCCCGCGGGGACGCTGACGGCGGTCGTGGGCCCCTCGGGATCGGGCAAGTCCAGCCTGCTGGCCGTGGCGGCCACCCTGATCCGCCCGGACTCGGGGACCGTGGTCGTGGACGGGACCGCCACCCGCGGCCTGGGGGCGCGGCGGCTGGCCGAGCTGCGCAGGCGCCGGATCGGCATCGTGTTCCAGCAGGCCAACCTTCCGGCGTCGCTGACGGCGGCCGAGCAGCTGCAGGTGATGGCGCAGATCGACGGCCGGTCCCCGCGCAGGGCGCGCCCGCGCGCGCTGGAGCTGCTGGAGGCGGTCGGCCTCTCCGGGCAGGCGGACCGGCGCCCCCACCAGCTGTCCGGGGGCCAGCGCCAGCGGGTGAACATCGCGCGCGCGTTGATGAACGAGCCCAATGTGCTGCTGGTGGACGAGCCGACCAGCGCCCTGGACCATGAGCGCGGGGCGGCGGTGATCGACCTGATCGCCCGGATGACCCGCGAGGAGGGCACCGCCACGGTGCTCGTCACCCACGACCGTGCGCACCTGGGCGAGGCCGACCGGGTCGCCGAGATGGCGGACGGACGGCTGCGCCTGCCCGTCCCGGCCGAGTGAGGGCCGGGGGCGGGTTTCGGACGGGGGCGCTCCCGGGGTGTACACGGTCGTGGAGCCGCGGAAGCTCCGCGGCCGCTCCAGGCGGCGCCGCTCCGGCCGAAGAGCCGGGACAAGGGCCGGGAACAGGGCTCGGCACGGGGAGGGGCGCCGACCCCGTCGGCCGCCCGCGCCCCACCGAAAAGAGAAAATGGAGGGCATGCCCGGAATGGCGGCGATGAGGACGCATGTCCGCCATGTCGAACCGGAATGCGCCGCACCTTACCTCTGGGGGGCAGACCTTCTATGGGCACCCTTGCGGAGACCCGATATCCGGACGCCCGCGCTGTTTCGTCCACAGAGTGGAAGGAAAGGGAGGAGGCGTCGATGTCGCTCGCCACCTGCGGAAAAGCGGGCGTCATGGACGGCGCGGGGAAGGAGGGAGGGCGGCGGGAGAGGTTTTTACGGGCGCCCGCCCGGTTCCCGTGGCGCCCCGAACGGCGGCGAATTCCTTGTCGCCTCCGCATCGGCCGTGCAACGCTTTTTCGCGTCGGGCGGACTCGCGCCTTACGGGCGGATCCGCCCTTTCCGCACCCCCGAATGCGACGGGAATTCTATGATCAGGCATCATATGACCGCCTCCGCCGCCGTCCTCCTCTCCTTCGTCACCGCCGCCGTGCTGGGCATCGCGCTCCCCGCCTCCGCGGCCCCCGCCCCGCCGGCCCAGGGGACCGACTACCAGATCCGGTTCGAGCCCAACGAGGCGCGGATGGTCCCCTACGCCGGCGCGGCCACCCGCGTCGACGTGCGGGTCTGGCCGGCCGACCACCGGGGCATGGACTGGGAGCTGACCCGCACCGGCTCGGTGGACGGGCACCCCACCTACGAGATCCGCAACCTGTACAGCAACCTGTGCCTGGAGCCCAAGAACGGCCTGCCCGCGGTCGGCCAGCGGGTCGAGCAGACCGGCTGCACGGGGCGGGACCGCCAGGAGTGGCTGCTGCCCTACGTCGACAACGCGCACCAGATCGTGCCCGTGCGCAACACGCGCCTGGGCGTGACCCTGGAGAACCCCGCCTGGAACGGGTCGTTCCTCAAGCTCGGCTACCGCAGCTTCGCCGACTCCGGCTACCGGTGGGCCTTCGAGGCGCTCTAAGGCGTCGACCGATCCGGCTCTACAGGCCCGCCCCGGGAGGCCCGGGGCGGGCCCCGACCGTTCGGCGCCGAAGGGCGGTCAGGGGCGCCTCCCGGTCAGCGGGCGGCGGATCGGCCGACGTCCGGCCGGGCCCCCCGGGGGTCATGGGCGACGCCGCCCAGGATCCGCTCGAACATCGCCGTCGGCGCCCGCCGCGGGATCAGGCGGGCCAGGCGCATCATCGTGTCGGTCTGCAGCAGCGTCCGGGGGCCGGAGGTGGCGATGCTGCCGGTCGCGCCGTCGCCCGCCTTGACCGCCCGGGTGTTCCGCGCCCGCTCGTAGGCGCCCAGCGCCGCGCCCAGGTCCGGGGCACCGTCCGCCCCGGACGCGCGGACGGCCCCCTCCAGCGCGTCCCTGAGCGCCGCAACGTCCTCCAGCGCCTGGCCCACCCCCTGGGCCAGGATGGGCGGCATCGCGTGGGCCGCGTCGCCGATCAGGGCGCACCGGCCCTTCCGCCAGCACAGCGGCGGGTCGTGGCGCCGGTGCGGGAACAGGGCCAGGTCCTGCTCGGTGAGCGCGTCCAGGAGCCCGTGCACCTGGGGCGCCCACGAGGAGTAGCGCTCGCGCAGCAGCGGAAGCGCGCGCCCGGGGTCGTCGTGCGCCGGGCCGGCGGGCCACTCGGTGTCGATGAGCCACTGCATCAGGCCGCCGGCCACCGGGCTCATCCCGACGCTGCCCTCGCGCCCCAGGAACATGGTGAACCGCGGCCCCGGGTCGAAGGGGGCGGGGACCAGGCCCTGCCAGGTGGCCGCGCCGGTCGGCCGGGCGCGCAGCCCGGGGCCGTCCCCGACCACGTGGCCGCGCACGGCCGAGTTCACCCCGTCGGCCCCGACCAGCAGGTCGCCGGTGAACTCCCGGCCGTCCTCGGTCCGCACCGAGACCTGGCCGCCCCCTTCGCGGACCCCGGTCACGCGGGCGCCGAAGCGGATCCGGTCCGCGGGCACCCCTTCGGCCAGGCGGGCGACCAGCGAGCGGCGCGTCACCGCGACGGCCGGTGCGCCGTAGGCGGCTTCGAGTCCGGCCAGGGAGACCGTCATCGCCGGCCGCCCGGTGGAGCTGCGCACCGCGACCCCGGGCAGGGGCCGTTCGTCGCCGGAGGTGCCGACGCCCAGCCCGCGCAGGATCGCGGTGCCGTTGGGCCACAGGACGACCGCGCACCCGCCGTCGCGCAGACCGGGGGCGCGTTCCAGGACGGTGACATGGTGCCCCGCGTCGAGCAGCGCCCGCGCCGCCGCCAGCCCCGCGATCCCGCCCCCGCTGATGAGAACCCGCATGACTCCATCCTCGACATCGAGTAGTACGACAATCAGTAGTACTAGACGGTGTCGTCGAACGACAGGGGACGGCGGAGGGGTGACCGGATGCGGCCAGCCGGCACGCGTGCGCCCCGGGCGGCCGGGTGTACCCGGGACCAGGGGGCGGGAACGGCGCAGGGAGGAGCCCGACCGCGGTCGCCGGGAAGATCACGCGAAACGGCGCTCCCGGCGCCCGGAGTTCTCCGGCCCTGAAGACCCTTGACCCGCCCCCGCGCTATTGGTTGCGTTGGCCGCGGCCCGCATGCGCGTTCCGTTCCGGAATATCCGGGAAACGGAGCGGCGCCCCTCGCCTGCCCGGAACGGGCCCCATCGATGATTCGCGCGCGAACGGCCGGGTGGAAGCGCGCCTTCGGCGCGGGGAATTCGCAGGGAACGGAACGGCGGCCGGTATTGCGGGCCGCGACGGCGAACGGGAGGACGGATGCGCAGGGATCGGCTCTGGAAAACGAGCGTCGGGCGACTTTTCGACCATCGGGCGCACTCGGGCGGCCGACCGATGATCTTCCGCCTCGACCGCCCCCTCGACATCGCCCCCGAGGCCGGCACCGTACTGGAGGTCCACGAGCTGGCGCGGTGCGTCCGCAGGGCCGCCGGGGCCCTGCACGAGGCGGGGGCCGGGCGCGGCGACCGGATCGCCGTCCACAAGGACGACCACCTGGACTGCCTGCTGCTCGCGGCGGCCGCGATCCGGATCGGGGCGGTGCCGGTGATGCTCTCGGGCGGGCTGCCCGGCGAGGCGGTCCGGGCGCTGCTCCGCCGCACCGAGCCGCGCCTGCTGGTCTCCGGGCGGCGCCTGCTCACCGCGGGCGGCGGCGCGGAGAAACCGCTCACCGAATTCGCCGAACGCACTCTGAGCGTGGACCCGGGGGTTCCCGGGGCGCTGGACTTCGCCGATTTCTCCGGCGCCTCCGAACCGGCGCCGAATCCGCGCCGCGACGACGAGCTCATGATGCTCACCCACACCTCCGGGACCACCGGCGTTCCCAAGCTCATCATGTACACCCCCGAAAAACTCCAGGGGCAGATGGCGCGGCTGGAGACCAACCGGCTTCCCGTGATCACCTTCCGGCCCGACGACACCGTCGCCGTTTTCATGCCGTTCGTGCACGCCCGCGCATTCACCTGGATCTATTCGGTGCTGAGCCTTTCTCCGGCCAAAGTCCTGGTGATGAGCTCCAGCGCCCCCGAGACCGCCGGACCGCTCCTGCGCGAGCACCGTCCCACGATGGTCGAAGGCCTGCCGATCGACTTCGCCAACCTGAAGGGGCTGGCCGCCGAACCCGGCCCCGGCCCCTTCTCGAAGGGGCGGATGTACGCCAGCACC
>NZ_ANAD01000044.1 GCF_000341245.1 Nocardiopsis halophila DSM 44494
GGGCTGGCCGCCGAACCCGGCCCCGGCCCCTTCTCGAAGGTGCGGATGTACGCCAGCACCTTCGACGCGGTGCACTGGTCGACGATCCGCACCTTCCTCAACGCCTCCCGCCACCCCTTCCCCGTGTGGCGCTACGCCTGGGGCCAGTCGGAGACCGGCGGCCTGGGGATGACCTTCATCACCCGCCGCACCGCCAACCGCCGCCGCGACGCCGAGCGCGGACCGCGCACCGTCGGGCGCCCCATGCCCTCCTTCGTCCAGATCAAGGTCGTGGACCCGAAGACCTTCCGGCCCGTGCCCAGCGGCCGGCCCGGACTGGTGCTCGCCCGCACCAAGGCGCGCTGCGTCGGCTACTACGGCGAGCCCGAGCGCTGGGAGGAGAAGGCCCACGGCGAATGGTGGAACACCGGCGACATCGGGGTCAGGACCTGGAGCGGCAACGTCCGGCTGCTGGACCGCGAGGTCAACCACACGCCCGGTGTGAGCTGCCTCGAGGTCGAGGACGTCCTCGTCGACAACCTGCCCGAGGGGCACGACGTGGCGCTGCTGTCGGTCTCCGGGGGCCCACCGGTCCCGGTGGTGGCCGCCCCCGGCGGACGGCTCGACCCGGACGCCTGGAGCAGCGCCGTCCGGCGCCTCCCGGCGCTGGCCGACCCGGTGGTCGTGGCCCCCGGCGAGGTGCCGCGCACGGGCACCGGCAAGATCCGCAGAGAAGAGCTGCGCCGCCGCTTCCTGGCCGAGGCCGGCCGTCCCGGGACCGGCCGGTGGACGTGAGCGGGACCGGTCCGGAGCCGCAGCGCCCGGTGTTCACCGCCGAGCCCTTCGGCCAGGACGGCCGGACCGTCCTGGAACTGGGCCACCACGCGGTCCTCGGCCTGAGCCCGGGCAACCGCTACTTCAGCGTCCCCGTGCTGACCGGGCTCCTGGAGTGGCTGGGCGAGCGGTTCACGCGCATCGACGCGGTGGTGCCGGACTCGGCGCTGGAGCACACCTACCGTGCACTGGGGTACGAGCCCCGGCGCGCCGCGAAGAAGGCCCGAGGCGAGACCAACGTCCTCCGCAACCGGGCGGCGCGGGCCTGGGAGTCCCTGGGCGGTCCGCGCGGCACCGACGGCCTGCACCGGATGTCCGAACTCGCCTCCGGGGACGTGTACCGGGAGAGGTACGCCGAATGCGAGCGCGCCCTGGCGGACGACCCCGTGCTCCACGAGACCTGCGCCGAGATGAGCACAGAGGTGCTCGCCGCGCGCGGCAGCACGGGGCCGCCCACCGGGCAGGCGCTGGAGACCGCCATGCGCTACCTGGTGGCCGAGCTCCCGTTCTTCCTGGCCTCGGCGGACATCTTCGGGGCGCCCTCGTCGCTGAACTTCTACCACCGGCGCCTCCCTCTGGCCGAGCTGGTGTTCTCCGGCGACTCGGTGCTCAAGGCCCCGCCGTGGCAGGGGTATGCCACCGTCCGCCCCGTGACGGGGGAGCCCGGAGGAGGGTGAGGGGCGCGGGGGCGGGTCCGTCCGTCCCCGCGCCCGCCGGTCATCGGGCCCGGGGCCGCCCTCCGGGCCGGCGCGGTGGCGCCGACCAGTGCTTGCAAACCGACCGGTCGGTCGCGCCGATGTGCGGGGCGGTGGCGCACACGCGCACCGATCGGCTACACACGGTCGCGTTTTCCTGAGAGAATCCACATTCCTGAGAGAGTTCCCAGGAAAGTCGGCGAGGCGCGCCGTGCGGCGGCGGTACCGGGCGCCGTGCCCCGCCGCGACCAGGTGACGGCCCCGATACGCAGGCAAGGACCTCCGTGACGACTCGATCCCAGCCCGCGCCCCCAGCCCCGAGCCCCGCCCCCGCCGCCCCGCCACCGCGCCGCTTCTTCCCCGAAGTGCAGGGCCTGCGCGCCCTGGCCGTCGGGCTCGTGGTCGCGTACCACATCGACAAGGACCTGCTCCCCGGCGGCTACGTCGGCGTCGACGTCTTCTTCGTCATCTCCGGCTTCCTGATCACCACCCTGCTGCTGCGCGAGGCGCGGGAGAAGGGCCGGGTGTCCCTGTCGGGCTTCTACATCCGCCGGGTGCGCCGCATCCTGCCCGCGGCCACCGCGGTCCTGGCGGTCACCGGGGCCGCGGCCGTCCTGCTGCTGCCCTCGGCGCAGCTGATCGACACCGCGAAGCAGATCCTGGCCTCGGCCGCCTATGTGCAGAACCTGCTGCTCGCCCAGCAGTCGGTGGACTACCTGGCCGCGGGGTCGGCCGAGAGCCCGGTCCAGCACTTCTGGTCGCTGGCCGTGGAGGAGCAGTTCTACCTCCTGTGGCCGCTGCTCTTCGTCGGCTGGACCGCGCTGCCGGCCCGCCTGCGCCGCGCCCGGACGCTGCTGCTGGCCGGGGGATCAGTGGTGGCGCTGTCCTTCGCCTGCTCGGTGTGGATCACCCTGAACGACCCCAGCCCGGCCTACTTCCTGCCGCAGACCCGCATCTGGGAGCTGGCCGTGGGCGGGGTGCTGGCGATCGTGCTCGCCCACCGCCGCCTGCCCGAATCCGTGCGGGCCGGGCTGGGGTGGGCGGGACTGCTGGCCATCGTGGCCTCGGCCGCCGCCTACGACGATGCGGTCGCCTTCCCCGGGTGGGCCGCCGCGCTGCCGGTGCTGGGCACGGCCGCGGTCATCGCGGCCGGCCACACCCGCGGCCCGCTGTCCACCTACCGGCTGCTGAGTGCGGCGCCCGCCCGCTTCGTCGGCGACATCTCCTACGCCCTCTACCTGTGGCACTGGCCGCTCATCGTCTTCGCGCTCGCCGCCACCGGGTCCGGCTCCCTGGGCCCGGTCGCCGGGGCGGCCGTGGCCGCCGGGTCGGTGCTGCTGGCCTGGGCCACCAAGATCGCGGTGGAGGACCCCGTGCGCACCGGCGGGCTGCTGCGCACCGGCCGCTCGGCCCTGGTGTTCGCGGTGGCCGCGGTGCTGGCGGCCGCCACGGTCAGCGCCGTGCAGTACGGCCACGTGCAGGCCAAGCGCAACGTGGACTTCGACCCGTCGGTGCACGTGGGCCCGCAGGCCATCGGCGACAGCACCCCCGAGGGCGACACCGCGGCCGACATCTTCCCCTCGCCCGTCGACGCCCTGGACGACCTGCCCAGCGTCTACCACGACGACTGCCAGTCCATGCCCGGCGACCGGAGCGCGGACCCGTGCGCCTACGGCCCCGAGGACGCCGACGTGCGCGTGGCCGTGGTGGGCGACTCGCACGCCGCCCACTGGGTCCCGGCGGTGCGGGAGGTCGCCGAGGAGCACGGGTGGCGGGTCTCCACCTTCACCAAGTCCTCCTGCCCCTTCACCAGCGAGACGGTGACGCGCGACGACCGGCCCTACAAGGAGTGCACCGACTGGAACGAGGACGTGGTCGGGCGGCTGACCGGTGAGGACGCGCCCGACCTGGTCTTCACCAGCTCCCGCAGCACCGCCGACAGCGTGCGGGCGGACGGCGGGGAGGGCAAGCGCCGCATCGCCGAGGGCATGGCCGAGCAGTGGGACGCCGTGGAGGAGGCGGGGGCCGCGGTGGTCGCCATCGCCGACACCCCCGCGCAGCGGGCGCGCGTGCCCGAGTGCGTGGAGCTGAACGCCGACGACCCCGCGGTCTGCGCCAAGGAGCGCGACGACGCGCTGGCCGAGGACGACCCGCAGCTGATGGCGGCCGGGATGGACGGCAACGGCGCCGAGGTGGTCGACCTCAACGACCGGCTGTGCACCGACGACAGCTGTCCGGCGGTCGTCGGCAACGTGCTGGTCTACCGGGACAGCCACCACCTGACCGCCACCTACTCCCAGATGCTCGCCGCCGACCTGGAAGAGGCGGCGGCCGAGCCGCTGAGCCGGCTCTGAGCCGGCTCAGAGCCGCGGGGCCGATGGCGGTCATCGGCGCGCCGATGACCGCCATCGGCCCCCGGATTGGTGCTCCCGCGCGGCGCGGCCCTAGGGTCGGCCCGTCCCGAGCAGTGGGCCGGGCGGACCGGAGAGGGCAGGGGCGCCGATGGTGGACTTCTACCACGTGTGCTTCGCCGTTCCCGACATCGAGCGGGCCATGGCGGACCTGACGGCGGCCACCGGCGCGCAGTGGGCGCGGCCCAGGAGCCGGACCATGGGGGAGTGGGAGTTCCGCATCGTGTTCTCCCAGGGGGACGCCCCGTTCGTCGAACTGGTCGAGGGGCCGCCGGGGAGCCCGTGGGACTGCCAGGGCCGCGCGCGCTTCGACCACCTCGGCTACTGGGCCGCCGACCTGCAGCGGGAGGCCGAGCGCCTGGAGGCGGCAGACGCCCCGCAGGACTTCTCCGGATGCCCCTACGGCCGCCCGTTCGCCTACCACCGGCTCGACTCCGTCGGGGCGCGCATCGAGATCGTGGACGCCTCCCGGCGGCCGGGGTTCGCGGCCTCATGGGGCCTGGACTGCGGCGGAACCGCGGTTCTGGGCGGCTGAGCGCCGCCGCGCACCCCGTCCGGGGTCACGCCCGCCGGTACCGGGCCGGGCTCAGCCCGTACACCCGCTTGAAGGCGGTGCTCAGCGCGAACGGCGAGCCGTAGCCGACCCTGCGGGCGATCGCCTCCAGCGTCTCGTCGCCCTCGCGCAGCAGGTCGGCGGCCGCGGCCAGGCGCAGCCCGGTCAGGTAGGCCATCGGCGGCTCGCCCACCCGGTCGGCGAAGCGCCGGGCCAGCGCGGCCCGGGAGCAGCCGCACTCGGCCGCCAGCGCCGCCACCGTCCACGGCCGCGCCGGTGCGGCGTGCATCAGCCGCAGCGCCCGCCCGGCCACGGGGTCGGCGCCGGCGCGGGACCACGCGGGGGCGTCGGCGCCGCGCCGGGCCGCCCAGGCCCGCAGGACCGCGATGAGCAGCAGGTCGAGCAGCCGGTCCAGGACGACCTCCTGGCCGGGCCCCTCACGGCCGGTCTCGGAGTGCAGCAGGGCGGCGAGCGATTCCACGGACGGGTCGCGCTCGGGCCCGTGCAGGGCGGCCACGTCCGGAAGCGCGCCGAGCAGGTGCCGGCCGACCTCGGCGCCCACCCGGTAGGTGCCCACGAGCAGTTCGGCGGTGGTCGGGGAGGCCTCGTCGCCCCAGGTGCGCACGCCCCTTGCCAGGCGCTGGCGCATCGGCGCGCCGTAGCGGGTGGTGCACTCCTGGCCGGGCCCGATGACGATGCGGACGGGGGTGCCGGGCGGGTCGGCGACGGTGTAGCGGCCCGGCCCCGGGGCGATGGCGGCGTCGCCGGCGGCCAGGCGCACGGGCGCGCCGCCGTCGGGCAGGACGTGCGCGGTGCCGCGCACCACGAGCATCAGGGTCAGCGGCGCCTCGTCCTCGATGCGCAGCGACCACGGAGGGGTGAGGAGCGCACGCAGGAGGAAGGCCCCACGGGCGCGCGGGCCGTCCAGCAGCCCGGCCAGTTCGTCCATGAGGGGAGTCTGGCGCATCCGGGCGGACGCGCGCTTATGGGCGTGAGGGCCTGGACGATGGCGGGTGTCCGGGCGCTGCGGTCGAGTAGGAGGGGTCGGAGAGGGCGAGCGGTGGCGAGCGGTGAGGAGGCCCGCGATGGCCGAGTTCTGGCGACTTGCGGTGGGTGCGGCCGCGCTGGCGGCCACCGGGCTGTACGCGGGGGTGTTCTTCGCCTTCACGGTGGCGGTGATGCCGGGGCTGCGCGCCGCCGGTGACGCGGTGTTCGCCGAGGCGATGCGCGGCATCAACCGGGCGATCGTCAACCCGCCCTTCCTGCTGGTGTTCCTGGGCGCGCCGGTGCTGTCCCTGGTGGCCGCGGTGGTGTCCACCGGGGCGGGCGGCGCCGCCGCGGTGACCGCCTGGGCGGCGTTCGTGCTGGTGGCGGCGGTGCTCGTGCTGACGGTCGCGGTGAACGTCCCGCTCAACGAGGCCTTGGACGCGGTCGGCCCCGTCCACGGGGAACAGGCGGCACAGGCCCGCGCGGCCTTCGAGCGCCCGTGGGTCCGCTGGAACGCCGTGCGCACGGCGCTGTCGGCGGCGGGCGCGGTGTGCCTGGCGTTCGCCCTGGTCAGCGCCGCCTGAGGAACGGGCGCCCCGCTGTGAGCACCACGGCCAGGCCGACCGCGCCCGCGGCCGCCACCGCCAGGTGCGGCGGGACCGCCTCCGCAACGGCCCCGGCCGCCGCGAACCCCGCCCCCTGGGTGATCATCAGACCCGCCGAGCTCAGGGTGAACACCCGGCCGCGCATCTCCTCCGGCGCCGCCTCCAGCAGCAGGGCGTCCAGCGCCAGCGTGTACCCGAACCCCAGCGCACCCGCCCCCAGCAGGGCGACGGCCGCCACCGGGCCGGGCGCCGCGGCGAAGGCGGGGAAGGGGGCGAAGACCGCCAGCGCCAGCGGCACCATCCAGCGGCGGCGGCGCTCGGCGTCCAGGAGCGCACCGGCCAGCAGCTCCCCGGCGACCGTGCCCACCGGGCCGGCGGTCAGCAGCAGGCCCACCAGCACCGGCCCGCCGCCCATGCCGTGCGCCAGCGGCGCCGCCAGCGCCTCGGGCCAGACCCCCAGGGCCGGGGGCAGCCAGGTCAGCAGGAGCACCGAGCGCAGCCGGGGGACCCGCAGCGCCCGGGCGAACCCGGACAGCGAGGCGCCCACCAGGCGCTCGGGGCCCGAGCCCCGCCGGGCCGGGCGGGCGGCCGTTCCCAGCAGGATCAGCAGCGCTGAGGCCGCCATCATCGCGGCCGCCCCCGCCAGCACCGTGCGCGCCGGCAGCACCATCAGCAGCGTCCCGCCCACACCGAAGCCGGCGATCTGCGCGGTCTGGGCCGCCATCCGCAGCAGCGACCGGCCGAGCGGGAAGCCGTCGCCGGGCAGGACGTCGGCGACGGCGGCCGCCCGGCACCCCTGGTAGACCGGCGCGATCAGACCGGTCACCGCCAGCAGCGCCAGCATCGCCGGCACCGGCGCACCGGGCAGCGCCATGCCGGCCACCAGGGCGGCGTTGACCGCCTGGGCCCCCGTCATCAGCGAGCGCGCGGGCAGGCGGTCGGCCGCCGCCGACAGCAGCGCCGCGCCCACCAGCTGCGGGGCGAACCCCAGGGCGAAGGCCAGCGCGGACAGCAGCGGCGAGCCGGTGCGCTCGAACACCAGCACCGACAGCGTGATCTGGACGGCGACCAGCGCCAGGACGGACAGCACCTCGGCGGCGAACAAGGCGCGGAACTCGGCGACGGCGAGCACGCGCAGGTAGGTCGCGCGGCCCGCTGGGGCCGCGGGGGCAGGGGTGGACATGCCCCGACCGTGCCGTGCGCCGACCGCCCCCACAACGGATTCGGCTATGGTCGAATCGAAGGGGGCGGCGGGTGAGCGGACGGGTGTACTTCGCGCACGAGGACCTGATGCGGTGCAGGTTCGCCCTCTCGCCGCTGTGGGAGGCCTTCGCCGCCGCGCACACCCTGCTCGAACCGGACCGCCAGGGCTACCACCTGCCGTGGGTGCGGCGGGCGCGCCTGCCCGAGGGTGCCGACCTGGAGACGTTCCGCCTGCTGGTGCCCCGGCCCGGCTATGTGCCCGACTTCCTGACGCCCGCCCCCGAGGGGCCGCTGACCTCGGTCGCCGACCAGCTGGCCGGGGTGCGCGCGACCCCGGCCGCCCGGGTGGAGGCCGAACTGCGCCAGTGCCTCCTCGACCCGCGCCGCCGGCTCCCCTCCGAGGCGGTCGACCCGCTCCTCCGCGACCCCGCTGCCACCCGCGACGCCCTGGCCGACCTGCTGGGGGCGTTCTGGGATCACCTGGTGCGCCCCCACTGGCCCCGGATACGCGCGCTTCTGGACGCCGACATCGCCGAGCGGGTGCGCGTGCTTGCCGAGGGCGGCCTCGAGCGCCTCATGGCGGGGCTCGATTCCCGCCTGAGGTGGGACGGGTCCGCGCTCGCGGTCCGCGGGCCGACCGCGCCCGATGAGCTGCACCTGGAAGGGCGCGGGCTGGTGCTCATACCCAGCGTGTTCGTGTGGCCGGAGCTGATCCTGGTCAGCGACGAGCCGTGGCAGCCCACCCTGGTCTACCCGGCGCGCGGGGTCGGAGCCCTGTGGTCCCCGGAAGGTCCGCGCCCGCCCGAGGCCCTGGCGGGGGCTCTGGGGCGCACGCGGGCGACGCTCCTGCTCGCGCTGGCCGAGCCTGACACGACCACGGGCCTGGCCGCGCGCCTGGGAATGAGCCCGGGCAGCGTCTCGGGCCATCTGACCGCCCTGCGGGCGGTGGGGCTGCTGGAGTCCTGGCGGGCCGGCCGGAGGGTACTCTACGCGAGGACGCCGTTGGGCACCGCACTGACCGGCGGCGGCTGAGGCACCGGCGGCCCCGCTTCCTGGCCATGCCGATCCCGGTTGAGAGCGCTCGTCGACGGCTTCTGGCGGCGTCCGGAAGGCGCACGGTGCGTCGACGCCGCCCCGGGAGGCAGTGGGGCCCTCCCCCGTCGCCGGGTGCGGCCGCCGCTCGCCGNNTCGTCCTCGCTTCGCTGCGGGCGCTCCGCATTGGCCTGCGGCTCCGCAGACGGCGATGGCAGCGCCCAGCGAGGAGGGGAGAGGTGCGCTGGGCCTTCCGGCAGTGCTGTCGGAGGTCACCGACACGCCCCCCCGCTGTGCACCGCCCCGCCCGGCCGGGGCCGGGGCGGCGGCCGGTCTCCGGCCGCCGTCAGCGGCGAGCGGCTCCGGGGTCGGAGGCGAGGTGGACGCCGCCCACATCCTCGGCCTCGGCAGCCCCCAGCAGAGCTCCGACCAGTCCGGGGAAGCGCTCGTCGAGGTCCCGGCGGCGCAGCGTGACGAAACAGCGGGTGCCCTCCTGGCGCGTGCGGGTCACCCCCGCGTCGCGCAGGACCCGCAGGTGGTGGCTGAGCGTCGACTTGGCCACCGGCGCCCGCAACTCCCCCCACCCGCGCTCGGCGCCGTCGGCGAGCACCCGCACCAGCCCGATGCGCAACGGGTCGCTGAGCGCCGCCATCACTTCGGGCAACGACAGGTCCTCGGTCGCCGGGTGGTGTGCGTATCTCATCCGGCCATGCTACCTTGTTCGATATTCGACGAACAACGAACAAAGGAGGCGGGTTGACCGAGCAGCACCACCAGCGCACCGACCTCGACGACCTCAACGATCGGGTCGCCATCGTCACCGGCGCCGGATCGGGTATCGGCCGCGCTACCGCGATCGCCCTGGCCCGGGCCGGCGCACACGTCCTGGGGGTGGGGCGGCGCCACGAGGCGCTCCAGACCACCGCCGCCCACCACCCCGGCATCACCGCTCACCCCGCCGACCTGCGCGCTCCCGACGCCCCCGCCCGGGTGGTCCAGGCCGCGACGCACCAGTGGGGCCGTATCGACGTGCTCGTCAACAACGCCGGCGCCACCGAGATGATGCCGCTGGCCGAAACCGATGCGGACCGCATCGCCGCACTGTTCGCGCTCAACGTCACCGCCCCCAGCCTTCTGGCCGCCGCGGCCCTGCCGCACCTGCGCGACCGGAGGGGAACGATCGTCAACATCTCCAGCACCTATGGCCATAGGCCGCTGCCCGGCGCCGCCCACTACGCGGCCTCCAAGGCCGCCGTCGAGCAGTTGACACGCTGCTGGGCGCTGGAACTGGCCCCCGAGGGGGTGCGGGTCAACGCCTTGGCGCCGGGCCCCACCGAAAGCGAGGCCCTGTCGGCGGCCGGGATCGCCGAGGCCGACGTGGCCCGGATCAAGGAGACCGAGGCCGCGCGGATCCCGCTGGGCCGCCGCGGAGGACCCGACGAGGTCGCCCAGTGGGTGCTCCGGCTCGCCGACCCGGGAACGACCTGGCTCACCGGGCAGGTCCTCACCATCGACGGCGGCCTCGAACTGACCTGATCCCGGGGGCGGCTCCGGGGCGGAGCGGAGCGCCGTGCCCGCGCCCGGTGCCCACGTGGCGACGGCCTTCCAGCCGTTCCCCGCGGCCGTCTGGGACCGGCCCCGCAGCCGCCCTCCCGCGCACGGCGGGCGGGGGCCGAGGGGCCGGGCGGCGGCGGAGGGGGCCCTGGTCAGCCGGGGGCGGGTGCGTGCTCCGGGAAGGGGACCGCCCCCGGGCGGCGGTGGGCCCACGGGCGGGCCTCCTCCAGCTGGGAGGCGAGGCGGATCAGCAGGGACTCGCCGCCCGCGGCCGCGATGAACTGCACGCCCAGCGGCAGCCCCCGCTCCGTCCAGTGGAGCGGCAGCGACACCGCCGGGGTGCCGGTCAGGTTGGCGGTCAGCGTGAACGGCGTCGCCGTCAGGTTGTTCACCGCCTCCTTGGTGACCAGCCCGGTCGCCGCCACCAGGCGCTCGGTGCCGGTGCGCACCAGCGCCCGCTCGGCGGCGCGCAGCCAGCGCGGCGGGTCCAGGCGCCCGACCGCCACCGGCGGGCCGGCGATGGTGGGCGTCAGCAGCAGGTCGTAGCGCGCGTGGTACGCGCTCAGGGCCAGCGTGTGCGTGTTCCACCGGTCGGCGCCGCGCACGTAGTCGGCCGCGCTCATCGCCCGGCCCATCGCCGCCAGCATCAGCGTGTCGGCCTCGAAACCCTCGTCGCCGCAGCCGGTCTGCTCCTTGACCCCCTCCACCAGCGCCGCCATGGAGCCGTACCACAGCGTCAGGAAGTCCTCGGTCAGCCGGCGGCCGTCCAGGTCGGGCCCGTCCTCGACCACGTCGTGGCCCAGCTCCTCCAGCAGCGCCGCCGCCGAGCGCACGGCGGCCACCGCCTCGGGGTGCACCGGGGTGCCCAGCGGCGAGCGGTCGGTGAAGCCGATGCGCAGCCGCCCGGGCGCGCGCCCCACCTCGTGGGCGTAGGGCCGCTCGGGCGGGGCGATGGGGAAGGGGGAGGTGGGCTCGGGCCCGGCCACCGCGTCGAGCAGCGCGGCGGTGTCGCGCACCGTGCGGGTGACGGTGCCGTTGACCGCGGCCCCGTGCATGGGCTCGGCCATGTCCGGGCCGAACGGCACCCGGCCGCGCCCGGGCTTGAGGCCGACCAGGCCGCAGCAGGCGGCGGGGATCCGGATGGACCCGCCCCCGTCGTTGGCGCCGGCGGCGGGGACGACGCCCGCGGCCACTGCGGCGGCCGAGCCGCCGGAGGACCCGCCGGGGGTGTGCCCCGGGTGCCAGGGGTTGCGGGCCGGGCCGAAGGCCTCGGGCTCGGTGACCCCCTTGGCCCCGAACTCGGGCAGGTTGGTCTTGCCGAAGGGGACCAGGCCGGCGTCCAGCCACCGGCGCACCACCTCGGCGTGGCGGGGCGCGGGCAGCTCCCTCAGGGCGCGGCACCCGGCCGAGGTGGGCACACCTGCGTAGTCCTGGAACAGGTCCTTCAGCAGGAAGGGGACCCCGGCCAGGGGTCCGTCCAGGGGGCGGGCGACGCGCCGCCGCGCCTCCTCGTACATCGGCCGGACGACCGCGTTGAGCAGGGGGTCGACCTGCTCGCACCGGGCGACGGCGGCGTCCAGCACGTCCGCGGCCCCCACCTGTCCCTCGCGGATCAGTCCGGCCAGTCCGACGGCATCGTGTTCCAGGTACTCGTCCACACGCATGCAGGGAACCTAGCACCCCGGGTGGAACCTGTTCTCGTGCATCGGGGCGGCGTGGCGCGCGGGCCTGCGGCCCGCGCGCCGCACGCGCCCAGGGGCTCGAGGGGCAGGGGCTCAGGGGAGGGGCCCGGGGTCGACCGCGCCGGGGCGGCCGTCCTCGATGACGTACCGGGCCAGGTCGCGGATGGGGGCGCCCGGCTCGGAGACGCGGTCGACGACGCGGTAGTCGGCGGTCCACTCGCTCGGGGTGACGGTGTTGCGCACGTAGCCCCGGCGGCGGTTGATCATCCGGATGTGCGGGTTCTCCTGCAGCTGCACGGCGTCGCCGGGGTTCTGGTCGGTTCCGTCGCCGCCGCTGGTGAAGGAGGTGCCGACCAGCTCGGTGGCCACGGTCGCCGAGTCGGGGTCGTCGAAGTCGGCCTTGACGTCGCACAGGTAGTTGGCGTGCACGTCCCCGGTGATCACCACGGGGTTGGAGGGGCCCGAGGCGAGGACGTCGCGGACGCGGTCGCGCTCGTACCGGTAGCCGTCCCAGGCGTCGTTGCTGAAGTTGGTCGCCGGCCCCTCCACGAAGTCGCGCTGACTGAAGAACACCTGCTGCCCCAGCACGTTCCAGCGCGCGGTGGGCCCGTTCAGGCCGTCGAAGAGCCACCGGCGCTGGCGCTCGCCCAGCAGGGTGCGGTCGGGGTCGTCGTGCTGGGGGTCGCCGACCTGGTCGCTGCGGTACTGGCGGGTGTCGAGCAGGTGCAGGTCCACCAGGTCGCCGAAGGTCAGGCGCCGGAACATCTGCACGTCGGCCCCCCGGGGGCGCTGGGCCCGGCGCAGGGGCATGTTCTCGTAGTAGGCCCGGAAGGCGGCGGCGCGCCTGCGCAGGAACTCCTGGGGGTCGCCCCCGTTCTCGGGGATGTCGTCGGCCCAGTTGTTGTCGACCTCGTGGTCGTCGAAGACCAGCGCCCAGGGGAAGGCGGCGTGCGCGGCCTGCAGGTCGGGGTCGCTCTTGTACTGGGCGTGGCGGATCCGGTAGTCGGACAGCGAGACCGTCTCCCAGGAGGGGATGTGGGGGCGGCCCAGGTCGCCCTCCTCGCCGTACTCGTAGATGTAGTCGCCGAGGAAGACCACCAGGTCCAGGTCCTCCCGGGCCAGGTGCGCCTGGGCGGTGTAGTGGCCGTTGGTGTAGCTCTGGCAGCTGGCGAAGGCGAAGGAGAACCGGTCGGGGCTCGAACCGGGCGCGGGGGCGGTGCGGGTGCGGCCGACGGGGCTGAGGTGGCCCTGTACCCGGAAGCGGTAGAAGTAGTCGGCCCCGGGGCGCAGACCCGAGACCTCCACGTGCACCGCGTGGGCCGACTCGGGGGAGGCCGTGCAGGTGCCGGCGGCGGTGATGCGTCTGAACCGCTCGTCCTCGGAGATCTGCCACTGCACCTGGAACCGGCGCTCGGGCATGCCGCCCAGCCCGCTCTCGGCCAGCGGCTCGGGGGCCAGGCGGGTCCACAGGACCACGCCGTCGGGGAGCGGATCGCCCGAGGCCACGCCGAGGGTGAAGGGGTCGTGCAGGCGGCCGCGGCCGGCGTGCGCAGGGGCGGGGGTGAGCGCGTCGATCGCCGCGGCGCCCATGGCGGCGGCACCGCCGAGCAGGACGCCGCGGCGGGTGGCGCGGTGCCGGCCGGCCTCAGAGGCGGAGGGGGAGGAGGGGGATGGGGAAAGGGGGACGTCCGACATTCACGGTCTCCTCGGACTCATCGAGCGTCCGCCCCTGGGGGCGGACCGGACCGTGGTCCATGAGGACATGCCGGGGGCACGCGCCCCAACCATCACGCGATGAACGTTGGTCCCTCATCGGTGACCGCACGGTGACGCGCTGTCTCTTCCCAGGTGAGCGGCCCGGTGGCGGATGGCCGCTTCAGGTCGGGCGGGGGCCGTGGACACGCCTCCTTTTCACGCCTTCCTGATGTTTCCAGTCTTCAGAAATTTCTGAACATAACGTAGTGTTGGCGGAGGCGGACCACCCGCCGCACACCCACCGCATTGCGAGGCGACCATGACCGCTTCCCCGACCCCCTCCGACGCCGTCTTCGACCTGGGCTCCCCCGGGTTCATGGACGACATCCCGGGCTCCTACGCCCGCATGCGCGACCGCGCGCCGCTGGTGCGCATCGCCTTCCCCGGCGTGGACTACACGACGTGGATGGCCACCCGGTACGAGGTCGTGCGCGACGTGCTCAACGACCCGCGCTTCGTGCGCGACGCGGCCGGCGTCCCCGGCCTGGAGGGCGCGGGCGTCCTCGACCAGATGGTGAGCGCCTTCGGCGTCCCCGAGGACTACAAGCGCTACATGGACGGCCTGCTCACCACCGACGGCGCCGACCACGCGCGGCTGCGCAAGCTCGTCTCCCGCGCCTTCACCGTGCGCAGGGTCAACGACCTGCGCCCGCGCATCCAGGGCATCGTCGGGGGCGTCCTGGACGGGCTGGAGGGCCGGGAGGGCTTCGACGTCCTGTGGGACTTCGGCTTCCCGGTCTCGGGCAACGTCATCTGCGAGCTCGTCGGCATCGGGGAGGAGCAGCGGCCCCGGTGGCGCGCGTGGATGCACGCCATCGCCGGGGGCGAGCCGGAGCGCTACGGCGAATCCCTCACCGGGATGGTCGACGCGGTGCTGGAGGCCGTCGCCGACCGGCGCGCGCTCGCTGAGCGGGGGCGGGCGCCCGACGACCTGCTGAGCGCGCTCATCCGCGTCCGCGACGAGGACGGCGGCCGGCTCGGCGAGGACGAGCTGGTGGCGATGGTGCTCATCATCGTCCAGGGCGGGCACCACACCACCGCCCACTTCGTGGCCAACGCCGTGCTGGCCCTGCAGCAGCACCCGGACCAGCTGGAGGCGCTGCGTGCGGACCCCGGTCTGATGCCGCGGGCCGTGCACGAGCTGCTGCGCCTGCACGGCCCGGCGCCGATGGCCGGCGTCGCCCACGCCAAGGAGGACGTGCTCCTGCACGGGGTGCGCATCCCGCGCGGCGACGCGGTGGTGTGCGCGCTGGCCGCGGCCAACCGGGACCCCTCGGCCTTCGACGCCCCCGAGCGGTTGGACCTGGCCCGCGCGCCGGCCGGCCGGCGCGAGAGCCACGTGGCGTTCGGCCACGGCCCGCACTACTGCCTGGGCGCGGCGCTGGCGCGCACCGAGGGGGAGGTCGCCCTGGGGGCGCTGCTGGAGCGCCGCCCGCACCTGCGCCTGGCGGTGGCGCCCGACCGCGTGGAGCGGTTCGACCAGCCCGGCTCCCGCCACCTGCGGTCCCTGCCGGTGACCGGCTGAGGCGGGGCGCCCTCAGCCTTCCGGCGCCAGGTCGGCGAGGAACCCCGGGTCGGCGTTGGCGCCGGTGACCACGGTGGCCACCGAGGCGCCCGGGACGGCCTCCGGCCCGCGGGCGACGGCCGCCAGGCCCGCCGCCCCCGCAGGCTCGGGGAGCACGCCCAGGGCGGCCGCGGCCAGGCGCGCCGCCCGCACCAGCTCCCCCTCCTCGACCAGCACCACGCCGTCGACCAGCGCCCGCACCCGCCGCACCGCCTCGGGGTGGGGCGCGGTGATGCTGATCCCCGCGGCGAAGGCGGAGGAGGGCGCCACGGGCTCGGCGCGGCCGGTGCGCCAGGCGCGCGCCATCGCCGGGGCCGCGGCCGCCCCGGCGCCCACCACCCGCACCCCGGGCGCGTGCGCGCGCAGCCACCGGGCCACGCCGGTGATCAGGGCCCCGTCGCCCAGTGGCAGGACCACCGTGTCGAAGCCGCCGGTGCGCAGCAGCTCCACCCCGATGGTCCCGGCGCCCTCGGCGATCGCGGCGTCGCGGCCGTCCACCGCCGGCACCAGGCCGCTCCCCTCGGCCGCGAAGGCGTCGGCGGCGGTCTGGGGGTCGCCGCCGACCCGGTGCACCCGTGCGCCCAGCGCCTCCATGCGGGCGGTCTTGACCGCGGAGGCGGGCTCGGGGACGAACACGTCGGCGGTGATGCCGCGGCTCCGGGCGGCGTAGGCCACGGCCTGCCCGAAGTTGCCCCCTCCCGAGGCGCACACCAGACCCGAGGCCTCGGGCAGCCGCGCCGCCAGGTGCATGGCGCCGCGGCCCTTGAAGCTGCGCAGCGGGTTGAGCGTCTCGACCTTGACGAGCACGGGGCGGCCCATACGGGCGTCGAGCACGGTGTCGCGGTACTGCGGGGTGTCCAGGAAGACGGGGTCGATGTGCTCGCGGGCCGCGGCGATGCGGTCCGGGTCCAGGTCGTCGGCGCCCTGCACGGGGGCGGTGCCCTCGGGCGGTGCGGCGTCGGCAGGGGTGCGGGCCATGGCGGCCTCCCGGGTCATCGGAGGTCTCGAAGTGGACGCCGCCACGGTAGGCCGGGACGCGGTGGCGGCGATTGCCGGTTTCCCGCCGCCCGTGCAAGATTCTTGCATGCGCGACACGCCCTCCCTCGACGACCTGGACCGACTGCTGCTCGGGCTGGTGCAGCGGGACGCCCGGCGCCCCCTGCACGAGTTGGGCGAGCAGGTGGGCCTGTCGCCCAGCGCGGTCCAGCGCCGGCTCACCCGCATGCGCCGCTCGGGGGTGGTCCGGGCCGACGTGGCCGTGGTCGACCCCGAGGCGGTGGGGGCGGGGCTGACGTCGCTGGTCCTGGTGGCCCTGGCCGACGACGACCCGGAGCACCACGCGGCCTTCCGCGAGCGCATGCGCACGGAGGCCTGCGTGCAGCAGTGCTACGCGATCGTCGGCCAGTGGGACTACGCGGTGCTCCTGGTGACCCGCGACATCGCGCAGAACAGGCAGGTGTCGCGCCGGCTGTTCGTCACCGACTTCGGGGTGCGCCGGTACGAGACCTTCCCGGCCTCCGAGGCGGTCAAGGCCGGGCTGACCGTCCCCCTCGACCCGTGCGGCCCCTGAGGCCCCGGTGCGCGCGGCGGTCCGCGCGCAGCAGCACCTGCAGCACGCGCCGCTCGGCGTCGATCAGCGGGGCCGTGCAGTTCGGGCAGGCGCGCTCCCCGAGTCGCCGCTCCGCGGTGCTTGCAGGCGGCGCGGCAGGAGGGGCGCACATGGTGCGGGCCGAGGCGGGCAGGGCGCGAGCGCATGCGCTCCGGTGTCCCGCCCACCGGTGTCGGGGGGCGACGGACGGGGGAAGGGTCGGGGCATGAAGGACAAGGGCGACCCGCCACCCCCGCCCGAGGAGGCCGCCGCCCGCACCGGCGTCCTCGGCACCGCCGACGCCTTGACGGAGGCGCGATCCTGTCCAACGACGCCGAGCGGATCGCGATGTTCCTGGCCGAGGAGTGGACCCTCGTGTCCGAGACCGGCATCGCCACCCGGAGCCAGTTCCTCGGACACATCGCCTCCGGGGACCTGACCCACTCGATGATGGAGCCGGTGACCGAGCCGCAGGTCCTGCTGCTGGACGGCACCGCGGTCTCCACCGCCAGAATCGTCAACACGGCCCACTACCGGGGGAACCGCATCGACGCCGACGAGTGGACCACCGACGTGTTCGTCCGGCGAGGGGGCCGCTGGCTCTGCGTGAACACCCACATCACCCCGGCCGCCCAGAGCTGAGGCCGCGCCCCCGTCGGCGCCTCTCACGCCAGGCCGCACTCGGTCAGGGCGGCGCGCAGGCGGCGCACCCCTTCGTCGATCTCCGGCGGGCCCGTCGTGCCCCCGAAACTCAGCCGCAGGTGCGGGGCCGGGGGCTCGGCGGGGAAGTAGGGCCGCCCCGGGGCGACGGCCACGCCCGCCCGCAGGGCCGAGACCACCAGCGCCTGCTCGTCGGCCGCCTCCGGCAGCCGCAGCCACAGGTGCAGCCCGCCCCGCGGCGGCTCGGGCGGCGTCAGGGACGGCAGGTCGTGCAGCAGCGCGGCGACCATGTCCCGGCGCCGTCCGGCCAGGCCGGCGGCGACCGCGCGCAGGTGCCGGCCCCAGGCCGGGGACCCCACCAGCTCCAGCGCCGCCTCCTGCAGCGGCCGCGGAACGAAGAAGCTGTCCACCACCTGGATCGCCCGGAGCCGCCGCATCACCGGCCCCCGCGCCGCCAGCGCCCCCACCCGCAGGTTGGGCGAGGTCGCCTTGGTCAGCGAGCGCACGTGCACCACGGTGCCGTGCTCGTCCTCGGCGGCCAGCGGCGGCGGCAGGGACGGCAGGTCGGCGTGGGCCAGGTGCCGGGCGAAGTCGTCTTCGAGCACGAACGCCCCCGCCGCGCGCGCGATCTCCAGCACCGCGCGCCGCCGCTCGGCGCCGAGCACCCGCCCCGTGGGGTTCTGGAACAGCGGCTGGCACACGAACACCCGCGCCCCGGAGGAGCGCAGGGCCTCCTCCAGCAGCTCGGGCCGGACCCCGTCCCGGTCCATCGGGACGGGCAGCGGCCGCACCCCCGAGGCCCGCGCCGCCGCCAGCATGCCCGGGTAGGTCGGCGACTCCACCAGCACCGGGGCGCCCGGCGGGGCCAGTGCGCGCAGCGCGGCCGTGAGCGCGCTCTGCCCGCCCGCGGTGACCAGCACGTCCGAGGCGTCCAGGACCCCCTCGGCGCCGCCGATCTCGCGGGCGAACCAGCCCCGCAGCTCGGGAACGCCCTCCACCGGCGGCCGCTCCCAGGCCGATGGGCGGCGCCCGGCCCGGGCCAGCGCGGTCGACAGCGCCCGCTCCGGCTGCATGCCGGCGTGCAGGTAGCCGCCGTTGAAGGCGATCGTGCCCGGGGGAGGGGAGGACAGGGTGGCCAGGATCCCGGCGTCGTCCACGCTGCGCGGCACCGGCTCGGCGCCGCCCAGGGTCGGCTCGGCGCTCAGCGACACCTCCTGCCAGGAGGTGTCGCCCTTGGTGCGGGCGCCCGCGGGCGCGGGGGCGCGGTAGGCCCCCGAGCCCGGCCGGGTGACGACCAGGCCTTCGGCGGCCAGCGCGGCGACGGCGCGCGAGACCGTCACCGGGCTCACCCCGAACCGCTCCACCAGCTTCCTGCTCGGCGGGAGCTTCTCGCCGGGCGAGTAGCGGTCGACCTCGTGTCGCAGCGATGCCGCGAGCTCCGCCACACTGCTACTCTTTTTCATGAGAGCTGATAATAGCGCTATCGCTTCGGATCGGGTAGCGGCCCGGCGCGGCACCGCACTGGCGGCGCTGGGGGTCGCCGCGTTCTCCTTCACCTTCCCCGCGACCAGCTGGGCCCTGGAGGGCTTCGGGCCCTGGACGGCCACGGGCCTGCGGTGCGCGCTGGCCGGGCTCGTCGCCGCGGCCGCGCTCAAGGCCTCCGGCGCCCGCCTGCCCGAGCGGCGCCACGTGCCGGGGCTGCTGGTGGTGGCGCTGGGGTGCGTGCTGGCCTTCCCCCTGCTGACCTCGCTGGCGCTGCAGACCACCTCGACCGGCAACGCCGCCGTGATCATCGGGCTGCTCCCGCTGACCACCGCCGTGGTCTCCTCGCTGTGGTCGCGCTCGTGGCCGCCGGGGGTGTTCTGGGCCGCCGCCGCCGTCGGGGCGGTCGCGGTCGCCGGGTTCACCGCCCTGCGCACCGGCGGCGCGCCCGGGCCGGGCGACCTGTACCTGTTCGCGGCGCTGGTGCTGTGCGCCGCCGGGTACGCGGCCGGCGGCCGGCTCTCGGCCCACATGCCCGGATGGCAGGTGATCGCCTGGGCTCTGGTGGCCTCCCTTCCGGTGACGGCGCCGCTGACGGCGGCGGGGCTGGCCCTGGAGCCGTTCCACCTGGCCCCTCTGCCGCTCGCGGGCATGGCCTACCTGGCCCTGGTCTCCCAGTTCGGCGGCTTCGCCGCCTGGTACCGGGGGATGGCGCTGATCGGGGTCGCCAAGGCCAGCCAGCTGCAGCTGGCCCAGCCGCTGCTGACGCTGGTGTGGGCCTTCCTGGTGCTGGGCGAGGCCTTCAACCCCTGGGCCCCGCTGACGGCCCTGGTGGTGCTGGGGTGCATCGCCGTCACCCAGCGCGCGGCCCGCAGGCGCGCGGGTCCGCCCGCGCAGGTGCCGGACACCGGAGAGGAGGAGGCGCAGGGAGCGGAGGCGCCGTCACCGGGGCGGGCCTGAGTGCCGGTACTCAGGGGACTTAGGGGCCGGAGGCGATGTGCGGCCCGTGCGGGCGGCCGTACTTTCGCGGCATGCTCTACCTGTTCATCGGGCACGCCGCGGCGCTCCTGCACTTCCTCTTCCTGGGCTACGTGGTCTTCGGCGGCTTCCTCGCCTGGAGGCGGCCCCAGGCGATCCGCCCGCACCTGTTCGTGGCCGCCTATGCCGTCGGGATCGTCCTGATCGACTGGCCCTGCGTGCTCACCGAGCTGGAGAACTGGGCGCGCGCCATGGGCGGCCGCGAGGTCATGCGGTACGGGTTCATCGACCACTACCTGACCGGCACCCTCTACGCCCGCGAGGACCTTCTGGCCTCGCGCGTGGTGATGGGCGCCGTCGTGGCCGCCTCCTGGGCCGGCGCCCCGGTGTGCGAGCAGGCCCGGAAGGGCCGGAGCGCGGAGGCGCCCGATCAGCGCCTGACCGCGGTCACCCTCAGCCGGCGGTAGTCGGCCCACCAGGCGCCGTCCCGGTACAGCCGGGGGCGTGCGCGCTCCTGGACCTCGGCAAGGAAGGCGTCCACGGCTCCGGCGTCGTCGGCATCCCCGGCATCTCCGGCCCCGCCGGTGCCGCCGGTGCCGCCGACCCCCTGGAGCAGGTGCGGACCGAACATCCGCAGCCACACCGCCACGCCGTCCGCGCCCTCCAGGCGCGTGGGGCGGTCGAACAGCCAGGCCCCCGTCACCTCGAACCCCGCCCCCTCCAGGACCCGCGCGTACTCGGCGATACCGGGGAAGTACCAGGGCGAGGGCGCATCGGGCAGGCCGGCGTCGGCACGCGCCGCGCGGGCGGCCGCCTCGATCGCCGCGACGTTGCCCGCACCGCCGAACTCGGCGGCCAGCCGGCCCCCGGGGCGCAGCGCCGCCGCCAGGGACGCCGCGGCCCGGTCCGCCTCGGGGACCCAGTGCAGGACGGCGTTGCTGAGCACGGCGTCGAACCCGCTCAGCCCCAGGTCGCGCAGGTCGCCCACGCGCACGTCCAGGCCGGGGAAGCGCTCGGCCGCCCGCTCGGCCATCTCGGGGGAGGCGTCGACGCCGACGACCGTGGCCCCGCGCTCGCGGAGGGCCTCGGCGTGGTCGCCCGTCCCGCACCCGGCGTCCAGGACCCGCTCTGCCGGGCGCGGGGCGAGCAGGTCGACCAGATCGGCCCCCAGGGCGGAGACGTAGGCGTGGCGGGTGTCGTACAGCTCGGCGTCCCAGCGCAGGTTCGGCATGCCCGAACCGTACACCGGCATATCACATTATAAAATAGTCGTCTCATGATGTGAGAGCTGGGCAGGTGGCGGTCACATGCGTCCGGCGGGGGCCATCTCCACCACCGAGATCCGCCCGGCCGGGTGGACGCCCACCGTGCGCAGGCCCGCCTCCTCGCCCAGCTCCCGCAGCTCGCCCACGCCCCGGTCCTTGCCTCCGAAGAAGGCCAGCATCCGCAGGTCCAAGGCCGTGTCCGGGGACTCCCCGTCGGCCCCGGTGTTCTCGGCGACCAGCACGCGCCCCTGCGGGGCGGCCGCCTCCGCGCACCGGCGCAGGATCTCCACCGCCGAGGCCCGGTCCCAGTCGTGCACCACGGCCGAGAGCAGGTAGCCGCCGTACCCGCGGGGGAGAGGCGAGAAGAAGTCCGCCGCCACGGCGCCGGCCCGGTCGCCGAACCCCGCCTCCTGGAGGAGCGACCGTGCCCGCCGCGCGGTGTCCGGCCGGTCGACCACGGCGCCCCGCAGCCCGGGGTGGGCCCGCAGCAGCGCGGCGAGCAGGGTCCCGTCGCCCCCGCCGACGTCGGCGACGCCGCCCAGCGCGCCCCAGTCGTAGGCGGCCGCGATGGCCTCGGCGTCCTTGGCCACGTCGGTGCCCATCCGCCGGTCGTAGACCTGCGCGCGCTCGGGGTCGTCGGCCAGCACCTCCCAGAACCCCCGCCCGAAGCGCTCGGGGAAGGCCGCCCCGCCGGTGCGCACACTGTGCACCAGCTCCGTCAGCGCCAGTTCGGCGCGGGGCAGGTGCTCCTCCAGGTCCAGTTCGGCCCGCAGCGAGTCCGGGTGGTCCGACCGCAGCCGCTCGCCCTCGCCGCGCGTGCGGTGGCGCCCCTGCGCGTCGCGGTCGACCACCCCGACCCGCACCAGGTGCGCCAGGAGCCGGCCCAGGGCGTCGGCGTCGGCCCCGCAGGCCCGCGCCAGCTCGGGGGCGGTCCGCGCCCCCTGCGCCATGTGGTCGGCCAGGCGCAGGGTGGCGGCGGTGCGCACCGCCATGGGGGTCAGCAGGTCGGCCATGTCCCACAGGTCCGCGGGTCCGGTCATGGGGGGTCCTTCCGTTCTCGGGGCGGCGCCGGGCCGCTCCGGCGCGCCGACACCCTACGGCCGCGCACGGCGGTGCGGCCCCGGAATCCACGGGAGAACGGCGGGGCCGGGGCCCGACCGCACGCAGCGGTCCGGCCCCGGCCCCCTCTTCACAGAGCCGCCAACCGCTCCAGCGGGAACGGCGGGCTCGCCAGCGGGCGGGTCGCCGTGCGCATCAGCAGCAGCGGATTGTCGTCGCCGGCGCTGCGGTTGGCGACCAGCGTGTCGCACCGGGTGCACCGGTGGATGAGCACCCACTCGCCGTCGCCGCGGACGGTGACCGCGATGGGCTCCATGCGGGCCCCGCAGTCCGATGCCCGGTCGCCCGGGACGCCGTCGTCGACGTGCTTGCTGTACAGGCAGTTGGGACAGTGGTTGCGGTGCCGCGTCCCCGGGGCGCCCAACGGCACGTCGAGGCTGCAGTGGGCGCAGCGGAAACTGTCGGCTCCCTGGTGGGAGCGCTTTCGGTGGTCGCGTCGTCGTGACACGAAGGTGACTCCTCGCGAGTGGAACGGCCGGATCGGGCGCTCGGCGCCGTCCGCCGCCCCGCGAAGGGCCTCAGCAGGTCAGGCGTCCGAAGCTCTCCGCGGGGTAGCGACGACGCGGGACCGGGGCACAGACCTCACCGAATTCGACATGCAGACCACACACTCGCTCACTGTGGGACGGGGACGGGACGGGCGGGCCGAAGGACCCGCGCACGTCGATCCAACCCCGGCGCCCCGTGCGAGGGCAACCGGTTTTTCCCGTCAGCCCGCCAGCACCGACCGCACCTGCTCAGCGCTCCACCCTCCGGCCGCACCGGGACGCGACGCCAGGTAGGCGGCCGTCCGCACCGGGCCCCACCGGTGCGCGGCCTCAAGGCCGGCGCCGATCACCCTGAGGTAGCCGGCGGACGGCGGCGTGTGCTCAACCTCCCGGCTCGACCAGTGCGCCGTGAAGGTCAGCATCGGCAGCCCGTCCATGTCCCCGCAGTGCAGCAGCGTCTCATAGCGGCCCTCACCGAGGACCGCGCGTCCCCCACCGACCGCCTCGGCCGGGTCGGGCCCCCGGCCGGGGGAGCGGTACATCTCCTGGGCGGCGATGTCGGAGAACTGCCCGGCCCCCACCAGGTAGGCGCGCGCGGGCGCCGCCCCCGGCAGGTCCGGGTCGAGCATCGCCAGGCCGCCGCCCCACATCGGCGATTCGAGCCCGAAGTACACCCCGCCGGGCAGCCACACCGGCCGGTCGGCGCGCGGCGGGGTGCGGTCCCGGCAGCCCGGGTTGGCCCGTGCCCCGCCGCCGGGCGCCCCGCCGCGCACATAGCAGTCCAGGCGTGCGGCGTCGGTGTTGGCGCCGTAGCTCACGTACCAGACCAGGTCCACGGCAGGGCCCTCCAACGGTTCGGGTGCTCGGGGCCGTGCGGCCGGGGCGGTCAGGCCCGGGCGGGCTCGCCCGCCAGGCCGCGCTCGAAGCAGATGCTCTCCTCGCACGCCACGTAGGGACCGTACCGCTCGATGCGCCGGTAGCCGGCCCTTTCGTACACCCGCATCGCCTCGGGCTGCTCGGCCCCGGTCTCCAGGCGCATGCGCGAGGCGCCCAGCTCCCGCGCGCGCTCCTCCAGGGCGCGCAGCAGCAGGCCGCCGATGCGGCGGCCCCGCCACCGGGGGGCCACGTACATCCGCTTGATCTCGAAGGTGTCCTCGTCCAGGCGCCGCAGGCATCCGCAGCCTACGGCGTCGCCGGAGTCGTCGGTGGCCAGCAGGAAGGCGGCGACGTCCTCGGCGGAGGGCTTGGGGCCCGCCTCGATGTCGCCGCCGTAGCGTTCGATGGTCTCCCGCTCCTGCTCGCGGCGCAGGGCCGCTCCGGCGGGGTGGTCCCAGGGGACGTCGTCAAGGATGATGCGCACGGACAGCGATGGTAGCCGCCGGGGGTGACACCCCTGTCCCCACCGGCGGCCCCGGGGGCGCGGCTCAGGCGTTCGGCGGCAGGGCCGTGCCCGTGCCGCGGTGGCGGGGGCGGACCAGGTCCGGCCGCTCCCGCCCCCCGTCGGCGCCGTGGCCGTCGTTCGCCCCGTCACCGTCGGCGCCCAGCACGGTGAACCCGGCGTCGCGGATCATCTCCAGGTCGGCCCGGCCCGCCTGGCCCTCGCTGGTCAGGTAGTCGCCGAGGAAGATCGAGTTGGCCAGGTACAGCGCGGTGGACTGCAGGCCCCGCAGGTGCACCTCCCGCCCGGCGGCCAGGCGCACCTCGGCGTCGGGGAAGGCCAGGCGGGCCGCCGCCAGGATGCGCAGGCACCGCTGCGGGTCCAGGTCCCACCGCCCGGCCAGCGGGGTGCCCTCGAAGGGGATGAGGAAGTTGACCGGGACCGAGTCGGGGTCCAGCGCACGCAGGGCCAGCAGCGCGTCGGCGAGGTCGGCGTCGCTCTCGCCCATGCCGGCGATCAGCCCCGAGCACGGCGACAGGCCCGCCGCCTTGGCCTTGCCCACCGTCTCCACCCGGTCGTCGAAGGTGTGGGTGGTGCAGATCTCGGAGTAGCGCTCCCCGGAGGTGTTGAGGTTGTGGTTGTAGGCGTCCGCGCCCGAGGCGCGCAGGCTCTCGGCCTGGCCGTCCGAGAGCAGTCCCAGGCAGGCGCAGACCTCCACCCCCGGGTGCTCGTCCTTGATGCCCTCGATGGTGGGGCGGAGCCGGTCCACGTCCCGGTCGGTGGGGCCGCGCCCGCTGGCCACCAGGCACACCCGCGCCGCGCCGGCCCGCACCCCGGCGCGGGCCGCCTCGGCGGCCTGGTCGGGCTTGAGCCAGGTGTAGGTCACCACGTCGGCCGTGGAGCCCAGGCGCTGGGAGCAGTAGGTGCAGTCCTCCGGGCACAGCCCGCTCTTGAGGTTGACCAGGTAGTTGAGCTTGACGGTGCGGCCGAAGAACCGCAGGCGGGGGCGGGCCGCCGCGGCCACCAGGTCCATCAGGTCGTCGTCGCCGCTGCCCAGCACACCGAGCAGCTCCTCGCGGGTCAGGGGGTCGCGCCGCAGCGCCTTGTCCGAGAGCACGTCGAATCGGGCCATGGGGCCGATCCTGGGGCAGGGGGCGGGTGTGCCGCAGGAGACGGAGGAGCCAAAGTCGGCCCCGCCGAGTTTGTGGACCCCGCCCCTTACGCCGGCCGCCTGCCGGGGCTCAGACGGCGCGGCCGGTGCGGGCGAGCAGCACGGCCTGGTCGCCGGCGCCCTCGGGGACCGGCTGCGGCGGGGCGAAGATGCCCGCGCCGTCCCGGCTCTGCGCCGCCTCCAGGTCGCCGGAGATCTGCTCGGACTCCAGGAGGGCGCGCACCAGGGCCGGGTCGAGCCGCTCGTCCGCGCCGATCGCGCGGGCCAGGTCCCAGGCGTGCACGGCCAGGTCGAAGGTCATCTGCCACAGGTACAGCGACCCGGGGGCGTCCCCGAAGGACAGGTGCACCGTCGCCTCCAGGGCGCCCGGCCGCAGCCACGCGGTGCGGGCCTCGCGCGCGGCCAGCTCCCAGGTGGCCACCGGCTCCTCGCCCATGGCGTCGCCCTCGAAGCGGTCCCCCGCCCCGGCGATGGTGCCGCCCTCCAGCAGGTAGGGCACCCACAGCTGCTCGCGCACCAGGTGCTCGACCAGGTCGTGCACGTCCCACTCCTGGCAGGGGGTGGGCTCGGCCCACTGCACCGGGCCGATGGCGCGCACCCTCCGGTCGAACTCCTTCATCGCCTGGCCGTGCAGGTCGAGCAGGTCGGACATGCTGGTTTCCCTTCGCGGATCGGTCGCGGCCCCGCGGCCGCCGGCGGGGCCCTACCCGAGCATGGCGCCTGTCATCCGCACCGCGAAACGGCAATCCCTCGGCCTGTGAACGACAACACACCGCGTTTCGTCACGGCCCACCTGTGCGGCGGCGGGAGCATGGTGGGCCGTGACATGTCCATCACCCCCCGTTGAACGCGGTTAGGAGGGGAGCGTGGCGCGAGCGCACTCCTCGGCCTCGGATCCCGAGGCCGGCAACCTCGTCCATGTCGTCATGATCGCCGGCGCGGCGGCCATGGGCGGCTTCCTTTTCGGCTACGACAGCTCGGTGATCAACGGCGCCGTCGAGTCCATTCAGGCGCACTTCGAGGTGGGGCCGGGCGTCACGGGGTTCACCGTGGCCGCGGCGCTGCTCGGCTCGGCGGTGGGCGCGGCGGTGGCCGGGTCGCTGGCCGACCGCTTCGGCCGCATCCGCGTCATGCAGCTGGCCGGCCTGCTGTTCCTGATCAGCGGCATCGGCTCGGCGCTGCCGTTCACGGTGTGGGACCTGGCGCTGTGGCGCGTGGTGGGCGGCGGTGCCATCGGCATCGCCTCGGTGATCGCGCCCACCTACATCGCCGAGGTCTCGCCGGCGGCGTACCGGGGGCGCCTGGCCTCCATGCAGCAGCTGGCGATCGTGCTCGGCATCGCCGTGTCCCAGCTGGTCAACTACGCGCTGGCGTCGCTGGCCGGGGGCAGCGCGCTCAACGAGCTGGGGCCGCTGCAGGCCTGGCAGTGGATGCTGGGCGTGGAGGTCTTCCCCGCCGCCCTGTACATCCTGCTGTCGCTGACCATCCCCGAGTCCCCCCGCTACCTGGTGCGCGTGGGCAAGGACGCCAAGGCGCGCCGGATCCTCGAGGACGTCGAGGGCGGCGACGTCGAGGGGCGCATCGCCGAGATCCACCGGGCCCTGGGCACGGAGGTCAAGCCCCGGCTGAGCGACCTGCGCGGCCCCTACCTGCTGCTGCCCATCGTGTGGATCGGCATGGCGATCTCGGCGTTCCAGCAGCTGGTCGGCATCAACGTGATCTTCTACTACTCCGCGTCGCTGTGGCAGTCGGTCGGGGTCAACGAGAGCGACTCGCTGCTGCTGAGCCTGTTCACCTCGATCGTGAACATCATCGGCACGTTCGTCGCCATCGGCCTGGTCGACAGGATCGGCCGCAAGCCCCTGCTGCTGATCGGCTCGGCGGGCATGGCGGTGACGCTGGCGACGACCGGCTTCGCCTTCAGCCACGCCACGGTCGCCGGCGACCAGGCCCAGCTGTCCTTCGGCTGGGGCGCGGTGGCGCTGGTCGCGGCCAGCGGCTTCGTGCTGTTCTTCGCCCTGTCGTGGGGCGTGGTGACCTGGGTGCTGCTGGGGGAGATGTTCCCGCTGCGCATCCGGGCGGCCGCGATGGCGGTGGCCACCGCCACGCAGTGGATCGCCAACTGGCTGGTCACCGTCACCTTCCCGACCCTGCGCGACTGGGACCTCGCCGGCACCTACACGGTCTACACGGCCTTCGCGGTGCTGTCCTTCCTGTTCGTCTGGAAGTTCGTCAAGGAGACCAAGGGCAAGACCCTGGAGGAGATGCAGGGATAGCCAGGCCGGGCGCCCCCTGAAGCCTCCCGGAAGGCCGGTCCGTGGCCTTCTGGGGGGGCGGATGGGGGGCACAACCGACGCCCCGACGCCGGCTCCCGGAGGCCGCCCTGCCGCCGCGGTGACACGCGGCGGCAGGGCGGCCTCCGTCGTTTCCTCCCAGGTCGGGCCGTCTCCCGCTGCCCCTCCGATCCGTAACCATCGCGAATTCGGGTAGTCGGCCGGGGAACGCGGAGGGGAGGCACATGGACGAGATGGGCGACAACGTCTTCGTGCTGGGCGCGGACCCGCACAACCGGGCCGTGCTGGACGAGCTGGCAGAGAGGCGCGGCTACCGGATCCACGGGCTCCTGGAGATGGAGGAGCTGCGGGACGCCCACGACCGGCTGCCCGAGCTGCTGGACGACGCCCGCCGGATCCTCGACGGTTTCGAGGGCAGCGTCGACGCCGTCATCGGCTTCTGGGACTTCCCCGTGCGCACACTCGTGCCGATCCTGTGCGCCGAACGGGGGCTGCCCTCGCCGTCCCTGGAGTCCGTCGTCAAGTGCGAGCACAAGTACTGGAGCCGCCGCGAGCAGCGCGAGGTGACCGACGCGGTCCCTCCGTTCGCCGAGGTGCCCCTGGAGGCCGAGGCGCCGCCGCCCGAGGTCGGCTACCCCATGTGGCTCAAGCCGGTGAAGTCCTTCTCCTCGGCCCTGGCCTTCCGGGTGACCGACGACGAGGAGTTCCGGGAGGCCCTCGGCCGTATCAGGGAGGGCATCGACGACCTGGGGAGCCCGTTCGACTGGCTGCTCCGGCGCATCGACCTGCCCGAGGCCGTCGCCCGTGCCGGGGGATCGGCCTGCGTGGCCGAGGAGGAGGTCCACGGGGAGCAGGTCACCGTCGAGGGCTACGTCTGGCGCGGGGACCCCGTGGTCTACGGCGTGGTCTCCTCGGCCACCTACCCCGACTCGCCCAGCTTCCTGCGCTACACCTACCCCGCCGGGCTGCCCGGAACGGTGGCGGAACGGCTCGCCGACATCAGCGAGCGGGTGGTGCGGCGCATGGGCCTGGACGCCACGACCTTCAACATCGAGTACTTCTGGAACCCCGGGGACGAAACCCTGCGCCTGCTGGAGATCAACCCCCGCCACTCCCAGTCGCACGCCCGGCTGATGGCGGAGGTCGACGGGGTGCCCAACCACGACCACATGGTCCGCCTGGCGCTGGGCCGCGAGCCCCTGTTGGAGACCGGCGCCGGCCGCCACGCCACCGCGGCCAAGTGGTTCCTGCGCCGGTTCACCGACGGGGTGGTGCGCACCGCCCCCGGCCCCGAGGACATCGCCCGGATGGAGCGCGACGTGCCCGGCACCGGTGCCAAGGTGTCGGCCCCGCCGGGGACCCGGCTGTCCCGGATGCCCTCCCAGGACAGCTACAGCTACGAACTGGCCCAGGTGTTCACCGCCGGGCGCAGCGACGAGGACCTGCGCCGCGCCTACGAGCTGTGCCTGGCGCGGCTGCCGTTCGAGATCGATGAACCCGACGAGGACGCCGCCGCGGGCGGCGAGGGGGACTGACCGCACATGCGCACCGTCACCGAGTTCCCGCACGAGGTGATCGAGGAGGGGGAGCTGACCGTCCCCGTCTCCGACGGGGTGCACCTGGCCGCCCGCGTCTGGCGGCCGGCCGGCTCCGGCACCGACCCGGTGCCCGCGCTCCTGGAGTTCATCCCCTACCGGCAGCGGGACCTGACCGCGCTGCGCGACTCGTCCATGCACCCCTACCTGGCCGGGCACGGCTACGCCTGCGCCCGGGTGGACCTGCGCGGCAGCGGCGACTCCGAGGGGGTGCTCCAGGACGAGTACCTGGAGCGGGAGCTGCGGGACGCCGAGGAGGTCCTGGAGTGGCTGGCCTCCCGCCCCTGGTGCAACGGCACCACCGGGATGATGGGCATCTCCTGGGGCGGGTTCAACGCCCTGCAGGTGGCCGCGCGCCGGCCGCGCAGCCTGGGCGCCGTCGTCACCCTGTGCTCCACCGACGACCGCTACGCCGACGACGTGCACTACATGGGCGGGTGCCTGCTGGGCGACAACCTGTCCTGGGCCTCGACGATGTTCGCCTACACCTCCTGCCCGCCCGACCCCGCGGCGGTCGGGCCCGGGTGGCGGGACCTGTGGCGCGACCGCCTGGAGGGCAGCGGGCTGTGGCTGGACACCTGGCTGCGCCACCAGCGCCGGGACGCCTACTGGCGGCACGGGTCGGTGTGCGAGGACCTGTCGGCGATCCGGGTCCCGGTGATGGCGGTCAGCGGCTGGGCCGACGGGTACTCCAACGCGGTCTTCCGGCTGATGGAGGGGCTGGCCGTCCCCCGGATCGGGCTGATCGGCCCCTGGTCGCACAAGTACCCGCAGGTGGGGCGGCCGGGCCCGGCCATCGGGTTCCTGCAGCACTGCGTGCGGTTCTGGGACCGCTGGCTCAAGGGGGCCGACAACGGCATCGACGCCGAGCCGGTCCTGCGCAGCTGGATGCAGGAGAGCATGCCGCCCTCCACCGCCTACACCGAGCGGCCCGGCCGGTGGGTGGGCGAGCAGGAGTGGCCCTCGCCGAAGATCGTGCACGAGGAGCGCCCGCTCGGGCTGCACCGGATCGGCGAGCCGGGCGAGCCGGTGCGCCCCGACACCGCCTCGGTGCGGTCGCCGCTGACCGTGGGGCAGTACGCGGGCAAGTGGTGCTCCTACAACGCGCCGCCGGACCTGCCCTACGACCAGCGCGAGGACGACGGCGGCTCGCTGGTCTTCGACACCCCGCCGCTGGAGGAACGGGTGGAGATCCACGGGGCGCCGGTGCTCAACCTGGAGTTCACCGTCGACCGGCCGGTGGCCATGGCGGCGGTGCGGCTCTCGGACGTGGCGCGCGACGGCCGCGCCACCCGGGTCACCTACGGGCTGCTCAACCTGACCCACGCGACCGGGCACGACGACCCGCGGCCGCTGGAGCCGGGGCGGCGCTACCGGGTGGCGGTCCCGATGAACGGCGTGGCCCAGGCGTTCCCGCCCGGCCACCGCATCCGGGTGTCGGTGTCCACCTCCTACTGGCCGCTGGCCTGGCCGCCGCCCGAGCCGGTGGTGCTCACCGCGCTGCTGGAGGGCGGCACCTCCCTGGTCCTGCCGATCCGGCCGGAGGGCACGGGGGTCGAGCCGCGGCCCTTCGCCGAGCCCGAGGGCGCCCCGCCGGTGGAGACCGAGCAGGTGGTGCCGGGGGAGGGGCGCTGGGAGCTCTCCCGCGACCTGGTCGACTACTGGTCGTCGCTGCGGGTGGTCAAGGACCTGGGGACGGTGCGCTTCCCGGACACCGGCTGGGAGGTGTCCCGGCACGCATGGGAGGAGTACTGCTCGCAGGGCGAGGACTTCTCCTCGCCGGTGGGGCGCACCGAGTGGCGGATGGGCTTCGCCCGGGGCGGGTGGCAGGTCCGCACGGTGACGCGCACCGAGCTGAGCGCCACCCCCGAGGAGTTCCGGCTCAACGCCACCCTGGACGCCTACGAGGACGGTGCGCGCGTGGCGGCCAAGACGTGGAACACCACGATCCCGCGCGACCTGGTGTAGGCGCCGGGGCGCAGCCGCAGGGGCGTCACGGGCAGTAGCATGACCTGCGGACCGTGACCACCTCTGAGGAGAAGCATGCGCCACACCCCCCGGTCGTTCACCTGCGAGGTCGCCCGGCGCGAGGCCGAACGCCGGGGCCTGGCCGCGGACTGGGACGCCGAGGCGCCCGAGGAGGTCCCCGAGGAGCTGCGGCACGCGGTGTTCAAGCTCGCCGACCGGGGCTGGTGCGTGTGGGCGACGACCTGCGACGAGGAGATGGCGATGCCCGCCGACCGGGACTTCCACCCGCTGGAGGAGGTCCTGGCCGCGGCGTGGGCCCGGCAGGGCTGGAACGGCGTGCGCATCCTGCACTGAGGCCGCGGCCCGGCGTGCCGGGCCGCGCCGCTCACCGGGCGGCGGGGGCCGCGGCCTCGGCGGGCCCGCCCTGCGCCGCCGGGGCCGTCGGTGCCGCCGCGTCCGCCGGAGCGCGCCGGCCGGGCTCCGGCTCCTCGTAGGCCGGGGTGTAGGGGGACAGGAACGCCTGCGCGAGCGAGGCGTTGAGCATCGCCGCGGCCCGCACCACGACGGGCAGGGTGAGGGCGAAGAGCAGGCCCAGGCCCGTGTGGAAGCCGATCGAAACGGCGAGCGAACCGCTCAGTCCCAGGAGTTCGGGCAGACCGGTGTTGCCGGGGATCTGGTGCAGCACCGACCCGTAGACCGGGTAGGTGAGCCCGGCCAGGGCGGCGGACCACCACGTCGCCACCACCGCGAAGGAGGCCACGGACACGGGCAGGCGCACCAGCGCGTACCCGGCGTCCATCCAGCTCTGGCCGCAGGCGAGCGGGGCCAGGGCCGAGCGGAGCGGTCCGGCGCCGGCCGCGGCGCGGCGGTAGCGCGGGGCGCCCAGAGGGCGGCCCAGGACGTCGGGGAGGAGGTTGCGCTCCACCGTGGCGGCCATCCGGGCGGCCAGCAGGGTGCCGGCGAGAACGAACAGGCCGACCCCCAGGACCGCGGTGCCGGCACCGGCCGCCAGCCCGGCGACGGCGAGGGCGAACCCCACGATGGAGGCGGGGAGCCCGATGAGGACGTAGCGGGTGTCGGCGCCGAGGCGCCGGATGAGCGTCTGCATACCCGGAACGCTACGGATCCCGCACCCGGCGGGCACTACCGTGCTCCCCTCTCCCGGGGGTGGTGCGCACACCACCGCGCCGGGGCGCGGCCGCAGGGGCGCCGGGCCGCGCCCCGGCCCGTCACCCGCGTTCCGCCAGCTCCGCCGCGAGGTCGGCCAGGCGGTCCAGGCCTTCGGCGGAGCCCTCCTCCATGCCGTCGGCCACCATGGCGTCGCGGTCCTCGACCGACTGGAAGACGGTCACCGCCCGGTAGCGGGTGGAGCCGCCCGCGTCCTCAAGCGTGGCCGTCTCCAGGCACACGTGGCCCGGGGCGCCCTCGTACTCGAAGGTCTGCACGATCCGCTCCGGCGCGGTCACCTCGTGGTAGACGCCGTGGAAATCGAACTCCCCGTCCGCGCCCGAGGTCAGGAACCGCCAGGAGCCCCCGGTGGCGATCTCGGCCCGGTCGACGCGCACGGTGTAGGCGGCCGGCCCCCACCAGCGGGGGATCAGCTCAGGGTCGGTCATGGCCCGGAACACCGCCTCGCGCGGGGCGTCGAAGACCCGCTCGGTGACGATGTCCTGGCGGCCCGGCTCGATCACGAACTCCGTCTTGCCCATCTCACTGCCCTCTCTGCGGCCTCTCGGCCCCGTCCTCGTCGGTGTCGCCGGCCCCCGAGCGGATCCGGCCGATCGCGGCCTCCAGCCGGTCCATCCGGTCGGTCTGCACGTCCCGGTAGCGCCGGATCCAGGCCGAGGCCTCCTCCAGCGGCTCGGTCTCCAGACGGCAGGGGCGCCACTGGGCGTCGCGCCCCCGCGTGATGAGCCCCGCGCGTTCCAGCACCTTGAGGTGCTTGGAGACGGCCTGCAGGCTCACCTCGAACGGTTCGGCCAGCTCGTTGACGGTGGCCTCGCCGCGCGCCAGCCGGGCGAGGATCGCCCTGCGCGTGGGGTCGGCCAGAGCCGCGAAGACCACGCTGAGCCGGTCGTCCGCCATATGTATTCAACCTTCTCGTTGTTCAATCTCTGGGTTGAATATCCACCCGGGCGGGGCCGCTGTCAATCCCCCAGGGAAAAAGTCCGGGAGCCGGCGGCGGGAGCGATGAGTTCGCCCGCCCGGGCCCGTCACTACCTTCACCACGGCCTCGGTGACGGAGCGAAGGAGCAGGCGATGACGCACACCCCGGACACCGCGGGCGAACTCGACGCGCGCTACAGCGGGAAGGCGGCCCGGCCCACCCCGTGGGCGCGGGCGCGGCGCGAGCTGGAGTCGGCCGGCGTGTACTGGCTGTCCACGGTGCGCCCGGACGGGCGGCCGCACGTGACGCCGCTGATCGCGGTCTGGCGGGACGGGGCCCTGCACTTCTGCACCGGCCCCGAGGAGCGCAAGGCGCGCAACCTGGCGGACAACCCGCAGTGCACGCTCACCACCGGCACCAACGACCTGAACAAGGGGCTGGACGTGGTGGTGGAGGGCCGCGCCGATCGGGTGGGCGACGAGGCCCTTCTGGCGGGCCTGGCCGACGACTTCGCCGCGAAGTACGGGGAGGTGTGGCGCTTCGAGGTGCGCGACGGGGCCTTCCACCACGAGGGCGGGTCGGCGCTGGTGTTCGGCGTGGCCCCGGTGACCGCCTTCGGCTTCGAACGGGGCGGGGCCGCCGCCCAGACGCGGTGGCGCTTCTCCGCGACGGTATGAGCCACCGGGGCGCGTCCCCCAGGGCGGTAACACTCCGGGGGACGCGCCTGGGCCGGGAGCTAGTCGGGGCGACGCGCCAGGGCGACGGTGAAGGAGGCGTCCAGCTCCGCCACGCCGCGCTCGGCCATCAGGTCGGCGAGCCGCGTGCGCACGCGCTCGCGTGCCGGGGCGTCCAGGCCGTCCATCAGCCCCCGCGCGGCGTTCCCCTGGACGAACTCCCAGGCCGAGGCGGCGTCGAGGGGAACGCGGTGGTCGTGGCGCGCCACGTGTTCGCAGACCAGCCCCAGGCCCTCCAGCCACGCGGTCAGCCGTGCGGCGTCCGCGATCCGGTCGCGGGCCTGCTGGAAACCGGGCGGTCCGGGCCGGGTGCCGGTCTCGGCCCCGATCGCCTCGAAGTACAAGGTGAGAAAGTCGGCCAGGGCGCCCTCGGCCCAGACCGTGACCGCCATCCGGCCGCCGGGCCGCAGGGCACCGGCCAGGGCCGCGGTCCCGGCGTCCATGTCGGGGAAGAACGCGACGCCGTGGACCACCTGGACCAGGTCGTAGGCGCCGGGCTCGGGCCAGGCGGCGGCGTCGGCGCGGACGAACCGCACGTTGTCGATGCCCGCCCGCGCGGCGCGTTCGCGCCCCTGCGCCAGGAGGGCCTCGGACAGGTCCACCGCGTCGACCGTCCCGTCCGGCGCCACGGCCGCGGCCGCGGGGAGCGCGGAGGCGCCGGCCCCGCAGCAGGCGTCGAGCACCCGCTCCCCGCCCTTGGGGGAGCAGGCGCCGACGGTGGCCTCGCCGATCGGGTCCCACAACCGCGCGCCCCACGCATCGAACTCCCGCGCCCCGGCGTCGAAGACCCCTCCGATACCCGTCCCGCCCATGGCCGTCCCCTTGCCGCTCGACATCACTGGAAACGGTAATCATTTCCTATCGTGCACAGGCGTGACAACCCTACCGGGGTATACGGCGGCGGAGTGCTCCCGCGCGTCGGCGCGGGCGGGTGCACGCGGAGTCAGCCGCCGGGCAGGGCGTCCCGGCCGGCCCGGTCGCGGAACCAGTCGAGCATGAAGCGGTGCGAGGCGAGGCCGTAGTCGAGCGTTGCCCGCTGGTACTCGAAGACGTCGTGGAGGCCCTCAGGGGCGCTCCGGGCGTCCAGGCGCTCGTCGAGGTCCGCCAGCGCCGCGAGGCCGTGCTCGATGCGCTCCTCGATGCCGCGCAGCACCCGCGGGCGCTCCTCCGGCTCCAGCAGCCCGAGGAAATACAGCCTGGCCAGCGCCCCGGTCTCCAGGCCGGGGCCGGCCGGGGGCGCGGCCGTCATCCACGCCCGGAACTCCGCGCGCCCGGCCTCGGTCGGGCGGTAGGCCTTGCGGCGCCGGCCGCCGCTCTCGGTGCTGTCGGTCTCGATGAGGCCCTGCGCGAGCAGGCGGTCCAGCGCCCGTTTGATGCTTCCGGAGCTGGCGCTGTAGAAGAGCCCGACGCCGCCCTCGAAGGCCTTGACCAGGTCGTAGAAGCTCTGCGGGGCGATCAGCAGGAGTCCGAGGATCACGTGGGCCATCGTCCGAGTCTATTGCCTCTCATAGACATGTCTAGTAGACATGTCGCCATCGCGGGTCCCCGCCCGACGGATCGACGCCCCCGGCCGGCGGAGGCGGAGCGCGGGACCCGCCGCCGGGAGGCACGACGTGACACCGCACCAGACCACGGCCCGCGACCAGGACGACCGCGGCCCCGACGGCCTCGACGCCCGGCTGACCCGCCTGCTGCGGCGCGTCGCCGCACGGCCCGGCGTCCACCACGCGGTCATGGCCGTCGAGAGCGGGGACGGGCGCCGGCGCTGGCGCGGCGCCGCCGGACCCGCGGGCGACGCCCCTCCGGTGCGCCCCGGGACCCCGTTCTTCATCGCGAGCATCACCAAACGCTTCATCGCCGCGCTGGTCCTGCAGGCCCACGAGCGCGGCGAGCTCGACCTCGGCGCGCCGATCACCGCCCTGCTGCCGCCGGAGGAGGCCGCAGGGCTGCACGTCCTGCGGGGCACCGACCGCACGCCGTCGGTCACGGTGCGCCATCTGGCCACCCACACCTCCGGACTGCCCGACCACTTCGAGAAGCGCCGCGGGGGGCCGAGCCTGGACCGGCACCTGGCCACGGGCCGCGACACGGCGTGGACCTTCGAGGACACGGTGCGGATCACCCGCCGGGAGCAGCGCCCGCACTTCGCGCCGCAGGACCTGAGGAGCCCGAGGCAGAGGGCCCGCTACTCCGACACCGGCTTCCAGCTCCTCATCCGCATCCTCGAAGAGGCCACCGGCCGCCCCTTCCCCGTACTGCTGGCCGAGCGGCTCCTCGTCCCGCTCGGCCTGGAGGACACCTGGCTTCCCGGGCACCGCCCGCGCCGTCCGGAGGCCGCGGAGCCCGCGCCCCTGCACGCCGGGCGGCGGCGTGTGGAGCTGCCGTCGCTGATCGCCTCCAGCAACGACCTGTACAGCACGGTCGGCGACCTCCTCGCCTTCCAGAGGGCGCTGCTCGCCGGTGCGCCCTTCGCCGACCCGCGCTCGCCCGCGGCGCTCACCGAGCGCCGCAACCGGTTGCGCAACGCCCCCGTCCTCTCCTACGGACTGGGCACCATGTTCTTCACGGTCGGCCGTGCCGCGTCACCGCTCCACCGGCCCGTCACCCTCATCGGGCACTCCGGAGCCACGGGGACCTGGCTCTTCCACTGCCCCGAACTCGACGTGCACCTGGCCGGCACCGTCGACCAGACCGCGGGGCGGGCCCTCCCGTTCCGGATCATGGCCCGGTGCCTGAACGCCTGGCGCGCGTGAGGACGGGGACCGGCAGCGGGAATAAGAACGGCCCACCGGTGATTCCGGTGGACCGTTCCCGGCTCTTCCGGGGACGCGCCCCTACGGGCGCAGGGCCGCGGCCTCCCGGGCCAGGGACTCGATGCGGTCCCAGTCGCCGGCCTCCACGGCATCGCGCGGGGTCAGCCAGGTGCCGCCCACGCAGCCCACGTTCGGCAGGGCCAGGTACTCCGGCGCGCTCGCCGGGGTCACACCGCCGGTCGGGCAGAACCGCACCTGTGGCAGCGGCCCCGACAGCGACTTCAGGTACGTGCGGCCCCCGGCCGCCTCGGCCGGGAAGAACTTCAGCGCGTCCACGCCCTGCTCCAGCAGCGTCATCGCCTCCGAGGCGGTCGCCACCCCCGGAAGGAACGGCACGCCGGTGTCGGCCATGGCCCCGCGCAGCCGGTCCGTGCAGCCCGGGCTGACCAGGAACGCCGCCCCCGCCTTGGCCGCCGCGGCCGCCAGCCCGGGTGTGGTCACCGTCCCCGCGCCCACCACGGCCTCGGGCACCTCGGCGGCGATGCGCTCGATCGCCGTGAGCCCGGCCTCGGTGCGCAGCGTCACCTCGATGGCGGGCAGGCCGCCCCGCGCCAGCGCGCGGGCCAGCGGCACCGCGGTGCCGGCGTCGTCGAGCACCACCACCGGCACGACCGGGGCGAGGGCGAACAGGTCGTGGCTGGTCTGGGGTTTCACGGGCGCTCCAGTCGGTGGTCCAGTCGCGCGGCCGCGCCCAGCAGCGCCGGGTTCTCGGCGGTGATGAGCACGGTGGCGATGTTCTTCAGGTAATCGGTCATCCGCCCCTTGGCCTCGAAGCGCAGCCGGAAGCGGCCGTTGCGCAGCACTTCGGGGATGCGGGGCAGCACGCCGCCGCCGAGGAACACCCCGCCGGTGGCGCCGAGGGTCAGGGCCGCGTTCCCGGCGAACCCGCCGAGCAGGGCGGCGAACACCTCGAGGGTCTCGCGGCACAGCGGCTCGGCGCCCTCCGGGTGCACCCCGGCCGCGGTGATCTCCCGGGGGGAGAGCTTGCGCGCGCTCTGGCCGCGCACCTGGGCCAGGGCCTGGTACAGCCGGGGCAGCCCCGGGCCGCTGAGCAGCGCCTCGGCGCTCACCCGCCCGCGCTCGGCGGTGATCACCCGCACCACCTCGGCCTCGATGTCCTCCACGGCCGGGGCGTCGACGTGCCCGCCCTCGCCCGGGAGTGGGAGCCACCCGCCGCCGGGCAGCGGCACCAGGCCCGCGACGCCCAGGCCGGTGCCCGGCCCCAGCACCGCCATCGGCTCGGAGGGGTCGGTGGCCGGTCCCCCCAGCGGCAGCAGGTCGTCCTCGCCGAGCACCGGCAGGGACTGGGCCAGCGCCGCGAAGTCGTTGACCACCTCCAGATGGTCCAGGCCCATCCCGGTGCGGGTCTGCTCGACCGAGAAGTCCCAGCCCACGTTGGTCAGCCGGATCCGGTCGCGCACGACCGGCCCGGCCACCGCCACGCACGCCGCCGAGGGCCGCACCGGCTCCTCGATCCCGTCGAGGTAGGCGCGGGCGGCCGAGGCCAGCCCGTCGTGCAGGGCGCTGGGCACCTTGCCCACGCGCACCGGCCGCCCCCCTGCGGCCTGCACCAGCCCGAACCGGGCGTTGGTCCCTCCGATGTCGCCGACCAGCCAGGGGCGCTCGGCCGTGGGGGCGGACTGCACACGTGTCACCGGTCTCCTCCAAAGACGCTTGCGCCGCGCTCGGCCGGGCCGACCGCGGCGCGAAAGGCCGCGAACAGCTCGCGTCCGGTGCCGACCGAGGAGTCCACCGTGGGCGCGGCGGGCGCGCGCTGCTCCAGGTCGGCGGCGAGCACCTCCAGTGTGCCGGATTCGGCGTCCACCCGGACGGTATCGCCGTCGCGCACCCGGGCGATCGGCCCGCCCGCGGCGGCCTCGGGGGAGACGTGGATGGCCGCGGGCACCTTGCCCGAGGCCCCCGACATGCGTCCGTCGGTGACCAGGGCGACCTTGTGGCCGCGGTCCTGGAGCACCCCCAGCGCCGGGGTGAGCTTGTGCAGCTCGGGCATGCCGTTGGCACCGGGGCCCTGGAAGCGCACGACGGCCACCACGTCGCCGTCCAGCCCGCCGTCGGTGAAGGCCTGCTGCAGGGCGGCCTGGGAGTCGAACACCCGGGCCGGGGCCTCCACGACGCGCCGCTCGGGCTCCACCGCCGACACCTTCATCACCGAGCGGCCCAGGTTGCCGTGGAGCATGCGCAGCCCGCCGTCGTCGGCGAAGGGGTCCTTCGCCGGGCGCAGCACCTCGGTGTCGCCGCTCTCGGCGGGCGCCTCCCGCCAGGCCAGGGAGCCGTCGCCGGAGAGCTCGGGGCGGTGGCGGTAGCGGTCCAGGCCGGGGCCGGCGACCGTGCCCACGTCGGGGTGGAGCAGCCCGGCGTCCAGCATCTGCCCGATGAGGTAGGGCATGCCGCCCACCTCGTGGAAGCGGTTCACGTCGGCCTTGCCGTTGGGGTACATGCGCGCCAGCAGCGGCACGACCTCCGACAGTTCGGCGAAGTCGTCCCAGGTCAGCTTGATCCCGGCGGCCTCGGCCACGGCCACCAGGTGCAGGGTGTGGTTGGTGGAGCCGCCGGTGGCCAGCAGCGCGGCCACCGCGTTGACCACCGCGCGCTCGTCGATCATCTCGCCCACCGGGGTGTAGTCCCCGGCCAGCCGGGTCAGGCCCACCACGCGGCGCCCGGCCTCGGCGGTCAGCGCCTCGCGCATGGGGGTGCCCGGCTGCTCGAAGCTGGCCCCGGGCAGGTGCAGGCCCATGACCTCCATGAGCATCTGGTTGGAGTTGGCGGTGCCGTAGAAGGTGCAGGTGCCGGGGGAGTGGTAGGCCCGGGACTCGGCCTTGAGCAGCTCCTCGCGGCCCACCTTGCCCTCGGCGTGCAGCTGGCGGATCCGGGCCTTCTCGGCGTTGGAGACCCCCGAGGCCATCGGCCCGGCCGGCACGAAGGCCACCGGCAGGTGCCCGAAGCTCAGCGCCCCGATCAGCAGGCCGGGCACGATCTTGTCGCACACGCCCAGCATCAGCGCGCCGTCGAACATCTCGTGGGACAGCGCCACCGCGGCCGACATGGCGATGACGTCGCGGCTGAACAGCGACAGCTCCATGCCGGGCCGGCCCTGGGTGATGCCGTCGCACATGGCGGGGACCCCGCCGGCGAACTGGGCCACGCCCCCCGCCTCGCGCACCGCCTCCTTGAGCAGCTCGGGGTAGTCCCGCAGCGGCTGGTGGGCCGAGAGCATGTCGTTGTAGGAGGAGACGATGGCGATGTTGGGCTTGGCGCCGTCGGGGACGGTGCGGCTCAGCTCCAGCTTGTCGCCGGCCGGGCAGGCGGCGAAGCCGTGCGCCAGGTTGGTGCAGCCCAGCGCGCCGCGGGCGGGCCCGGCCTCGGCGGCGGCGCGGATCCGCTCCAGGTAGGCGGCGCGGCTCTGGGCGCTGCGCTCGCGCAGGCGCTCGGTGACGTCGGTGATGCGCGGATGGAGGGTCATCAGGTCATATCCCCTTCGTGCCAGGTCCGCCCGGTGCGGGCGAGGAGGTCGTGGGCGCCCTGGGGGCCGGTGCCCCCGGGGGCGTAGGGCTCGGGGTCGGTCCCCTGCCAGGCGTCGATGATCGGGTCGACCCACCGCCAGGCGGTCTCGACCTCGTCGCGGCGCATGAACAGGGTGGGGTCGCCGGCCATGACGTCCATGAGCAGGCGCTCGTAGGCATCGGGGGAGCGCACCGCGAAGCGGTCGGACAGGCTCAGCTCCAGCGGTGCGGGGCGCAGCCGCAGCTCCCCGGCGCCGGGCTCCTTGGCGAGCATGTGCAGGCGGATGGTCTCCTCGGGCTGCAGGCGGATGACCAGCCGGTTGGGCGTGCCGCCCGCGCCCTGCCCGGGGAAGATGGGGTGCGGGACGTCGCGGAACTGCACCACGATCTCGGAGTAGCGCCGGGCCATGCGCTTGCCGGTGCGCAGGTAGAAGGGGACCCCGGCCCAGCGCCAGTTGGCCACCGAGGCCTCCAGGGCCACGAACGTCTCGGTGGAGCTGGCGCCGTCGGCCCCGGGCTCGCCCGTGTAGCCGGGCACCGGGCGGCCGCCGGCCGTGCCGGGGGCGTACTGGCCGCGCGCGGTGTCGCGCAGGGCGTCCTGCCCGGTCAGCGGGGCCAGCGACTGCAGCACCTTGACCTTCTCGTCGCGCACGGCCTCGCGGTCGAAGCTGGCGGGCGGCTCCATGGCGATCAGGCACAGCAGCTGCAGCAGGTGGTTCTGCACCATGTCGCGCATGGCGCCGGCGCGGTCGTAGTAGCCGTGGCGGGTGCCCACGCCGACCGTCTCGGCGGCGGTGATCTGCACGTTGTCGATCCAGCGGCTGTTCCAGACCGGCTCCAGGAACATGTTGGCGAAGCGCAGCGCCAGCAGGTTCTGGACGGTCTCCTTGCCCAGGTAGTGGTCGATGCGGAAGGTGCGGCGCTCGCTGAAGACCGCGCCCACGGCGTCGTTGATCTCCCGGGCCGAGCGCAGGTCGCGCCCCAGGGGCTTCTCCAGGACGACGCGGGAGGCGCCTTCGGCCAGGCCGTGGGCCTGCAGGTCGGCGCAGATGCGCCCGAAGAGCATGGGCGGCACGGCCAGGTAGTACACCCGTCCCCGCTCGGCCCCGTCCTGCGCCGGTGCCTGTCCGAGCAGGGACTCCAGCCGCTCCCAGCCGTCGCCGGGCTCGTCCAGGTCCAGCGGCACGTGGTGCAGGCGGTCCAGGAAGCGGCGCAGCACCGGTTCGGGAACCGCGCCGGCGCGCAGCACCGAGGGGTTGTCCGCCACGGCCGCCTCGGCCTTGCCCCGGTAGTCGGCGTCGCCGATGCCGTCGCGGGAGACGGCGACGATGCGGGTGGAGGGCGCCAGGCGCCCGTCCTTCTCGCACAGCAGCAGCGCCGGCAGCAGCTTGCGCATCGCCAGGTCGCCGGTGCCGCCGAAGACGACGAGGTCGGTGGGCGCGGCGGTGCGCGCCGCCCCCGGGGGCGGGGTGGCCGGGGCAGAGGCGGGCATGTGGTCCCTTTCCGCAGGACTTCGGGCAGACCGGTTGAAACCTAGCGGCAACTTCGGTCACACCACAAGTCATGCTTCTGAAGATTTTTTTACAGAAGTGGGGCGGTTCGGCGTCCGACACGGGGGTGTGCGTGGTTGAATTGCGGCATGCCCCGACGCCACGGCCCGCCCGCGACCGCCGCCACCGCCGGCCACGTGCTGCGGCTGATCCGCACCGGCGAGGCCGCCACCCGCGCCGAGATCGCGCGGGTCACCCGGCTCTCCCGGCCCTCGGTCGCCTCCCGGGTCGCCGAGCTGATGGACCTGGGGCTGGTCACCGAGGGCCACCACGGCCCCTCGCGCGGCGGCCGCCCTCCCGGGCGCCTGGAGTTCAACGCCGCCGGCGGCGTGGTGCTCAGCGCGGCCCTGGGCATCTCCCGCAGCCAGGCGGCCGTGTGCGACCTGGCCGGGCGGGTGCTGGCCCGCACCGAGGGCTCCCCGGAGGTCGTCCAGGGCCCCGACACCGCCCTGCCCTGGCTGCTGGGCACCTGGGAGCGCCTGCTTCAGGAGTGCGGCCGCGCCCCGCACGAGGCGCGCGGGGTGGGCATCGGCCTGCCCGGCACCGTGCGCTTCGCCCTGGGGCGCGCCGAGGAGCCGCCGGTGCTGCCCGGCTGGGGCGGCGTGGACATCGCCCCGCTGGTCGCCGAGCGCTTCCCGGTGCCGGTGCTGCTGGACAACGACGTGAACGTGATGGCGCTGGGCGCGCACACCGCCGACTACCCCGGCGCCGACGACCTGGTCTTCGTCAAGGTCTCCACCGGCGTGGGCGCCGGCATCATCTCCGGCGGCGCACTGGTGCGCGGCACCCTCGGCGCGGCCGGGGAGATCGGGCACATCCCCGTGCCCGACGGCGGCGGGACCTCCTGCCGCTGCGGCAACACCGACTGCCTGGAGGCGGTGGCCGGCGGGCCGGCGCTGCTGGAGCGCTTCCACCGGGCCGGGCGGGAGGCGGCGGGCGTGCAGGGGCTGGCCGCGCTGGCCTCCGACGGCGACGCCGACGCGGTGGCGCTGGTGCGCGAGGCCGGGCGCCGGGTCGGCGAGGTGCTGGCCGGGGCCGTGAACCTGCTCAACCCCGAGGTCATCGTGCTCGGCGGGCACCTGGGCACCGCCTTCGACCCGCTGGCCGCCGGGGTGCGCGAGGCGGTGTTCCGCCGGGCCACGGCGCTGGCCACCCGGCAGCTGCGCATCGTGCCCAACCGCTCCGGGGGCGCGGCCGGCCTGCGCGGCGGCGCGGCCATGGTGCTCGACCACGTCCTGGCACCCGAGGAGGTCAACGCCGCCATCGCCGAACGCGAGGCCGCGGCGGCGCAGGACGGGCCCGAGGCGGGGCCGGCNTCTGCAGAATCCGGACCGATCGGCGAACACGGAGGGTCCGGGGCCGCTAGCCTGCCCCCACTGACCGCCCCCCCGCCCCCTGAGGACCCGCCGTGCCGCTGCCCCGGAACGTCACCGTGCCCACCGCCCTGATCACCGGTTCCGCAGGCGTCGCCGTCGGTGCCCTGGTCACCGCACCGGTCGTCTACGTCGCCGCGCGCGACGGCGCCCCGCATGACCCCGCGCCCCGACCGGTGGCGACGGTGACCGCCGCGCACACCGTCACCGCCTCCCCTGCGCCGCAGCCTTCCAGAGGCGGCGATGGTGACGGCGGACAGGAGGACGGGGCCGACGGGCCCTCGGCCGCACGGCCTGACGGTGAGCCCATGACCGGCTGGGAATCGGTGGAGGGCCGGGACCGGATGTGGGGCAACGCGTCCGTGGACGGCTCCCGTCGCAACGGGGCCCTCGTCCACGACCACTACTGCGACGACGACCGCTCGACCGAGTTCAACCTCGGCCGGGACTGGAGCACGTGGACCGGGACCGTGGGCATCGACGACGGCGCCGAGGAGGCCGACGGCAGCGTCACCTTCGAGGTCGTGGGCGACGGCGAGCGCCTGGCCCAGGAGACCGTGGGCCTGGGCGAGGCGGCGGACCTGGAGGCCGACGTCGGGGACGTCCTGCGCCTGGAGCTGGTCTCCACCTCGCACGAGTGCGTCAAGGGCGGCGCGGTCTGGGCCGACCCCGTACTGCACTGAGCCCGACGCCCGCCGCGCCCCCCGGTCACGCGACGGCTTGACCTTGACGCCTGCGTCAAGGTTCTAGCGTCCCGGCATGCCCGACACAGCGACCACCACCCGTCCCCGCCGGACCGCCGCCGCCCTGGCCTGCCTCGCTCTGGTCTCCTTCGCGATCGGCACCGACGACTTCATGATCGCCGGGGTGCTGCCCTCCGTCGCGGCCGGCCTCTCGGTCGGCGAGGCGGCCGCCGGACAGCTCGTGACCGCCTTCTCCCTCACCTACGCCCTCGCGGCCCCGGTTCTCGCCGTCGCCCTCGCCCGGGTGCCCCGGCGCGCACTGCTCATCGGCGGGACCACGGCGTTCGCCGCTGTGAACCTGGTGTCCGCGTTCGCTCCGTCCTACCCCGTGCTCATGGCGCTGCGGGTGGCCACGGCGCTGCTGGCCGCGGCCGTCAGCCCCGCCCTGTTCGCCGCGGCACCCCGCCTGGCCGCACCGGGCAGGGCGGGACGGGCCGTCGCGGCGGTGGCGGCCGGGCTCACCGTCTCCCTCTTCCTCGGCGTCCCCGTCGGCACGCTCATTGCGTCGGCGTTCGGCTGGCGTGCGACGTTCACCGCTGTGGGGCTGGCCTGCGCACTCATCGCCGCCTCCTGCGCGGCGCTGCTGCCCCCGCTGCCCGCGCAGGCGGCGGAGCGCCCGGCCGGCCGAGTGCGCTCCCTCGCCCGCCCCGCGGTGCTGACCGGCGTCCTGGGCACGGTCGCCGGAGCCTGCTCGGGGTTCGCCACCTACACCTACCTGGCGCCCCTGGCCCGCGAGGCCGCCGGAGCCGACGGCCCCCTCCTGGCCGGGATGGTCGCGGTCGTGGGGATCGCGGGGGCCGCCGGAACCTTCCTCGGGGGGCGCTCGGTGGACCGCTGGGGTCCGGACCGCGCGCTCCTGTCGGCCTTCGCCGGCATGGTGGCGGCGGCCGCGGGGCTGGCGGTGCTGGCCGCGGCCGGCCCGGGCCCGGCCTGGGCGACCGGGGCGGTGCTGGCCGTGTGGGGCGCGGCGGCCTGGGGGTTCAACCCTGCGATGAACACGCGCATCCTCGCCCTGGCCGGAACCTCGGGGACCGAGGCGCTGGCGCTCAACACCAGCGGCCTGTACGCGGGGATCGCCGCGGCGGGGGCGGTGGGCGGCGCGGCGCTGAGCGGGTACGGCGGAGCCGGTCCCGCGGCGGCGTCGGCCGCGGTCGGGGCCGCGGCGCTGGTCCTCATGGCGGTGGCGGTGCGCCTGTACCCCGCACCGCTGAGCGAGGGGAGTCCGCCCGGGTGAGGCGCCCGCCCCTGGCGGGCCGGGCACCTCCGGTGGTAGTCGTTCGGGACGAGGGAAGAGGTAGGGGCCATGCGCATCGGAGAACTCGCCGCGGCGACCGGGGCGAGCACGCGCGCCCTGCGCTACTACGAGCAGCAGGGCCTGCTCACCCCGCACAGGAGCGGAAACGGCTACCGCGACTACCCGTCCGAAGCCATCACCCGCGTGCGCGACATCCGGCTGCTCCTCGACTCCGGCCTGACCAGCGAGGACGTCCGCGCAATCGCGGACTGCCTCGGGCAGGGCCTCGAAGGCGAACCCGGGTGCGGCGAGGCGGCCGAGCTCTACCGCGGCCGCCTGCGCGCCGTCCGGCGGCGGATCGCCGCGCTGCAGCAGGTCGGCGAGCGCCTGGAGGAGCACTTGGCGGCGATGGGCGGATGAGGCCGCCCACCGCGCTCAGCCGCCCGCGTCCTGTTCGGCGGCCGCCCCCGGCAGGGGCTCCGGCCCGCCCGGGACCAGCTTGAGGCCTGCGACGGCCAGGATGATCCCGCCGATGAACACGATCTTGGCCGCCGAGACCGGCTCGGCGCCGGTGGCCATCGCATAGGCGACCGTCAGCGCCGCGCCGACGCCGACCCAGACCGCGTATCCGGTGCCGATCGGGATGTGCTTGACCGCCCGTCCCAGGCCGACCATGCTCGCCAGGAGCGCGACGGCGAAGACGGCGGTCGGTCCGGGCTCGGTGAACCCCTCCGACATGCCCATGGCCGTGGCCCACACGGCCTCGAAGACGGCGCTGATGAGAAGGATGATCCACGGCATGCTCAGCTCACCGCCTTCAGACCGATGATGGAACCGACCAGGAGCACCAGCAGCAGGACCTTGGTGACCGACGCGCGGTCCTTCCCGGTGAAGAAGCCCCACACCACGGTGAGCGTGGCGCCGATGCCCACCCACACCGCGTAGGCGGTCCCGGTCGGCAGGGACGTCATGGCCCAGCCGAGCCCGGCCATGCTCAGGGTCAGGGCGACGAAGAAGAGCAGGGTCGGGCGCCGGCGGCGGAAGCCCTCGGAGGCCGACAGGGCCGCCGCCCACACCGCCTCCAGGACGCCGGAGACCACCAACACGAACCACGCCATGAAATGTGGACCTCTTTCCATGGCCGTCTTGTCGTGAAGCGGGTACGGCTCCCTCGTCCGCGGGCCCGATCGCAGGGCCCCTGAAAAACGGTATACGACATCGCGCTTGTTCCCGGCAAGCAGTGTGGGCCCCCGGACGCAGGAAACGATGGAGAAATCCGTCACCACCGACGGGCGGCGCGCGCATTCCCACGCGTTTCCCGTGCAGGGGCGGAGTTCTCGGCGCAGTGGTCCGCACGCCCTTCGGCCGCAGCACTGCGAGCGGGTCCCCTGCCCCGCCCCACCAGGCCGATCGCCGCGGCGGCGCAGAGCATGCCGGCGGCCGCCGCCGGGGTCGGCACCCGGCCGTGCACGGCCCACTCGAGTAGGGCGGTCACCGGCGGCACGCAGAAGAACAGGGCGCTGACCCGCACCGCCTCGCCCCGGGCCACCATCGCGTACAGCAGCGCCGTGGCCCCCACCGAGACCACCGCGGCCATCCACCCGGCCCCGAACAGCAGGCCCGGCTCCCAATCGGTCCGCATCCGGCCGCCGGCCAGGGCGACCGCCCCGAAGACGGCCGCGCTGAACGTGCTCTGCAGCGCCAGCGACGCCCACAGGCCCACCCCCGAGGCGCGGCCCTGGACCAGGGTTCCGGCGGTGATGCCCAGCAGCGCCGCGGACGCGAACGCCACGCCCGCGGCACCGCCCTCGCCACCGGACAGGACCCCCGCGCCCGCCCCCGCCGTCAGCGCGGCCCCGGCCACGCCCAGGGCCGACCCGGCCCACACCGCAGGTCCCCGCCCCGCGCCGGTCACGGCGGCGGTGAGCACCGGCTGCAGGGCCACGATCACGACCACCGTCGCCGCGGGCGCGCCCACCGCCAGAGCCAGGAAGAAGAACCCCTGGTAGAGGACCTGCACGAGCAGGGCCACCGCCCCCAGTCGCAGCCACCGGCGCGCACCGCGGGGCAGGGGGTCGCGCACCAGCGCCCAGATCCCCCACGCGAGCGCGGCGGCGCCCGCCGCGCGGAGGAAGAGGAAGGCCGGGACGGTGGTGTGCGGCAGCCCCAGCTGGACGGCGAGCGGTCCGCTCGCCCACAGCAGGACGAAGGCGGCCGGCGCCGCCGCGGCCGCTTTGGCGGAGGCGGCGGGGGCCGTGGCGGACATGGGGGGCTCCGATCGCCGACGGAAAGGAAGGGGAGAGGGAAACGCGCAAGGAAAGGGCTGAGGAATCCGCAGCGCCGGCGCGCATTCCGCACACCCTTTTTCTAGCCAATCCCCGGCGGCCGCGGGAAATGCCGTTCTCCCATGGGGGTATGCTCTGCGGGCATGGGGTCGACATCCGGCACCTCCGGGCGTTCGTCGCCGCAGTGGAGGAGCGCAGCATCACGCGCGCCGCGCAACGGCTGCACATCACCCAGCCCGCCCTCTCACGCACGCTGTCCGCACTGGAGCAGCAGACGGGCGCCGTGCTGCTGCGCCGCTCTCCCCAGGGCGTCGAGCCCACCGCCGAGGGGGAGGCGTTCCGGGCCCGGGCGCAGCACGTCCTGGAGGCGTTCGACGAGGCGGTCCGCGCCCCGGCCGGGCCGCCGCGCCCGCTGCGGGTCGGCCACCCCTGGGGCGCGTTCGGCCCTTTCACCACCCCGCTGCTGCGGTCCTGGCGCGATGAGCGCCCGGACTGCCCGCTCGAACTGGTCCGCCGCGACGACGCGATGGCCCGCCTGGAGGCCGGGGAGGTGGACGCGTGCGTCGTGCGGGGAGCACCGCCGGGGAGCGGGTACGGCCGTGCGCGGCTGCACCGCGAAGAGCGGTGGGCGGCACTGTCCTCGGGCCACCGGTTGGCGGGGCGGGGGTCTCTGGTCCTGGCCGACCTGGCGGACGAGGGGCTGCTGGTCAACACCGGCACCGGTACCACCGACCCGAGCATGTGGGGCGCGGGGCCGCGCCCGCGCGTGGTGGGCGACACCGCCAACGTCGACGACTGGATCGACCTGATCGCGGCGGGCGCGGGCATCGGGGTGACACTGGGGTCGGTGGCGCTGACCCGCCGGCACGCCGAGGTCGTGTACGTCCCCCTGGAGGACGCGCCGCCGGTGCACGTCCACCTGGTCTGGCGGCCCGGGGCGGTCCACCCGGCGCTGGAGTCCTTCGTCGCGACGGCCCGACGCATCACCGGCGCGGACCGGCACTGAGCCGCCGGACGGGCGTGTTCAGGCGCGGTTTCCTCGGACCGTCGTCAGTCCCTCGGCCGTACCCCGACCGCGAGGAAGAAGCACAGTGCCGCGGAGAACCGCCCGCCCCGGGCGCGGCGCTCCTGGCCGGCGATCCACTCCTCGGCCTCGTCGCCGCTCACCGCCCCGGAGGCGACGGCCCCGCGGGCGGCCCCGGCCACGACCGGCAGGAACACCGGATCGGTCAGCATGAGTACGTGCGCCTCGACCCCGGCGTCCGTGAAGCCCGCGTCCAGCAGCAGCGGTCGGAACCGCCGGGCGCTGTCCGGGGAGGGCAGGCCCCGTGCGACGGCGGCGGTGATGCGCCGGGTCAGGTCCGCGTCGTCGGCGTCGATGAGGTAACCGTCCCAGTCCTGGCCGAGCAGCACGGCCCTGCCCCCGGGGACGAGCACCCGGTACGCCTCGGCGACGGCACGGGCCGGGTCGGGCAGCCCGTGCAACGCCTTCTCGGCCCGGTACCCGGCGGCGGCCCCGTCGTCCAGGGGGAGCAGGGCGGCGTCACCGACCCGCACGTCGGCTCCGGGCACCCGGGCCCGGGCGGCCTCGACCATGCGGGGGTCGGCGTCGATCCCCACCGGCACGGCGCCGCGCCCGGCCAGTTCGGCCACGGCGCGCCCGGCGCCGCAGCCGGCGTCGACCACGGTGCCCCCGGGCGGCGGAGCGATCAGCGTGTGGGACCGCTCGCGCAGGGCGGCGGCCTCCGGGACGGCGTCGAAGGCGTCCAGAGCGGCGATGAGCCCCGCCGTCTCCTCGGCCTCGCGTGCTGCGGGGCGATTCGTCCGGTGCGTGGCGGCCACAGGTCCTCCTCGATCCGGGCGGGCGGTGCCCGCCGGTCTTCTCCGAAGGCCTGAGCATGCGGGTTAATGGCGACATGAAGTCAAGCGAAGGCGGTCGGGAACTGCCGATCGGGGATGCGGCGGCGCGCTTCGGGCTGCGCCCGCACGTGCTGCGCCACTGGGAGGACGAAGGGCTGCTCACGCCGGGCCGGGACGCCGCCGGACGCCGCACGTTCGGCGAGGAGGACCTGGTGCGGATCGCGATGATCATGCACGGCAAGGAGGCCGGGCTCGGGCTGGAGCGGATGCGCGCCCTGCTGGGGGCGCGCGGCGCCGAGGAGCGGCAGCACGTGCTCGCCGAGGGGCTGAGCGGGCTGCGGGAGCGGATCGCCCTGCTGAGCCGGGCGGCCGAGCTCTTGGAGAAGGCCTTGGCCTGCGAGCACGAGGACGTGGTCACCTGCCCGCACTTCCGGCGGATCGTCGCGGAGACGGTGGCCGACACGCGGCCGTGACGGGCTCCGCAGGCGCCGCGGCCGCCCGTGCGCCGTCAGTCCCTGCGTCCGGTCACGGCGAGACCGACCCCCAGGCCGATCATGGTGAGACCTCCGGCGCCGCCGAGGGCGGAGAGCCTGCGGGGCGAGCGGGCGAACCAGGACCGGGCCGAGGAGGCGCCCAGCGCCCAGCAGCTGTCGCAGGCCGCCGCGAGGGCGCTGAAGACCAGGCCGAGCAGGAGCATCTGCAGTGCCACGTGCCCCTGGGCCCGGTCCACGAACTGCGGCAGCACGGCGGCGAGGAACACCAGGGTCTTGGGGTTCGCGGCCCCGACGGCGAAACCGTCCCACACCAGGCGCGGCAGGCCCCCGTGCGCGCCCTGGTCCGCGGACTCGTGCGCCAGGGCCCCGCGCTCGCGCCAGGCCTTGGCGCCCAGGTAGACCAGGTAGGCCGCGCCCGCCAGCTTCAGCGCGGTGAACAGCACGGCCGAGCGCTCCACGAGCGGCGCCAGGCCCAGCGCCACGGCCCCCACGAGCGCGTAGCAGCCGATCGCGTTGCCGACGGCGCCGGCCAGCGCGACGCGCCGCCCGTGCGCAAGGGCGCGGCCCACGACGAAGAGCACGCTGGGGCCGGGGGCGACGATCAGCAGGAACGAGGCGACGGCGAACGCGGTCAGGACATGGGGCTCGATCACCCGGTCATTCCAGCACGGCCGGGGCCCGCCCCTCCAGCCCTTTTCCTCGGTGCCGGGCCCGGCACCGCGCCGGGAGGGGGATAGGCTTCACGCCGTTCACCGAGAGCTGCGGGACCAGCGGGGGGAGTGGCATGGCCGAACCGGTCCGGATGCGGCGGGCGCAGGTCGAGGACGTGGCAGAGATCGTGGCGATGCTGTCCGACGACGCGATCGGGCGTGGGCGCGAGGACACCGGGGACCTGGGGCCCTACCTCTCCGCGTTCAAGGAGATCGACGCCGACCCCCGCCAGCTCCTCGCGGTCGCCGAGACGGGCGGGAGAGCGGTGGGCACACTGCAGCTCACCTTCATTCCCTACCTGTCGCGCGGCGGATCCACCCGTGCCCTGGTCGAGGCGGTGCGCGTCCGGGCCGAAGAGCGCGGGAGGGGGATCGGCGCCCGGATGATGGAGTGGGCCGAGTCCCAGGCCCGCGAACGGGGGTGCTCGCTTATCCAGCTCACCTCTGACCGCACCCGGAAAAACGCCCACCGCTTCTACGGGCGCTTGGGCTACGACCCCACCCACGTCGGCTTCAAGAAGGCGCTTCCCCCTCCGGCCGACTGACGCGGGCCGCTCGCCCTCCGACCGAAATCCGGTTGGGCGGCGTAGGCGCCGTGCGTATCTTCTGCCGCATGGTCGATGAGTGCTTCGGGAATCCGCGGCTGGCGGCGGTCTACGACGCGGTCGAGGGCGACCGCGGCGACCTGGGCGCCTACCTCGGGGCGGCGGAGGAGTGCGGTGCGCGTCGCGTGCTGGACATCGGCTGCGGCACGGGGGTGTTCGCGCTCCTCCTCGCCGGCCGCGGGTTCGAGGTCGTCGGCCTCGACCCCGCCGGGGCGTCCGTCGACGTCGCCGAGGCCAAGGCGGGCGGCGGGCGCGTCCGGTGGATCCGCGGCGACGCGTCCGAGCTTCCGGTGCCGCCCGTCGACCTGGCCACGATGACGGGCAACGTCGCCCAGGCCATCGTGGATCCGGAGGCCTGGCGGGCGACCTTGGAAGGGGCCTACAAGGCGCTGGCCCCCGGAGGGCTCCTGATGTTCGAGACACGGGATCCGGCCGCCCGCGCCTGGGAGCGTTGGAGGCGCGCGTGGACGCACCGCGTCGTGGACGTCGAGGGCGTCGGTGCCGTGGAGACATGGATCGAGGCCACCCGCGTCGCCCTGCCGCTGGTGGAGTTCCGCACGACCTACGTCTTCGCCTCGGACGGACAGGTCCTGACCTCGGATTCGACACTGCGCTTCCGCGAGCGGCAGGAGGTCGAGGACGACCTGCTCGCCCAGGGGTTCACGGTGGAGGAGGTCCGTGGCGCGCCTGACCGGCCGGGCCGCGAGCTCGTGTTCGTGGCCCGGCGCCCTGCGGCGGACGCCACGTGAACCCCTCAAGGGGGACGGCCCAGGGGCCGTGCACCTTGCGCTCCAAGGCCGCCCCTGACCGACCTCGGGGGCTCACGTGCGGGGTCCCCAGTGGTGAACGAACCGTGCACGGCGGCGCGTATCACTCGATCCAGCGGGCGGCGGCCTCGTAGGTGTCCTCCGGGGCCGAGGAGAACGCGATCGCGGCGCCGGGGGCGTGGCGCCGCACCAGGTCGACCACCTGCTCGAACAGTTCGAGCAGGTCGTCGTGCGTGCGTAGGCCCCCTCCGACGACGACGCACTCCCACGGGTGGTTGCGCAGCGCGCGGGCGGCCTGTGCCACGCGCTCCGCCTCGTCTCCGTCCTCCAGGCCCAGCAGGCAGGCCCGGACGCCGACGCCGTGTTCGGCGAAGCGGGCGAGCCCTCTTCGGACCGCTTCGGCAACCGGCTCGGGGTCCCAAGGGCCGGGGACCCGGTAGGGGTCCAGGCCGATCACCAGGACGCGGGGACGGGAGGCAGAGACGTCCACGCGCCGAATCCTACGCCTCCGCCGGACAACGGCCACGGTCACTTCCGGCTCCGGCGCCGACAACGCCTTCCAGGCGCCCCATGACACCACCACTGAGAAGACGAGGAGGGACACCGGCGTAAGGACTCCCAGCGCCACGCCCGTGCTACGAAGGTGATCCGGCTCTTCCGCGGTGGGACCCTCGCGCCAGGGGACGACGTCTGTACGGTCTTTCCATGTCTCACCTTCCCGTGCTGCCCGGGCTGGCGTGCCAGAGCTTCCTCGGGGCCGAGTCGCTTCCGCTGCCCGCGGGGGCGATCTCGGCGTAGGGGGTGAGCGCGAACCCGCTCGCGTAGCGCACGCGCCTGCCGCCCACGCCCGCCAGGCGGCTCCGGTGCGGCCGCCGCAGGTGGGCGTCCATCGCCTCGGCCCCCTCCTCGTGCCAGAGCCGGGCCAGCTCCTCCAGGTCGAAGGCCTCGGCCGCGTTCACCGTCGGCGGCCCCGACCCCGCCCTGCGCACCCGGCCGCGCACCGCCAGCAGCCAGGAGCCGAACACCGTCGCCGCGCACCGGTCCTGCACCGACTCGAAGAAGGTCAGGTCCACCAGCCCCGTGGCGTCGTCCAGGGTGGTGAAGATGATCCGCTGCCCCGACCGCACCGCAGGGGTCTGGGTGGCCACCTTCACCCCCAGGACCAGCACCTGCTCCCCGTGCCGGGCCCGGGACAGGTCGCGGGCGCGCACCGCCCCGTGCCGGGCCGCCAGCGCGGCCAGCACCTCGGCGTAGCAGTCCAGCAGGTGCCGGCTCGCGTCGTAGCCCAGCACCTGCAGCTCGGCCTGCACCTCCTCGGCCGGGGTCATCTCGGGCAGCCCCGCCTCCCGGGCCGCCGCCCCCGGCTCCACCGCCAGCCCCAGCTGGCCCCCGCCCGGGCCCGACCGCCCCGCGCGCTCCAGCTCCCCGGCGCGCAGCAGCAGGTCGCGGCGGCCGGACCGCTCGGCGCCGGGGGCCGCGCCCACCCGGTCCAGCGCCCCGACCTCGATCAGCCGGTCCAGCACGTCACGCGAGACCGCCGCGCGGGAGACGAAGTCGCGCAGCGAGGCGTAGGGCGCCCCGGCGACGACCGCCTCGATCTCGGCCGAGGAGATCCCCTTGACGTCGGCCAGCGAGGCCCGCACCCCCCACCGGCCGTCCGGGGTGGGCTCGGCCCGCCACTCGCGCCCCGACCGGTCGACGTCCACCCCCAGCACCGGCACCCCGAACCGCCGGGCGTCGTCGATGATCGCGCGCTTGGGGTACATGCCCGGCTCGTGGGTGAGGATCCCGGCGTAGAAGGCGGCCGGGTGGTGCCGCTTGAGCCAGGCCGACTGGTAGGTGGGCAGGGCGAACGCCGCGGCGTGGGCCTTGCAGAACCCGAACGAGCCGAACGAGGCCAGGATCTCCCAGGCGCGCTCGACCTCCTCGCCGGGCCGGCCGCACTCCAGCGCCATCCGGGTGAAGACCTCCCGCACCTGCTCGCGCCCCTCCTCGGTGCCCAGGCGGCGGCGCATCACCTCGGCCTGGTCCAGCCCGCAGCCGGTCATCAGGTGCAGCACCATCAGCACCTGCTCGTGGTAGACGACCACCCCGCCGGTCTCGCGCAGCACCTCGGCCAGCACCGGGGAGACCAGGTCGGGGCCGGCCGGCGCGCCCCCCTCGGCGGCCTCCTCGCGGGCGGCCAGGAACGGGGCGACCATGTCGCTGCCCACCGGCCCGGGGCGGAACAGCGAGATGTCGATGATCAGGTCGCCCATGTTCTTCGGCCTGAGCTTGCCCACCAGCTCCCGCTGCCCCGGCGACTCGATCTGGAAGCAGCCCAGGGTGGCCGAGGAGCGGATCATGGCGTAGGTGGCCGGGTCGCCGTCGGGCAGCGCGTCGATGTCGGCCCGCTCCCCGCCGGTGCGCTCGATCTCGTCCAGGGAGTGCGCCATGGCCGACTGCAGGCGCACCCCGATGACGTCGAGCTTGATCAGCCCCATCTCCTCCACGTCGTCCTTGTCGAACTGGACCATGTCGAAGCCGGTGCGGCTGGGCTGCAGCGGCGCCCGGTCGCGCAGCGTCCCGTCCGAGACGACGATGCCGCAGGGGTGCAGGGCCGCGTGCCTGGGCAGCCCGTCGAGCCGCTCGGCCAGGCGGAACAGCGCGCGGGCCGGGTGCGCGCCCAGCCGTCCCGTGCGCAGCTCGGGCAGGTCCTCGCAGGCCTGGCGGATCTGCCGGGCGCGGATCCGGGGGAAGGCCTTGGCCAGCACGTCCACCTCGTGCGGCGGCAGCCCCATGGCCGCGCCCGCGTCGCGGACGGCGCTGCGGGCCCGGTAGGTCTCCAGCATCGACACGCAGGCGGCGCCGGGGTAGCCCTCGAACACCGCCTCGTAGGCCTCCAGGCGCCGGGCCGACTCCACGTCCAGGTCGATGTCGGGCAGCCCCGTGCGCCCGTGCGACAGGAAGCGCTCCATGAGCAGCCCGTTGGCCAGGGGGTCCACCGCCGAGATGCCGATGAGGTGGTTGACCAGGCTGCCGGTGCCCGAGCCGCGGATGGAGCAGCGGATGCCGCGGGCGCGGATGCGCTCGGCGATGTCGGCGACGGTCAGGAAGTAGGGGGAGAACCCCTTGCGCTCGATGATCTCCAGCTCCGCGGCCAGGCGGGAGCGGGCGCGCTCGTCGCCGCGCAGGCCCAGCCGGTCCACGCCCTCCTCGCATGCGCGCCAGAGCCGCTCGCGGGCGCCGGGTACGCGGGGCATGTGCGGCCGCCCCAGGCCCAGGTCGGCCTCGGGGTCCAGGGCGCAGGAGGCGGCCAGGGCGCGGGTGTGCGCGAGCAGGCGGCGGGCCTCGGTGCGGTCGGGCCCGCAGACCCGCTCGGCGATCTCGGCCATCTCCGCGGTGCCCTTGAGGTAGGCCTGGGTCCCGGCGGGTTCGGCGGGCGGGCCGCCCCCGGGGAGCCAGCGGCGCGCCTGGTCGATGACCTGGGCGACCTCGGCGTCCTCGGGGCGGGGGTAGCGCACGGCGTTGCCGAGGACCGCAAGGGTGCGGCTCCGGCGGGCCAGGGCCAGCAGGGCGGCCGCGCGGCGGCGCTGGCCGGGGCCCAGGTGGTCGACGACCTCGACGGCGGTCTCGGCGGCGGCGCGCCAGCCCTCCAGGAGCCTCAGGGCGCGCAGGCCGTGGCCCCGGGCCACGGCCTGCCCCACGTCGGAGCCGGGGCCGAGCAGGACCACCAGGCCCTCGGCGTGGGCGGCGACGGCCTCGGGGGAGACCGCGGGCACGGCCGAGGGGTCGGTTCCGGCGGCGGCGTGGGCGCGGGTGACCAGGCGGCACAGGGAGGCCCAGCCGCGGGCGCCGCGGGCCAGCAGGGTGATGCGGCCGCCGCCGGGGGCGGCCACCGCCAGGCTCACCCCCAGGATCGGGCGGATGCCGGCGTCGCGGCAGGCCTTGAGGTGGGCCACGGCACCGTACACGCCGTCGCGGTCGGTCAGCGCGAGCATGTCCATGCCCAGCTCGGCGGCGCGTTCGACCAGCGCGGCGGGGTGGGAGGTGCCGTGGCGCATGGAGGCCGAGGAGGCCGTGTCCAGGTGGACGAAGGGGGCGGGCGCGGTCACGGGTGCCCCCTTCGTGCCCGTTCCGCCCGCGGCCGCACCGGCATCGCGCTCCTCCCCCTCGCGGATCGGCGCCCGGGACGGGCGCGCGGCCCGGGCGCGGCGCGGCCCCGGCGGCGAACCACCCAGAGCGCTCACACCGGCACACGACGGGGAAGACGGGCCGAAATCGAACTTCTGTACGAATACTAGCGCAGATGGTGCCTTAGGTGCACCTGTGACCTGGGAGAAGAGGGGGGAGCGGCGGCAGGGAGGCCCGCAGCCGCAGGGGTTCCCGGTGTCCGAAAGAGGCACGGGCGCCCGCCCCGGCGCGTCCGGCCGATGCGCCGGGGCGCCGCCGGGCAGCATGGGAGCGGACGCGGCGGGGCGGGGGGCCGCGCGNGGGCGGAAGCGGAGAGGGCCCCACCATGTGGCACGACATGTTCGTCCCCGACATACCCACAGCCGAGAAGACCGTCCGGACCGTCCTGGTGTACCTGGCCCTGTACCTGATTCTGCGGCTGGGCGGGAAGCGCGACCTGGCCCAGCTCAACACCATGGACCTGGTCGTGGTCCTGCTGCTGTCCAACGTGGTGCAGAACGCCGTCATCGGCCAGGACTTCTCGGTCACCGGGGGCGTGGTCGGCGCGGTCGTGCTCATGGCGGCCGACTGGGCGATGGTGCGGCTGCGCACCCGCTGGTGGTGGGCCTGGCGGCTGTTCGAGGGCCGGACCAGCGTCCTGGTGCGCGACGGCCGGTACGACCGGCGCACCATGTGGCGGCTCGGGGTGCGCAAGGCCGACGTCGAACAGGTGGTGCGCCGGGACGGCGGTTCAGGGGTGGGCGACGCCGAGCGCGTCATGCTGGAGCCGGACGGCACTCTGCTCGTGGAGCTGCGCCAGGGCAAGCGCGCGGCGACGGCGGGCCAGGTCCGGGCCCTGGAACAGCGGCTCGCCCGGATCGAGAACCTGCTGAGCGAACAGTCCGGAAACGGCCAGGGGGACGGTGGGGGCCAGGCGGGCCGCAACCGGTAGCGTCGGCCTTCGATGCGGCGCACACGCCCATCCGTCGGCCCCGGTCGGCGGCGGGGCGGCGCCCACGGGAGGAGGCCCCCGATGGCGGTACCGCGCGGCGCGCCGACGCGCCGGCTCCTGGTGGGCGGCGCGGCCGCCGGCCCCCTGTTCGTCGCGGTGTTCACGGCCGCCGGCGCCCTGCGCCCCGACTACGACCCGCTCCGCCACCCGGTCAGCTCGCTCGCCCTCACCGGGGACGGGTGGGTGCAGGCGGCGAACTTCCTGCTGGCCGGGGGGCTGCTGGTCCTCCTCGCCGCGGGGATGCGCCGGGTGCCGGTCGGCGGGCGCACCGGCGCGGCCCCGTGGGCGGTCGGCGCCGCCGGGGTGGGCCTGGCGGGCGCCGGGGTCTTCCCCGGGGACCCGCTCAGCGGCTACCCGCCCGGCAGCCCCGACGAGATCGTCTACACCCCCGCGGGGGTGGCCCACGACGCGTTCTCGATGCTGGTCTTCATCGGGCTCCCCGTGGCCTGCGTCGTCTTCGGCGTACGCGCCCTGCGCGCACGGTGGTGGGCCGCGGCCGCCTACTCCCTGCTGAGCGCGGTCGCGGGCGTCGTCTTCTTCGTCCTCGCCGGCACCGGCTTCGAGCAGGCCCCCGGCCTCGTCGACCTGGCCGGGCTGTACCAGCGCGCGTCCATCGTGTGCCTGCTGGGGTGGACCACCGTGGCCGCGCTGCTCCTGCTGCGCGAGGAGCGCCGCCGCGCTCCCGGAGAGGCCTGACCGCCGCGGCCCCTCAGGGAGCGCGTCCACCGCGCTGAGCCGCGGGAACGGGGCGCACAGGCGATTCACGGTAGCGTTGAAGGCATGGAGTCAGTACCGGCGGAGCGGCCGTCCACCTCGGTCGAGGACTACGTCAAGGTCATCTACGACCTGCAGGAGAGGGGGAGCGGCCCGGTCACCATCTCGGCGATGGCCGAGCGGCTGTCGGTGTCCAACTCCTCGGTCTCGGGGATGCTGCGCAAGCTCGGCGACCTGGGCCTGGTCGACCACCGCCGGTACGGGTCGGTGCGCCTGACCGAGACCGGGACCAAGGCCGCGCTGGCGGTGCTGCGCCGCCACCGCCTGCTGGAGACCTACCTGGTGGAGGCGCTGGGCTACTCCTGGGACGAGGTGCACGACGAGGCCGAGGAGCTGGAGCACGTCGTCTCCGACAAGTTCGTCGAGCGCATCTCCGCCCGCCTGGGCGACCCGGTGGCCGACCCGCACGGCGACCCCATCCCCACCCGCGACGGCCGGGTGGTCAACCGCGCCACCGGCCTGCTCTCGGACGCCGAGGCCGGCGCGGTCGGCACCATCGTCCGGGTCAACGACACCGACCCCGAACTGCTGCGCTACCTGTCCGAGCAGCGCATCGGCATCGGCATGCACGTGGAGGTGGTCGAGCGCCAGCCCTACGGCGGCTCGCTCATCGTGCGCATCGGCTCGGGGGAGGACGCCTGCGAGCGCTCCCTGGGCCTGATGGCCGCCGAAGCGCTGTGGATCGCGCCCGACTGACCCCTGCCGCCCCGTTCCCGTGCAACGGGCGCGGTCCGCCCTCCCGGCGGGAAGGGCGGACCGCACATCTCAGGCGAGCGGCCCCTGCGCGCTAGGCGCGCCAGGCCTCCGCTGCGCGGCGCCGGTCGCCCGACCGGCGCGCCAGGCCGGCGCCGATGAGCAGGCCCGCCGGCACCAGCCCCAGCAGGAACCCGCTGGGGCCGACCAGCGCCGCGCAACCCAGGGCCCACAGGCCGATCGCCCATCCCGCGTAGGCCGGCACCGCTTCGCCGCGGCGCCCCGTCCTGGCCACGAGGAGGCCGAGCACGGCCAAGGGGACCACGAAGCCGCCCGGCAGCGCCCAGAAGCCCAGCATCGACTCCGTGGACGTCCCGTGGCTCCACAGCTCGCCCGAGAACCATTCCCCCCAGTAGGGGTGGGGGAGGAAGAAGAGGGTGTGCAGCAGCGCGATGGCCGCCATGCTCCACCCGCCGGCAACGGTGAGTCGCGCTGAGGTGTCCATGGGCCCAGCCTGGCGCTCCGCGCCCGCCCCGGTGATCCCCCGCGAGGGGGACGGGGCGGCCCCGCCCGGGGGATTCCTCCGGGGTGCCCCGTGTCCCTCGGGAACGCGGGCCCGGCTCTGTCCCGGCGGTGCGGGGCCCTATAGGTTCGGTGATCATGACCGTGCTGCGTGGTACCTACGTCACCCTGCGACCCGCGACCGACGACGACGTCCCCGCACTGGCCGCCATCCGCCGCACCCCCGAGGTGCGGGCCTGGTGGCGCGCGGCCGAGGACATGGACGCCGAGGTCTCCCGGGACCTGGCCGATCCCGACACCCGTACGCTGGCCGTCGAGTACGACGGCCGCACCGTCGGCGCGATCCAGTGGGCGGCTGAACAGGACCCCGACTACCGGCACGCCGGGATCGACGTCTACCTGGCCCCCGCCGTGCACGGGAAGGGCCTGGGCACCGATGCGGTGCGCACACTGGCGGCCCACCTGGTCGACGAGGAGGGCCACCACCGCCTGACCATCGACCCCGCGGCCGACAACACCGCGGCGATCCGCGCCTACATCAAGGTCGGCTTCCGCCCCGTGGGCGTCCTGCGGCGCTACGAGCGCGGCGACGACGGCACATTCCACGACGGTCTGCTGATGGACCTCCTGGCCGAGGAATTGATCCGCTGATCTCTTCCCGGACCCTCTGACAAGGGGCGGCGGCCCGCACAATTCCGCAAATCCCCGCGTTCTCTCTTTCCCCTCTCGCGCCGCCGCCCCCTCCGCTATGTTCTCCGCATGCCGTCACTCGAACACGAGTTCCCCCTCGACATCATCCGGCACCGCCCCGAGGTCGCCGTAGAGCTCCTCGAAGCCGCCCAGCAGGTGCCGGTACCGAAATACTCCCGCACGCGTTGCGAATCGGGCGACGCAACGACCACCGCGGCGACGGAATACCGCATCGACTCCGCGGTCGTGTGCGAAGAGGACGATGTCCCGCAAATGGCGATCATCGTCGAGAACCAGCTGAAGAAGGACGGGGAGAAGGAGTTCAGCTGGCCCGTCTACGTCAGCACCCTCCGTGCCCGCCTGAGGTGCCCCGTCAAGCTCCTGGTGCTGGTGCCGAAGGCGAGCGTCTGCCAGTGGTGCGCCACCCCGATCGACCTGGGGTGCGGCGAGGTCCGGCCCGTGCCGCTCCTCATGGGGTCGGTCGCGCCCATCACCGACCCTGAGCAGGCGCGGGCCCATCCGGAACTGGCCATCATCGCGGCCGCCCACAACGACGCGCGCGACCGCGCCGCGCTGGACGCCCTTCCGGCGGCCCTGGAGGCCATCGATCAGTCGGTGACCAGTCTGTATTCTGATTACGTGCTGGCGGCGCTGCCGCGTGCGGCGCGAAAGTACCTGGAGGAGATCATGGGAACGGGAACCTACGAGTACAAGACCCGGCTCTTCCGCCGCTCATTCCAGGACGGCAGGGACGCCGGGATGGCCGCGGGGAAGGCCGCGGGGAAGGCCGACGACATCATCACCTTCCTCCGGGCCCGCGGCATCGAGGTCACCGAGGACGCGCGCGAGCGCATCACCTCGTGCACCGACATCGACCGCCTCGACACCTGGGTCCGCCGCGCGGCCACGGTCTCCTCCGCCGAGGAGCTCTTCGACGACTGACCACCGCGGGCCGGGGCGCCGCAGTGCCCCGGCCCGCGCCCTACCCGGCGTTCCGCGCCTCGTTCGCCCTGGCGACGAAGTCGATCATCTCCTGCGTCGGGCCGCCGTGCCCGGCGGTGATCTCCTCGGCCCTGCCCTCGCGCATCCGGTACAGCGACTCCTTCAATCCGTCGTCGCCGCCGTGGAAGGACTCCAGCAGCGCCATCCACCGGCGGGCCAGCTCCCGCCCCTCGTCCGAGGCCGGGTCGGTTCCGTCCTCCACCGCCCGGCCCACCGCCGCGATCAGCTCCGGCCAGGCGGCGATGTCGGCGCCCACCGCCTCCTCCCCGCGCTCGTGTCGGCGCCGCTGCAGCTCCCGCAGCCGCTCCTCGCCGAAGTAGGCCCTCACCGTCTCGTCCACGCTGCTCATCCCTTCGATCACGCGCATCAGGCGCTCGGATTCGGGCGCCGAACCGCCGCGCGCCGCTTGCAGGACCGCCGACAACCGTCCGCGCAGTCCCCCGAGGGCGGCGATGCGCCGCTCGACCTGGGCCAACTGCCCGGTCAGAAGCTCGTCCAGCCCCGGACCCCCGCCCTGCAGGACCGAGCGCACCTCTTCCAGAGGCAGGCCCAGATCACGCAGGGCCAATGCGCGGTAGAGCAGACGCACGTCCGCCTCGGTGTAGAGCCGGTGCCCGGAGGCGGTGCGCTCGGAGGGCCGCACCAGACCGATGCCGTCGTAGTGGTGCAGGGCCCGCACCGTCAGGCCGGTCGCCCTGGCCAGTTCGCCGACCTTCCACACGTGGCCTCCGCCCTCCATGCCCGCCCCCGTTCGCGTCCGCGCCGCTCCGGCGCCCCGTTCCTGTGTCGCCGATGACGCTAGGGCCTCACGCTGCGTGAGGTTCAAACCCGCACAATCGACACAATCGACAACCGGTCCCACGGGTGCATGGACAGCGGCCTCCCTGCCCGGACCCTGCGCGTCGGCCCTCGGGGGTCAGCGCCCCGCGAGGGCGCAGTCGCCGCACGTGCCGCAGCCCGGGATGCGGTAGTAGAGGCAGCAGGTGCTGCGCCGGAAGGAGTCGGCCATCGTCGCGCCGGGCCGGCCGGGCCCGCCCAGGCCCTCCAGCGGCGGGCGGGCCATCAGCGCCGCGCCGAGCCCGGCGGCCGCGCCGGCCAGCCCGGGGCGGGCCGAGGCCAGGGCCGCGACCGTGCCGCCCAGGGAGGAGGCGGCGTTGCCCCACAGCAGCCGCGGCGCCACCTTCACCTGCGCGCGCACCGCCCCCGCCAGGGGCGCGAGCATGCCCTGAAGCACGTGCTCGGCCAGGCCGTCAGCGGCCGCGCCGGGCTCCGGGCCGACGGGCACCCCTGGGCCGCCGGTGCGTGCCAGGAGCAGGCCCGCCCCCTCCGTGTACCAGCCCAGCGCCCGCTGATCGGGCACCACGCCGCCGGCCAGCGCGGCCGCGGCGGCCGGGGAGAGCACCCGGGAGGCGATGCCCTGGAAGAAGATGGAGGCGGCTACACGCGGTTCGACGTCGTCGAGGTGGCGGCCGGCCCGCCCGGCCAGGCGCTCGCGGACCGCGGCGATCCGGGAGGCGAGGAAGGCGCCGTCGGTCCACAGGTCGGCCGCCGGCCGCACCTGTCCGGCGGGGGCGCGCACCACCTCGAAGAAGGCGTTGATCCCGGCGGCCTCGTCCAGCGCCCGGTCCAGGACCGCGTACGCGGCGGTCTCGGCCATCGTCGGCTCCTCCCGTCGTCGGTGCCCCGCGGGGCCTCGCCCTCGGCCAGGCCAGCCTAGATCGGCGGCCCCCGGCGGCNAGGCCGACGCCCCGCTCACCCGTCCCCGCGCCCCGCGCACACCCCAGGGCCTTCGACGAGCAGCCGTTCACGGACGAGCGGGCGGCCGTCCATGAACGCCTCCTGGGCCCGCGAGCCGTCCGGTCGCCGCCCTTGTCTGCTCCACCGGTCCGCCGCGGGGAGGAAAAGGGGCGGGACCCCGGAACCGCGTTCGTCGTGCCGTGCGGCAGAGGACACGAGGAACGCCCGGCCCTCCCGGGGGACCTGACACCCGGAACCCTGCCGCCGGGCCGCGGTGGGGGTGCAATGGGGAAGGTATACGGACCGAAACACCTAGTTCAGTCCACCTGTGATAGAAGTTAGGCATGCCGAACATTTGCCGTAGCCGGCCCTCACTCCGCCCCTGGGGTGCCGCCTGGCTCGCCGCCGCGCTGCTCAGCGCCGCCGCATGCTCGGCCGCCCCCGCCGACGACGGGGGCGACGGCCGCCCCAAGGTGCTGACCACCTTCACCGTCATGGCCGACATGGCCCGCAACGTCGCCGGCGATCACCTGGAGGTCGCCTCCGTCACCCGCCCCGGCGCCGAGATCCACGGCTACGAGCCCACCCCCGAGGACCTGGTCCGCGCCCAGGACGCCGACCTGATCCTGGACAACGGACTGGGCCTGGAGGCCTGGTTCTCCCAGTTCACCGACCGCATCGACGCCCCCACCGCCACCCTGACCGAGGGCGTGGAGACCATCCCCATCGCCGCCGGCGAGTACGAGGGCCGCGCCAACCCGCACGCCTGGATGTCGCCCGACAACGCCGCCGTCTACATCGCCAACATCCGCGACGCCCTCTCCGAGCTCGACCCCGGCCACGCCGAGGACTACGCCGCCAACGCCGAGGCCTACACCGCCGAGGTCGCCGAGGTCGGCGACTACCTGGAGACCGAGCTCAACGCCCTGCCCGAGGGGGCGCGCGCCCTGGTCACCTGCGAGGGCGCCTTCTCCTACCTGGCCCGCGACACCGGCCTGCGCGAGAAGTACCTGTGGCCGGTCAACGCCGACTCCCAGGGCACCCCCCGCCAGATCGCCTCGGCCGTGGAGTTCGTCCGCGACAACGAGGTGCCCGCCGTCTTCTGCGAGACCACCGTCAACGACAAGGCCCAGCGCCAGGTCGCCCAGGAGAGCGGCGCCCGCTTCGCCGGGGACCTCTACGTCGACTCGCTGTCCGAGCCCGACGGCCCCGTGCCCACCTACCTGGACCTGCTCCGCCACGACGCCCGCACCATCGTCGAAGGCCTGACCGGCGAAGAGCCCGAAGCCGACCCCGAGGAGGACGCACCGTGACCGCGCCCGCCCGCGCGCCCGAGGCCCCTGCCACGGGCCACCCGGCCATCGACGCCCGCGGCCTGACCGTCCGCTACGGCGACGTGCTCGCCCTGGACGCCGCCGACCTGCGCGTGGAGTCCGGCACCGTCTGCGCCCTGCTGGGCGCCAACGGCTCGGGCAAGTCCACCCTCTTCTCCGCCCTCATCGGGCTGGTGCCCCTGGCCGGTGGGCAGGTGCTGCTGCACGGCCGCACCCCCGACCGCGCCCGCAAGGCGGGCCTGGTGGCCTACGTCCCGCAGAGCGAGCGCATCGACCACTCCTTCCCCGTCCGGGTCGTCGACGTGGTCATGATGGGCCGCTACGGCCACATGGGCCCCATGCGCCGCCCCCGCGCCGCCGACCGCCGGGCCGTCGCCGAGGCCCTGGAGCGCACCGGCCTGAGCCACCTGGCCCACCGCCAGGTCGGCGCCCTGTCCGGCGGCCAGCGCAAGCGCGCCTTCGTGGCCCGCGGCATCGCCCAGGGCGCCGACCTGTTCCTGCTCGACGAGCCCTTCGCCGGCGTCGACAAGGGCTCGGAGGCCACCATCACCGAGGTCCTGCACGGCATGCGCGAAGAGGGCCGCACCCTGCTGGTGTCCACCCACGACCTGGCCGGCGCCGGCGAGCTGTGCGACCGCGCGGTGCTCTTGCAGCGCCGCGTGCTCGCCGAGGGCGCCCCCGAGCAGGTGCTCACCCCCGAGCGCCTGGCCGAGGTCTTCGGCATCACCGCCCCCGGGGCCTCGGCCCGACCGCGCCACGACGGGCAGGAGGCGGCATGGAGGCGCTGAACGCCCTGGTCCAGTGGTTCACCGTGCCGCTGCAGTTCGACTTCATGTGGCGCGCCATGCTGGTCAGCGTGGTCGCCGGGGCGGTGTGCGCGGTGCTGTCCTGCTGGATGACGCTGATCGGCTGGTCGCTGATGGGCGACGCGGTCTCCCACGCCGTGCTGCCCGGCGTGGTCCTGTCCTACCTGCTGGGCCTGCCCTTCGCGGTGGGGGCGCTGGTCTTCGGCGCCGGGTCGGTCGCCCTGATCGGGGTGGTCAACCGCACCTCGCGGGTCAAGGAGGACGCCGCCATCGGGGTGGTCTTCACCGCCCTGTTCGCCGTGGGCGTGCTGCTGGTCTCCAAGATCCCCAGCCAGACCGACCTGATGCACATCCTGTTCGGCAACGTCCTGGGGGTCTCCGACGCCGACATCGCCCAGGTGCTGGCGGCCGGCGCCGTGGTGCTCGCGGTGGTGCTGGTCAAGCACCGCGACCTGACCCTGTACGCCTTCGACCGGGTGCACGCCCACGCCATCGGCCTGAACCCGCGCCGCCTGGAGGCGCTGCTGCTGGGCCTGCTGGCGGTCACCGTCGTGGTGGCCCTGCAGGCCGTGGGCATCATCCTGGTGGTGGCCATGGTCATCGTCCCCGGTGCCACCGCCTACCTGCTCACCGACCGCTTCGAGCGCATGCTGGCCATCGCGGTGGCGGTCGCGGTGACCGCCTCGGTGCTGGGCACCTACCTGAGCTTCCACCTGGACGCGGCCACCGGCGGGGCGGTCGTGGCGGTGCAGGCCTGCGCCTTCGCCCTGGCCTACCTGTTCGCCCCCCGCCACGGGGTGGCCGCCGGTGCGCTGCGGCGGGCGCGGCAGGCCCGGCGCACCGGCGAGCCCGCCGACCCGGCCAGCGCGCCTTGAGCGGCGGGGCGGGGCCGCGGCCCCGCCCCGGCCTGCTCAGCGCCCGAAGAAGTCCCGCAGGACCGGGGCCAGCACCCGGGGGTCCACGTCGTGGCCCTGCCCCTGCAGGGTGGTGCGGCGCACGTCGTGCAGGACCGCGGCCAGGGCGTCGGCGGCGTCGGCGAAGAAGTGCTCGCTCTTGCCGCCGTCGGCCACCAGCACCGGCGCCCGCACCGCGGCCCAGCGGTGCGCCGGCAGCGGCACCCCGGACATGGTGCCGCCCATCACCGCGGCGTCATAGGCCAGGGTGTGGGCCACCTGCTCCATCTGCGCGAAGGAGGGGTCCTCGCGCATGGGCGCCAGGAACTCGGAGGGCAGGCCCACCGCGGCGGTCATGAAGTACTCCACCGCCTCGGCCCGGCGCCCCTGGGCCGCCAGCGCCCCCACCCGGACCGCGTAGTCCGGCGGCAGCGGCGGACGGGAGGCGTCCACGATGAACGGCGGCTCGTACAGCGCCAGCGCCTCCACCGCCAGCCCGTGCGCGGCGGCCTCCAGCGCCAGCACCGCGCCCGAGGACAGGCCGAACAGGCGCGCCCGCCCGCCGGCGGCGTGCACCAGCGCGTCCAGGTCCTCGACCTCGCGCCCGACGGCGTAGGGGGCGCTGTCCCCGCTGTCGCCGCGGCCGCGCCGGTCGTAGGTGTAGACGGTCGCCGAGTCCTGGAGCAGGTCGGCCAGCGCCGCCCCCAAGGGGTTGAACGCCCGGTGGCCCAGGGCTCCGTCGACCAGGATCAGCGCCGGCCCCGAGCCCCGGCGTTCGTAGGCGATACGGGTGCCGTCGCGTGAGGTGGCGAATTCCATCGTTGCTCTCCTGCCAGTACTCGTGTCGAAGGGGGCGACGCCGGCGGGGGCGGCGTCGCAGGTCAGGCGGCGGCCAGGAACTCCGCGACCATCGGGGCCAGGTAGCGTTCGCGGTGCACGGCACCGGTGTGGGTGGTGCCGGGGAGGACGGCCAGCCGGGCGTCGGGCAGCCCGGCCAGGTCTCCGGGCACGCCCCCGCCCAGCAGGCGGAACATCTCGGCGGCGTGCTCGGGGCGCACGATGTCGGCGTCGCCCGTCACCAGCAGGACGGGGGCCGCCACCGAGCGCACCTGCCCGCGCGTCCACTCCGGGGCGTTGCCGGGGGCGTCCATGTCCTTGACGCGCTCCACCAGTGCCGCCCAGCCGCCGGGGTCGGGAGCCAGGGCCGTGTACTCCTCGTGGAAGGGGGTGCCCTCCAGGTCCTGCGGCGACAGGTGCTCGATGCCCTGCACGACCTCGGGGTACATGCCCTCGGAGTGAAAGGCCATGGACACCAGCACCAGCCGGCGCACGAGCCCCGGGCGGTCGAGGGCGAGCTGGAGGGCCACGCCCGCGCCCATGCTGTAGCCCAGCACGTCCACCCGCCCCAGCCCCAGCTCGCCGATGAGGGCGGCGATGTCCCGGGCCAGGTGCTCCACGCGCAGCGGGCGGTCGATGTCGGGGGTGCGGCCGTGCGCCTGCATCTCCACCGCGATGACCCGCCGCTGCCGCGCCAGCTCGGGCAGGAGCGCCCCGAAGCCGGACCCGATGCCCGTCAGGGCCCCGTGCAGCAGCACCAGCGGGTCGCCCTGCCCGTGCACCTCGTAGTACATGTCCACGCCGTTGGCGGTGACGCGCCCGCCGGGGGCCGGGGCCTCCGGGGAGGGGGTGGTGGTCATCGGCCGGTGTCCTTTCCGCGAGCGGCGGCGCCGGGCCGGGCGCCGCCTTCACCCCTTCAGACCCGGGCCGTGCGCCGAACTCATCGCTGCGCCCGGCCCGATCTCCGGCGCCCGGTAGTGTTGCCGGGGTGACCGACTCCGTCCGCCGCCGGCTGCGCCGCCGCCACCTGCTCCACCGCTGGACCCCGGTGTCGTCCGGGGCCTCCGGGGACCGGGTGTGGCACCTGTCGGGGCGCGGGGGCCTGTACGTGAAGATCGGCGCCGACCCGGCCGCCCTGCGCGCCGAGGCCGAGCGCGCCGAATGGCTGCGGTCCCAGGGGGTGGCCGCCCCCGAACCGGTCGAGTCCGGCGAGGACGACGGCACGGGGTGGCTGGTCTCCCGGGCGGTCCCGGGCCGACCGGTGTCAGGGGAGTGGCCGGCGCACCTGCGCGCCCCGGTCGTGGCGGCCTTCGCCCGGCTGGCGCGGCGCCTGCACGACCTGCCGGCCGCCGAGTGCCCCTTCGAGCGCGGCCTCGACCACACGGTGCCCCAGGCCCGCGAGCGCGTGCGGCGGAACCTGGTCGAGGCGGGCGACTTCGACGCCGAGCGTGCCGGGACCGCCCCCGGGCAGGCCTTGGCCGAGCTGGAGCGGACCGCGCCCTCCGAGCCCGGGCCGGACCGGGTGGTCTGCCACGGCGACCTGACCCCCGACAATGCGCTGGTGGACCCGGCGACACTGGAGTGGACGGGCGTGGTGGACACCGGGCGCCTCGGCCGGGCCGACCGCCACCTGGACCTGGCCGTGGCCCTGCGCGACCTGGACGGCGCCCCGGCCTGGGGCCCGAACTTCGCCCGCGCCTTCGCCCACCACTACGGCGACCACCTGATCGACCCCGACCGGCTGGCGTTCTACCGGCTGCTGGACGAGTTCTTCTAAGGCCCCGCAGCCTTTCTGCGGGGCCCGGGGGGCGGGTGGTGCCGTGCCCAGGGCAAGGGCACAGACACCACGGGGAGCCGTCGAAGACCCCCGGCGTTGCTGAGGTGGTCAGAGGGTCGGCGGTCCTGGCCCCGCCCTCATGGCGTCCGCGCCCCGGTGCCGCCCGCTGCACGGCAGGGCCCCGGGGCTACGGCCGGAGCACGACCCGGCCGAACACCTCGCCGGCCGCCATCGCGGTGTGGGCCCGGACCGCCTGCTCCAGGGGCATCTCCTCGTGCACGACCGTGCGCAGCTCCCCGCGGACCGCGTCGGCGAACTGGCCGGCCGCCACCCGGCCCCGCTCGGCCGCGGGCACGGTGTCCAGGCTCAGCGACGCGTACGAGACCGATTTGAGGAACCCGCTGATGAGCGCGGAGCCGAAGTCCGTCGGCGGCATGCCGCCGACGATGCCCACGGCCACCAGGCGCCCGTTGGGGTTGAGCCGGGCCAGGAAGGAGGGCAGGTCCGGGCCGGCCACCACGTCGACGACGGCGTCGAACCCCGTGGGCCCCTCCCCGGCGCCGGAGCGGTCCAGGACACTGGTGGCGCCCAGCTCCCGCAGCCGTGCACCGCGCTCGGCGGAGGAGGCGGTCACCGCCACCGACGCGGCACCGGCGCGGGCCGCCAACTGCACCGCCGCGATCCCGATGCTCCCCGACGCGCCGCGCACCAGCACCGAGGCGCCAGGGGCCAGACCGGCGCGGGCCAGGCCGAAGTGGGCCACCGCCCCCGACCCGCCCAGGGTGACCGCGCCGGCCGCCGACAGCCCCGGCGGCAGGGGCACGACCTCCTCCTCCGCGGCCAGGGCCTGCTCGGCGTACCCGCCGCCCCTGCCGGTGAGCGCCCAGACGCGGCGGCCGACCCAGGAGGCGTCCACGCCCTGCCCGACCGCGGCCACGGTGCCGGCCACCTCGCTGCCGGGGACGTGGCCCTCCCTGAGGCCGTAGCCGGCGAGGTCTCCGCGCACGGCCAGGGCGTCGAGCCCGCCGACGCCTGCGGCCTCGACGCAGACCAGGACCTGTCCCTGCGCCGGGCGCGGCTCGGGCAGGTCGATGACCGCCAGGCCCTCGGGGGCTCCGAACCGCTGGATCGCGACCGCTTTCATCGCCGTCTCCTGGAGAAATCGGGACCGATGGGAACACGGGAGGACGGACGGCGGGCCGCGAAGACGGCCCCGCAGGCCTCCACCCCCGGAACGCTAAGCGGACGCCCCCGTCCACTTGTCTAAAGTGAAAAGGGTGACCGAGCGATTGCCTCACAACCTGCGCTCCGATGCGCGGGACAACCGCGAGCGCATCCTGGCGGCCGCCCGCGCGCTGTTCGCCTCCGAGGGGCTGGAGGTGCCCATGCGGGAGGTGGCCCGGCGCGCCGGGGTCAGCCCCGCCACGCTGTACCGGCGCTTCCCGACCAAGCAGAACCTGGCCACCGAGGCCTTCGCCGAGCAGACCCGCCGGTGCCGCGCCCACCTGGACGAGGCGCGGGCCGACCCCGACCCCTGGCGCGGTCTCCGCCGGCTGATCGAGCGGATCTGCGAGCTGCACGCGCGCGACCGCGGGTTCACCGACGCCTTCCTGGCGGCCTATCCCGGGTCCGTCGACTTCGCCCAGGAGCGCGGCCACGCGCTGGCGTGCCTGGCCGAGCTGGCGCGGCGGGCCAAGGCCGCCGGGCGGCTGCGCCCCGACTTCGCGGTGGAGGACCTGCTCCTGATGCTCATGGCCCACCGCGGCGTCCACGCCGCCTCGGCCCCGGCCCGCCTGGCGGCCTCACGGCGCTTCGCCGCCTTCGTGGTCCAGGCCTTCGAGGCGGCACCCGAGCACGAGCCCCTCCCGCCCGTCCCGGACCTGACCCCGCTGGACCTGCGCACCTTCGTCTAGGAGCAGGCGGCGCCCCGGCTCGCGGCCTTCGGCCCTCAGGGGGCGCCGAGGTCGTGGGCGATGCGCAAGAGGGACTTCACGGCGTCGAGTTCGTCCGGCGAGATGGAACCGAGCAGCTCTCCTTCTTCGAGGAGTCCGCGGTGGACGGGTTCCATGTCCAGTACGAGCACCACTCCGCTGACCGGTCCGCTGATGCGAGCGGCGAACAAGGTCTCCTTCTCGCCGAGGCCGTCGACGCCGGGGATCACCGCAATAAAGGGGGAGGACCCGTATTCCAGCGCTCCGCCGGCGAGGACGACGACCTCGCTCCGGCGGCGGCGGTCGATCCGGTAGACGTCGCCCTCATGTACGCAGCCGGCCGTCCTCGCGCTCCTCCGCCTCCCGGCGCCCCGTACTCCGCCAGGACGTCCGCGGTGTCGGCCGCCATCCGGTCGATCATGGCCTGGCAGATGTAGGAGGACACGCTGACGCCCTGCTCGGCGGCCACGTTCTCCACCTTGTCCGCGACGACCTGGGGAACGGTGACCGTCACTCGCGCAGTAGCCGTGAAGGGAGCGTCGACCGGTACGCATCACGGTGTGCACCGCGCGGCGACCACGGACCACACCACCAGGTCGCGGCGGCGGCCGTTGAGCTCCAGGTAGCTGCGCAGCAGGCCCTCGCGCTCGAAGCCCGCACGCTCGGCCACGCGCAGGGAGGCGGTGTTCCACGGCTCGATGTGCAGCTCGACCCGGGCCAGCCCCAGCTCCTCCAGGCCCCACCGGGCCAGGGCCGCCACGGCGCGCGAGGCCAGGCCCCGGCCCCGGGCGGCGGGCAGCAGCCAATAGCCCGCCGACGCCCGCCCGGCGTCCATCCGGTCCCGCCACAGCCCGACCGCCCCCACCGCCGCGCCGTGCCCGTCCACGACCAGCGGGTACCCCACGCCCTCCCGGGCCAGGCGGCGCTGGTGGGCGATGAACCCCATCGCCGCCTGCTCGGAGGAGAGCCGGGGCACACCGCCGATGTCGACCAGTGCGGGGTCGACGGCGGCCTCGCGCAGCATGTGCCGGTCGCCGTCCCTCCAGGGGCGCAGCACCAGGCCGCCGCCCTCCGGCTCGATCACCGGCGGGGACAGCGGCGGCTCGGGGAATCCGGGCATGGGCCGATCGTTCCGCCGCCCCGCACGGCCGGGCAACGGGTTTTCCACGGCCCGGGTCGGCCGCGGGCCCTTGCCGCCGAAGCGGCCCGCGCGCATGCTGGGCCACCGTGAGCCTGATCGCCGAACCCATCGCCACCGAGCGGCTGCTGCTGGGGCCACTGCGCACCGACCACGCCGCGCCCATGGCCGCGGTCCTGGCCGACCCCCGGCTCTACCACCGCATCGGCGGCGCGCCGCCCACCCCGGCCGAGCTGCGCCGCCGCTACACCGCCATGCTCGCCGGCCCCGGGGAGCCGGGCCATGCCCGGCTGAACCGGATCATCGGCGACCCCGAACCCGCCGGAACGGTGCAGGCCACCGTCACCCCCGGCGACAGCGGCCCCAGCGCCGCCCTGGCCTGGATCGCGGGCACCGGCCGGCAGGCCGCCGACGGCGTGAGGTGCATCACCGCCGCCATCGCCCCCGGGCACCGCGCCTCCGAGGGCGTGGCCCGCTCCTGCGGCACGGCCCCCACCGCCGAACGGCAGGCAGGGGAGCGGATCCGGCGCTCCGCGGCCCCCGCCTGCGCACCGCCCCGGTAAGCCCCGGGACCCGGCCTCACCGCCGCGTCCGGCCCCCGGTGAGGTCACTGTTTCCCCTGCGTTACGGCATGACATGTTCCGGCAACGGCGGGTTCCTAGCGTCGACGGCGACGCCGAAGATTGCCCGAGACCGACCGGAAGGCAGCGCCGTGACGAGCCGAGACACCGCACACCGCCCCGGTGGGCGCTGGATCGCCCACTGGGATCCGGAGGACCGCGAGTTCTGGGAGGACCAGGGCCGCCGCATCGCGCGGCGCAACCTGTGGGCCTCCGTCTTCGCCGAGCACCTGGGATTCTCCGTATGGAGCATCTGGTCGGTGCTCACCCTGTTCATGGTCCCCGAGACCGGGTTCGATTTCTCACCGGCCCAGAAGTTCCTGCTGGTGTCGGTGGTCTCCCTGGTGGGGGCCGTACTGCGGGTGCCCTACACCCTGGCCGTGCCGATGCTGGGCGGGCGCAACTGGACCGTCGTGTCGGTGCTGACCCTGCTGGTGCCCACCGTCATCGCGGTGGTGCTCATCCAGAGCCCCGGCACCCCCTTCTGGGTCTTCCTGCTGCTGGCGGCCACCGCCGGGGTGGGCGGAGGCAACTTCTCCTCCTCCATGGCCAACATCAACTTCTTCTTCCCCGAGCGCGAGAAGGGCCTGGCACTGGGCCTCAACGCCGGCGGCGGCAACGTCGGCGTGGCCGTGGTGCAGCTGGCCGGGCTGGGCGTGATCGCCGCCGTCGGGGTGGCCGGGGGCTGGGCGCTGGCCGGCCTGTACATCCCGCTGCTGCTGGTGGCCGCCGTCGTCTCCTGGACGCGCATGGACAACCTGGGCACCGCCCGGGCCGACGTGGGCGCCCAGGTCGCCGCCGCCAAGGACCGCGACTTCTGGATCATGTCGCTGCTCTACATCGGCACCTTCGGCTCCTTCATCGGCTACTCCTTCGCCTTCGGGCTGCTGCTGCAGAACCAGTTCGGGCGCAGCCCGCTGGAGGCGGCCGCGGTCACCTTCATCGGGCCGCTGATCGGCTCGCTGATCCGCCCGGTCGGCGGGCTGATGGCCGACCGGTTCGGCGGGGCGCGGGTGACGCTGTGGAACTTCGCGGCCATGGCCGCCGGCACCGGCCTGATCATCGCCGCCTCGGCCTCGGGGTCGCTGGCGGTGTTCACCGGCGCCTTCATCGTGCTGTTCGTGCTCACCGGCATCGGCAACGGCTCCACCTACAAGATGATCCCGGCGATCTACGCGGCCCGCGCGGCCGACCTGGCCGCCCGCGGCACCCCGCGGCGCCGGGCCGAGGAGCACTTCCGGCGGGTGTCGGGGGCCGCCCTGGGCCTGGTCGGCGCGGTCGGCGCGATGGGCGGGGTCGGCATCAACCTCGTCTTCCGCCAGTCCTTCGCCTCCACCGGCGGGGCGGTCTCGGCCTACACCGCCTTCCTGGCCTTCTACCTCGTGTGCTTCGCGGTGACCTGGGCCGTGTACCTGCGCCGCCCCACGGCGGTGCGGCCCGACACGGGCGCCGGCACAGACGCCTCCTCCGGGCCCGACCCGGCCGCGCAGGTGGCCCGGTGAGCCCCGCCGGCCGGGGCGCCACGGCCACGCACTGCCCCTACTGCGCCCTGCAGTGCGCGATGTTCGTCGAACCCGACGGCCAGGGGGGCTGGGCGACCCGGCCCCGGGACTTCCCGGTCAACCGCGGCGGGCTGTGCCGCAAGGGGTGGACCGCCGGCGAGCTGCTGACCTCGCCCGAGCGCCTGGGGACCCCGCTGGTGCGCCGCGGCGGCGAACTCGCCGAGGCGACCTGGGAGCAGGCACTGGACCTGGTCGCCGAGCGCGTCGGGGCCCTGCAGGCCGAGCACGGCCCCGACGGGGTGGGGGTGTTCGGCGCCGGGGGCCTGACCAACGAGAAGTCCTACCTGCTGGGCAAGTTCACCCGCCTGGCCCTGGGCAGCCGCATGATCGACTACAACGGCCGGTTCTGCATGTCCTCGGCCGCCGCGGCCGCGGTGCGCGCCTTCGGCCTGGACCGCGGCCTGCCCTTCCCGGTGTCCGACCTGTCGGGGGCCGGCGCGGTGCTGCTGGCCGGTGCCAACCCCGCCGAGACCATGCCGCCGCTGATGGGCCACCTGACGGCGCCCGCCCTGGTGGTCGTCGACCCGCGCCGCACCGCCACCGCCCAGGCCGCCCTGGACGGCGGCGGCCTGCACCTGGCCCCCCGGCCCGGCACCGACACCGCGCTGGCGCTGGGCCTGCTGCACGCCGCCCGGCTGGAGGGCCTGCTCGACACCGGCTACATCGCCGGGCGCACCGCCGGCTTCGAGGCGGCCTGGGAGCAGGCCGCCGCCTGGTGGCCCGAGCGCACCGAGCTGCAGACCGGGGTGAGCGCCTCCCGGATCCGCGCCGCCGCCCGCCTGCTGGGCACCGCCGCCGCCGACCAGGGCGCCTACGTGCTCACCGGCCGCGGCACCGAGCAGCACGCCAAGGGCACCGACAGCGCCTCGGCCTGGATCAACCTGGCCCTGGCCCTGGGCCTGCCGGGCCGCCAGGGCTCGGGGTGGGGCTGCCTGACCGGGCAGGGCAACGGCCAGGGCGGGCGCGAGCACGGCCAGAAGGCCGACCAGCTGCCCGGCTACCGCATGATCACCGATGCGGCCGCCCGCGAGCACGTCGCCGGCGTGTGGGGGGTGGACGAGGCCGACATCCCCGGCGCCGGGGTCAGCGCCTACGAGCTCCTGGACTCCCTGGGCACCCCCTCGGGCCCCAAGGGGCTGCTGGTCTTCGGCTCCAACCCGGCCGTCTCGGCCCCCGCCGCCGCCGGCGTCCGCGAGCGCCTGGACTCCCTCGACCTGCTGGTGGTCGCCGACTTCGTGATGTCGGAGACCGCCGCGCGGGCCGACGTGGTGCTGCCGGTGGCCCAGTGGGCCGAGGAGGAGGGCACCATGACCAACCTGGAGGGGCGCGTCCTGCGCCGCCGCAGGGCCCTGGCGCCGCCGCCGGGGGTGCGCACCGACCTGGAGGTCCTGGCCGGCCTGGCCGAGCGCCTGGGCCAGCCCGCCGGCCGCTTCCCCAGCGACCCCGACGCGGTCCTGGCCGAACTGGGCCGCGCCAGCGCCGGCGGCGCCGCCGACTACGGCGGGGTGAGCGCCCAGCGCCTGGAGGACGGCGAGGCGGTGCACTGGCCCGCCCCCGCCCCGGGCGCCTCCACCCCGCGCCTGTTCCTGGAGGGCTTCGCCCACCCCGACGGGCGGGCCCGGTTCCGCCCGGTGGGCCACACCCCCGCCGCCGAGCAGGCCGACGCCGACTACCCCCTGGTGGTCACCACCGGCCGCACGATGGGCCACTACCAGTCGGGCGCCCAGACCCGCCGCATCGGCGAGCTGGCCGCCGCGGACCCGCAGGCGTGGGTGGAGGTCCACCCCGACACCGCCGCCGAGCACGGGCTGGCCCCGGGGGAGTGGGCGCGCCTGACCGCCCGCCGCGGCACCATGCTCGCCCGGGTGCGCCTGGTGCCCACGGCGCGGCGGGACACGGTGTTCGTGCCCTTCCACTTCGGCGGGGACCAGACCGCCAACGACCTGACCAACCCCGCCCTGGACCCCCTCAGCCGGATGCCCGAGTTCAAGGTCGCGGCCGCCCGTATCGAACCCGCGGCGCCCGGCCCGTCCCCGGCCGGAGCGGCGCCCGCGGCCGCCGGGGCCGCCGCCCCCGACTGACCCGCCGGGCGCGGCCCCGCCCCCTCGCCGCGCCCGGCGCCCCCGCTCCGCGAACGCCGTCCCCGCCCTGGAGGTTCGACCCGTGACCCGCCGCAGCACCCTTCCCGCCCGCCGCATCGTCGTGGTCGGCAACGGTATGACCGGGGCGCGCTTCGCCGAAGAGGCCGCCCGCCGCGACCCCGACGGGCGGCGCGTCCGCGTGACCCTCGTGGGGGCCGAGCCCGGCCCGGCCTACAACCGCGTCCTGCTGCCGGGGCTGATCGACGGGGCCTACGCCCCCCGCGACATCGCCCTGCCCGAGCCCCAGACCGCGGGCATCACCCGGCTGCGCGGCACCGCCGCCACCGGCATCGACCCCCGCGAGCGCACCGTCGACCTGGACACCGGCGAGCGGCTGGACTACGACGAACTGGTGCTGGCCACCGGCGCCCGGGCCGCCCTGCCCCCGCTGCGCGGCCTGGCCGCCGCCGACGGCACCCCCGCCGAGGGCGTGACCGCCCTGCGCGACCTGGCCGACCAGCGCCGCCTGGCCCACCTGGTGCGTCCCGGCGCCCCGGCCGTGGTGCTGGGCGGGGGCGTGCTCGGGCTGGAGACCGCCCGGGCGCTGACCGGCGCGGGGGTGCGGGTCGCGGTGGTGGAGGCGGCCCCCTGGATCATGCGCCGCCAGATCGACCGCGCCTGCGCCCAGGTGCTGGCCCGGGCCTACGAGGACCTGGGGGTGCGGGTGCACGCCTGGCGGGTCGCCGACCGGTGGGCGCCCGGCAGCGGCCTGGTGCTCGACGACGGCACCGTGCTGGCGGGCGACGCCATCGTGGTGACGGCGGGGGTGCGCCCGGCCGTGGAGCTGGCCGACAAGGCGGGCGTCAAGGTCGAGCACGGGGTGGTGGTCGACGACCGGCTGGCCTCCAGCGAACCGCGCATCCACGCCATCGGCGACTGCGCATCCCACCCCGGCGGGGGAGCGGGGCTGGTCCAGCCCGGCTACGAGCAGGCCCGCGTCCTGGCCGACCTGCTCACCGGCGCCGACCCGGCGGCCCGCTACACCGGGGCGCGGCCGGTCACCCGGCTCAAGGCCCAGGGCATCGACCTGACCGCCATGGGCGCCACCGACGACGAGGCCGCCGAGCCCGGAACCGAGTCGGTGGTGGTCAGCGACCCCGCCAAGCGCCGCTACGCCAAGCTCAACGTGGCCGGCGGGCGGGTCAGCGGGGCGGTGCTGCTGGGGTTCCCCGAGGCCTCGCCCGAGGTGTCGCGGCTGTTCGACGAGGGGGCGGCCGTCCCCGAGGACCGGCTGGGGCTGCTGCAGGGCCGGCCCGAGGAGGCCGGCGCCGAGGGGGAGGGGAGCGCGGGCGGCCGCGAGGCGCACGTGTGCCGGTGCAACGCGGTCACCCGCACCGACATCGAGCAGGCCTGGCTGGACGGGGCCCGCACCCGCCCGGCGATCGCCCAGGCCACCCGCGCCACCACCGGCTGCGGCGGGTGCACCCGCGACGTGGACGCCCTGCTGAAGGCCATGGACGGCAAGGGCGCGGCCAAGGTGGGCTGAGCCGCGCCCCCGCACCGTCGGTGCACCGTCAGTCGGCGGCCCCGTTTGAGGCGGGGCCGCCGACGTGGTCCTTCCAGTCGTCATCGTCGGCGACGAGCCAATGGGGTACGAGCGACACGCCGAACGGCTCCTCAGTGGTGAACAGGTCCGTCCCGTAGACGATCGACCTCTCCTCATAGGCGTCGCCTGCGAGGCGGTACTCGACGATCCCCGGCTGCTCCTGGGACGGGCTGACGACCCAGTAGGACGGGATCCCGAACCGGGCGTACTCCCTCCGCTTGGTGTTGAAGTCGCGCAATGCGCTCTCCGGTGACAGCACCTCGACCACCAGAAGCGGGGGGCGCGTGAGGTAGGGGCGTTCGAAGTCCTTGCTTCGGACGACCGCCGAGTCGGGGATCCGGTGGTGGGTCCGGTCCCCGTTCAGGTTGATCCCGACGGCGCCGAAGACCCGCATGCCCTTGGGGGCATTGGCCTCAAGCCACCAGCTGACACGGTGTTCGACCGTGGAATGGTCGCTGACCGGTGCGGGCGACACGTCAAGCCGCCCGTCGACCAGCTCGTAGCGCCTGCCGTCGTCGGGCATGCGCACCAAGTCGTCCGCCGTCAACGGCCGGTCCGGCGGCGTCCACTCCCCGATGCTCATGACACTCATCTTGCCTCCCCGAATCCATGGCGGCCAGCTTGGCGAACCCGTGTTCGATCCGCAGACGAATGCGGAAGAGTCCGCAGATCGGGGCGGCCGAATCCCCGCCCCGCCCGGCCACGCCGCCGTGCCCGCGCGCCGGCCTTCGGCCGCGACGCCCCCTCCCGCCTGCGCACACGCCCCCACCACCCGGCGCCGCCCGTCTCACTCACTGCTGAACAGCGGTGACAGGACAACGAAACACCCCGGTCACAAACGCCTGACCGACCAGAAACGCGTACTCGGTTACGTGGGGGGCGAACCCGAGGCCCACCCCGGTCCGCCACCCACAGGAAGGGGACCCCCGAGCCATGGCACGACTCATCGTCATCGGCAACGGCATGGCCGGCCACCGGCTGGTCGACACCCTCACCCGCGCCGACACCGGCCGCGCCTGGCAGGTCACCGTCATCGGCGAGGAGCCCCGCCCCGCCTACGACCGGGTCGCCCTCTCCAGCTACTTCGACGGCGCGAGCGCGGACGACCTGCTGCTGGGCGACCTGACCGACCGCGCCGACCAGCGCCTGTCCGAACGCGTCACCGCCATCGACCGCGCCGCCCGCACCGTCACCACCGACGCCGGCACCGTCCTGGCCTACGACGCCCTGGTACTGGCCACCGGCTCCACCCCCTTCATCCCCCCGGTCCCCGGAGCCGACCTGCCCGGCTGCCACGCCTACCGCACCATCGAGGACCTGGAGGCCATCACCGCCTCGGCCCGGGGCGCGGCCACCGGCGCCGTCGTCGGCGGCGGCCTGCTGGGCCTGGAGGCCGCCAACGCGCTGCGCCTGCTGGGCCTGGACACCCACGTCGTCGAACTGGCCCCGCACCTGATGCCCGCCCAGGTCGACCAGGGCGCCGGTGCCCTGCTCGCCCGCATGGTCGCCGACCTGGGCGTGAGGTGCCACACCGGCGCGGCCACCTCGGCCGTGCGCTCGGGCCCCGACGGCCGCGCCGACGGGCTGGACCTGGGCGAGCGCGTCCTTCCCGCCGACGTGGTGGTCTTCTCCGCCGGCATCCGCCCCCGCGACGACCTGGCCCGCGCCGCCGGGCTGGAGATCGGCCCGCGCGGCGGCGCCGCCGTCGACGACGCCTGCCGCACCAGCGACCCGGACATCTACGCCGTGGGCGAGTGCGCCAGCCACGACGGCACCGTCTACGGCCTGGTCGCCCCCGCCAACGCCATGGCCGACACCGCCGCCCAGGCCCTGCTGGGCGGCACCGCCGCCTTCACCGGCGCCGACACCTCCACCAAGCTCAAGCTCATGGGGGTGGACGTGGCCAGCTTCGGCGACGCCCACGCCCGCGCCGAAGGCGCCCTGGAGGTGGTGGTCAACGACGCCGCCTCACGCCGCTACGCCAAGCTCGTGGTCTCCGACGACGCCTCCCGCCTGCTGGGCGGGGTGCTGGTGGGCGACGCCTCCTCCTACGGCACGCTGCGCGCCCTGGTGGGGCGCGAGCTGCCCGGCGACCCGCTGGAGATGATCTCCCCGGCCTCCCCGGGCGCGGCCGCCGGCCCCGGCGCCCTGCCCGACGAGGCCCAGATCTGCTCGTGCAACGCCGTCACCAAGGGCGACATCGGCTCGGCCATCGACGGCGGCGCCGCGGACGTGCCCGCCCTGAAGGCGGCCACCTGCGCCGGCACCAGCTGCGGCAGCTGCGTGCCCATGCTCAAGACCCTGCTGGCCGAGGCGGGGGTGGAGCAGTCCCGGGCACTGTGCGAGCACTTCGCGCACTCGCGCGCCGACCTGATGCAGATCGTGCGCGCCACCGGCATCACCACCTTCTCCGAGCTGATCGCCCGGCACGGCACCGGCGCCGGCTGCGACGTGTGCAAGCCCGCCGTCGCCTCCATCCTGGCCTCCCTGGGCAACGGCCACATCCTCTCCGGCGAGCAGGCCGGGCTGCAGGACACCAACGACCACTTCCTGGCCAACATGCAGCGCAACGGCACCTACTCGGTGGTGCCGCGCATCCCCGGCGGCGAGATCACCCCCGAGCGGCTCATCGTCATCGGCGAGGTGGCCCGCGAGTTCGGGCTCTACACCAAGATCACCGGCGCCCAGCGCATCGACCTGCTCGGCGCCCGCGTCGAACAGCTCCCGGCGATCTGGGGCCGCCTGGTGGAGGCCGGGTTCGAGTCCGGCCACGCCTACGGCAAGGCGCTGCGCACCGTCAAGTCCTGCGTCGGCTCGACCTGGTGCCGCTACGGGGTCCAGGACTCGGTGACCATGGCCATCGACCTGGAGCTGCGCTACCGGGGCCTGCGCTCCCCGCACAAGCTCAAGGGCGCGGTCTCCGGATGCGCCCGCGAGTGCGCCGAGGCCCGCGGCAAGGACTTCGGGGTGATCGCCACCGACAAGGGCTGGAACCTCTACGTGGGCGGCAACGGCGGCTTCCCCCCCCGCCACGCCGAACTGCTCGCCGGCGATGTGGACTCGGCGGACCTGGTGCGCTACCTGGACCGCTTCCTCATGTACTACATCCGCACCGCCGACCGGCTCCAGCGCACCTCCGCCTGGATCGAGTCCCTGGACGGCGGGCTGGACCGGCTGCGCGAGGTGGTCGTCGACGACGCCCTGGGCATCGCCGCCGACCTGGAGGCCGACATGGCCGCGCACATCGGCGCCTACACCGACGAGTGGCGCGGGGTGCTGGAGGACCCCGACAAGCTCGCCCGGTTCGTCTCCTTCGCCAACGCCCCCCACACCCCCGACCCCACCATCTCCTTCGACACGGTGCGCGACCAGCCGGTGCCGGCCGAGCCCGTGCTGCTGGGGATGCCCGAGACCGCGACCGCAGTGGAGGCCTGACCATGACCGCCATCACCGAGACCCCGGCCCCGGCCGCCCCGGACACCTGGACCCCCGTGTGCGCCTCGGCGCTGCTGGCCGCCGAGCGCGGCGCGGCGGTGCTGCTGCCCGGCGGCGCCCAGGCCGCCGTGTTCCGCTCGGCCGCCGGCGGCCTGTACGCCGTCTCCAACATCGACCCCTACACCGGGGCCGCGGTCATCGCCCGCGGCATCATGGGCGACCGCGCCGGGGAGCCGACCGTGGCCTCCCCGCTGCTCAAGCACGTGTTCAGCCTGCGCACGGGCCGCCCCCTGGACGCCGAGGGGCCGGGCCTGGCCTGCTACCCGGTGCGCGAGAGCGACGGGCGGGTCGAGATCGACGCCGGGGCGCTGCGATGAGCCCGCCCGCCGCGACCGCCTCCTCCCGGCCCCAGGCCCCGCCGGAGCCCGGCCCGGGCCCCTCCGACCCGGCGCCGCTGGAGGGCTTCACCGTCGGGGTGACCGCCAGCCGCCGCGCCGAGGAGCTGGCGGCCATGCTGCGCCGCAAGGGGGCCGAGGTGGTGTGCGCCCCGGCGCTGCGCATCGTGCCCCTCAGCGACGACGAGCGCCTGACCGACGTCTCCCGCGCGCTCATCGACCGCCCCGCCGACGTGGTGGTGGCCACCACCGGCATCGGCTTCCGCGGCTGGCTGGAGGCCTGCGAGACCTGGGGGCTGGCCGAGCCGCTGACCGCCTCGCTGCGCTCCTCGCGGCTGCTGGCCCGCGGGCCCAAGGCCAAGGGCGCCATCCGCGCCGCCGGCCTGACCGAGGAGTGGTCGCCGCCCTCGGAGTCCTCGGCCGAGGTGCTGGACCGGCTGCTGGAGGGCGGGGTGAGCGGGCTGCGCGTGGCGGTGCAGCTGCACGGCGAGCCGCTGCCCGACTTCTGCGCGGCGCTGCGCATGGCCGGGGCCGAGGTGGTGCAGGTGCCGGTCTACCGGTGGACCGGGCCCGAGGACCCGGCGGTGCTGGACCGGCTGATCGAGGCGGCGGTGGGCGGCGGCATCGACGCGCTGACCTTCACCAGCGCCCCGGCGGCGGCCGGTCTGCTGCAGCGGTCCCGCACCACCGGCGCCTACCGGCCGCTGGTGCGGGCGCTGCGCGCGGGGCGGCCGATGGCGATGTGCGTGGGCCCGGTGACGGCGGCGCCGCTGGCCGCCGACGACGTGCCCACGGTCTGGCCGGCGCGCGGGCGCATCGGGGCGCTGGTGCGGCGCCTGGCCGAGGAGCTGCCGCGCACCTGCCCGGAGCTGCCGGTGGCCGGCAGGCGGCTGCGGCTGGGNGCGGGCGGGCCGCCGAGGTCGACGGCGAGCTGCGCCCGCTCACCCCGGCGCCGATGCGGCTGCTGCGCGAGCTGGCCGCCCGCCCGGGGCGAGTGCGCCACCGCTCGGAGCTGCTGGCGGCCCTGGGCCCGGACGCCGACGCCCACGCGGTGGAGACGGCGGTGGCCCGCCTGCGCGCGGCCCTGGGGGACGCGCGGATGATCCAGACCGTGGTCAAGCGCGGCTACCGCCTCGCCCTGGACGCCCAACCGTGCGAGTGAGCCGCACCGGCGGATCCGCCGCCGGGGCGCCGCGGACCCGGGCCGCGCAGCGCGGCCCCCACCCGCCGGCGGCATGACCGGCGGCACCGGCCACGACCTCTGAACCACCGCTTCCCTCCCGGGCAATGGGGCCCGGCCGACCCCTTCCGGTCCGCCCACTGGCATAGGAGGCCCCGATGAGCGTCCCGCCCACCCCCACCCTGCTGCTGGCCGTCCACGGCACGCGCGACTCCGAGGGGGCGCGCACCGCCCGCGCCCTGGCCCGCGCCACCGCCGCCGCCTCCGGAGCCCCGGTCCGGCTGGCCTTCGCCGACGTGCTCGAACCCGACGTGGGCCAGGTCGCCGCCGGCGTCGCAGGCCCCCTGGTGGTGGTCCCGGCCTTCCTGGCCTCGGGCTACCACGTCCGGGTGGACATCCCCGAGCAGCTGGCCCGGGCCGGGCGCGCGGAGGTGCCCGTCGCGCCGGCCCTGGGCGCCGACCGGCGCCTGGTGGCGGCCGCGGCCGCCCGGCTGGCCCGGGCCGGGCACCGCGCGGGGGAGCCGGTGGTGCTGGCCGGGGCCGGGTCCTCGGACCGGCGCGCCCTGGGCGAGGTCGAGCGGGCCGCCCGGATGCTGTCGCCGATGGTGGGCGCACCGGTGGTGACCGGATACGCGGCCACGGCCGCCCCCACCGTCGCCGAGGCCGTCGCGGCCCTGCGTGCACGCGGCGCCGCCCGGGTGGCGGTGGCCTCCTGGCTGCTGGCCCCGGGCCTGTTCCAGGCGCGCCTGTCCGAGGCGGGCGCCGACACGGTCGCCGGCCCGCTGTGCCCGCACCCGGCCGTGGCCCGGGTCCTGGCCGACCGCTACGTCCGGACCGTGTCCACCGCGCAGGAACGCCCCCTGGCGGCGTCGGCGACGCGCTGACCGCGCCCGTCGGCACCCCGGGCATCCTGGTCGGGGGTCGGATGCCGAGCGACGGCGTCGACTCCGCGGTCGAGGCGGTGGCCGCCGGGTCGGGTCGCGGCCGGCACCGGCCGCGGGGGAGAGGACACCACGCTCGGTGATCCCGGCCTGGGACGGACGGCCGCGCTCATCCGCCTTGCTGCTGCTCCTCCAGCAGGCGCCGGCGGACGTCGAGGAGCTCTTCCATGCGGGCGTCGATGCGCTCGACGGTCAGCTGCGGGCCCTGATAGTGCTCCGGATCCCAGCCGGTGACCACGACCCCGTCGGCACCGAAGTCCTCGTCGGCCACATAGCCCACCGCCCCGAGCTGGGCGCGCATCGTTCGCTTCCCCGATCTGGAGCGGCCGTGGACGTCGACGACCTGACCGCGGACGATGAGGCCGCCGCGGGTCATCCGTGTCTCGGTGACGCCGGTGCGCGACTCCTCGACGGGGACGGCCGAGCGGGCGGCTTTGAGCGCCGAGTCGCAGACGCCCTTCACTTCTTCCACGTCCTCGCGGGTGATACGGATCTGGCGTTCGCGGCGCGCTCGCGCGGCTTCGGCGCGGCGTGCCCGTTCCTGTGGACGGAGCAGGTCTCGCAGGCCCACGGCACTCCTCCATTCCTCGATCGGCGGGCGCGGAATCGCTGCACGACGCGGCCGCGCTGCGCAGGAGCGCACCCCGTGCGGGGTCGGTCGGCCCGGTCGGGCCTCGTCGCCGCGCTCTTGCGCGAACAGTTCCCGGGCGGCCGTCCGCACTCCCGTCGGCGCGTGGTGCAGGCCGACGTGAAAGCACTCCCTTGCCGGGACGGCAGCTCGCCGACGGCTGTGAGCACCACCGCGAGGCGCGCTCGGTCACAGCGCCGTGGTCAGCCGGAGGGGCCCGCCGCTCAGGGCCCGGGGCCCGGATCGGCCACCGGCGCCGTCCGCGGGCCGGCGCCCCAGGGCCGGCGGGAGGAAGGCTCCCAGGGGCAGGAACAGGGCAGCGTTCCCGCCGTTCTGGCAGAGGCCGGTCACTCCCGGACCGGAGGAGGCCGTGACGCTGAAGGGGACCAGCACCAGCCCGCCCACGGTCCCGGGGTTGAGCAGTGTCAGCGAGACGATCCCCAGCACCGACACCGCACAGAGCACGTCGGCCGCGCTGTCGAGCACGGCCGGGAGCCGATCGGCGCGCCGGCGCCTGCCGATCCGGACCAGGACGGCGAACAGCAGGACCCACACCGGGGACACAAGCACGGCCCCTTCGAGCGCCGCGGTGACCGAAGACCAACCCATGGGCCCCGATCCGACCACATCCCCGGAGCGGAAGGACGGGTCCGGGGCCGGGGACCAAGGGCCGTGGCGCCGTGCTCCGAAGGGCGGTCGGGGCCCGCCCCCGCCCCTGCCCTGTCGTCCCGCTGCGCGCGCCGCCGGCCCCGCCCCCGCCGTTCCGCTTTCGGACATCATCGATTTCCGGATTGGGGCGTCTTGGGGGATCCGTGGCCGGATGCGGCTATCACGGGCGAGAGGCCTCTCTAGAGGGCATAGACACAACGTGCCGCGGCAGTGACCCCGAGGAGCCCCTCCATGCCCGCCGACGACCGGACCGACCCCCCTTCCTGGCCCCGCGACGACCCCCGCTACGACCGCTGCGCCGGCGCCTGGACCGGTGCGGCCGCCGCCGCGTGCATCGTGGGCGCCCCGCCCGCCATGGCCGAAGAGGCCACCCACCCCGACGGCGACGGCGCCGGGCCCGCCCTGCTCTCCTGGCTCATCTCCACCGCCCTGGAGGGCATGGCCGACCCCGCCACCGTCCACAAGGCCGTCGACACCCTCCCCGACCGCGCCTGGGCCCTGGCCCTGCGCGCCACCGCCGCCGAAGGGCGCATCCCCGCGCCCGAACCGGTGGTCCCCCCGCACAGCCCCATGGGCGCCGGCTGGCGCGCCGCCGCCGAGGCGCCCGCGCCCGCCCTGGAGCCGGCCCGCGCGGTCTTCCCCTGCTCCCAGCTGGTGGAGGCGGTCTGGCGGGCCTATGCCGCGGGGGGCGACGAAGCGGCCATGTACGCAGGGGCCATGGCCGGAGCACGGTGGGGGGCCTCGGGCATCCCCCTTGAGGCGCAGCGGCGCCTGGCCGACATCGTCGCCCCCCGCGCCCTCGTCCGGCGCGCCGTCGTCCTGGCCCGCGGCACCGACCCCGCCGCCTGGCCCGAGGCGCCCGCCCAGCCCACCGGGGCGGCCCCCTCGGTCAACACCCCCTTCTGCACCCCCCACCCCCACGACCCCGGAGTGCTCCTGGGCAACGTGGCCCACCTGCGCTCGGGCCCCGACGTGGACGCGGTGGTCTCCCTCAACCGGATCGGCCCGGCCGACGCCCCCGCCCACCTGCCCGCCCGCGACCGCATCGAGGTGTGGCTGGCCGACGCCCAGGGCGAGGGCGTCAACCCCAACCTGCACTTCGTGCTCGACGAGGCCGCCGGGGCGGTGGCCGCCCTGCGCGCCGAGGGCAAGCGGGTCCTGCTGCACTGCGCGGCCGGGCAGTCCCGCACCCCCGCCGTGGCCGCCCACTACGCCACCCTGGCCTGCGGCGCCGACGTGGTGGAGGCGCTGCGCCTGATCATCCGCGCCACCGGCGGCCACCTGAAGACCCCCGCCCTGTCCAGGGCCGCGGCCGCCCTCAACGGCGTCGACCTCGCCGACCCCACCGCCGCCCTGTTCCCCGACGGCGCGCCCGCGCCGCGCGAGCACCAGGGGGACTGACCCCGCGCGCACGCATGGCCGGGGACGGGCGCGGTCAGCGGGAGGGGACCGACCACGACGTCCCTGCGCACCCGGGGGAGGTGAGGCGGGCCGGGCGGGCCCGCGCACCATGGACCTGCGCTTCCTGGAGCACCTGTACGCCGCGCCGGGCCCGGTGGCCACGGCCTACTTGGACACCACCCTGGCCGAAGAGGACGCGCCCGACCACATCCGCCTGCGCCGCCGCTCGGTGTGCGAGCAGCTGCAGGCCCAGGGCGCCGACCCGGCCACCGTCGAGGCCCTGGACGCCGCCGCCGGCGGCGCCAAGGGCGTGCCCGGCCCGCAGGGCGAGGCGCTGTTCGCCGCCGGCGGCCGCCTGCTGGGCGCCTACACCCTGACCGCGCCGCCCCCGCAGGACCGGGGCGCCTGGCTCCCGGTCCCCGACCCCCTGGACCTGGCCGCCGACACCGACGGCACGGTCGCCTACGCCCTGGTGGCCGCCGACCGGCTGGGCGCCGACGTCTACGCCTACCCGGCCACCGGCGCCCCCGTCGACGAACGCCACTACACCGGCGCCTCCCTGCACATCTCCAAGGTCCCCGCCGGCGGGTGGAGCCAGCGCCGCTACCAGGAGAACACCGAGAACATCTGGCGCATCAACGCCGGGAACTCCGCCCACGAGATCGAGCAGGCCGTGGAGTCGGTGGGCGCCGCCGCGGTGTTCATCGGCGGCGACGAGCGCGCGGTCGGCCTCATCCGCCGGGCCCTGAGCACGCGCACCCGCGGCCTGCTGGTGGAGCTGGAGGGCGGCGGCCGCTCCGACCCCGACGACCTGCAGCGCCTGCGCACCCGCGTCGACGACGCCCTGAACCGGACCGCCGGGGCGCTGCGCGCCCGGGTACTGGAGGACCTGCCCGAGCAGGCGGCCCGCGGCACGGCGGTGGCCGGGACCGACGCCGTGTGCCGCGCGCTCTCGCGCGGACAGGTGGGCCGGCTGCTGCTGGAGCGCACGGCGGCGGCCGAACGCCTCCTGTGGGCCCTGCCCGGCCACCACGCCCAGGTGGCCTGGGCCCCCCAAGACCTGGCGGGCGAGGGCGAGCCGTTCACCGCGCCCGCCGGTGCCCTGCTCCTGCGCGCAGCCCAGGCCCAGGACGCCGCGCTGACGATGCTCCCCGAGGGGACCGACGTACAGGACGGCACGGCGGCCCTCCTGCGCTTCGAGACGGCCCCCGCCCCGACGGGCGGCGCCGCAGCAGCGGGCGCGCCCGGAGACGCCGAGCCCGGCGGGCCGCAGTGAGCGCCCCCGCCCCCGCGCACACGTGCGGCCCCGGCCGGAGCCGGGGCCGCACGCACGGCGCAGAACAGGGGAGGGGAGGCGGCCTTAGCCGACGACCTGCCACTCCACGTCCACCACGCCCTGGCTGGCGCTGGCGATGGTCTCGAAGGAGGCCGTGGACAGGTCCAGGCACCGCCCGGCGATGTAGGGGCCGCGGTCGTTGATGCTCACCACCACCGACTTGCCGTTGGAGGGGTTGGTCACCTCCACCTTGGTGCCGAAGGGCAGCTCCTTGTGCGCCGCGGTCATCGCCGAGGGGTCGAAGGTACCGCCGCTGGCGGTGGGCTGGGGGTCGCTGTACATCGAGGCCTCGCAGGTGCCGCCCTGGCCGGTGGGCGTCAGCCCCGAGGACTCGCCCGAGCCGGACTCGGAGCCGGAGGAGTCGTCCTGGGAGGAGGACTCCTGCTCGGGCTCCTCCTCCTTCTCCTCCTCGGCCTGGGCGGCGGTGCCGCTGGCCGAACCCTCGGCCTGGGAGGCGGCCTCCTCGCGCTCCTGCTGGGCCTGCTCGCGCTCCTTGTCGACCTGCTCCTGGTCGGGGGCCTGCTCGTCGGCGGCCTGCTCGGAGGTCTGGGCCTGGGGCACCTTCGCCGCGCTGTTGAGGTCCTGGGGCTGGGCGCCCCCGACGACCGCGGCGCCGGCCACGCCGCCGGCGGCCAGGACCGCACCCGAGGCGGCCACGGCCACCAGGGCGCGCTTGGTCTTCATGCGCTGGAGAAGGGAGGTGCTTTCGGGCTGGTGATCGCCCACGGCTGATCGTCCTTTGAACGGGAACACGAAAGTCGGCTGCGCAAGGCCTGGAACCGCCGGGACTTGGGGCCCGGCGCCTCCCGCGACCGAGGGGCGCGCCGGCGCAGCGGTGGGCCGCCCGGGATCCGGGGGCGACCGAAAAGAGCTGGTCACGTGTACGCAAAGGGGGTCTGGACCAACGGGGACCGACCCTAACCATCACGAGGAGGTAACGAGAACAGAAAACCCCGGTTTGTGGAACATGTCACCCGCGCCGTCGACGCCCCGTGAGCCCCGCGCACCCCACCGTGACCGCCCGCGGCGCCCCCACCCCGCCCGCCCCGGCGCGAACACCGGTCGAACGGCGCACCGACGTGGCACAATGCCCCGCGAAGAACCAGCGGGGAGGGAGCGGCCAGGTGTTCCGCAACGAGAACGGGTGGGTCATCTCGCCCACCGACCTGGTCGACGCCATGGAGTGCGACCACCGCAGCGCCCTCAAGGCCGCCCTGGCCGCCGGCGCCCCCGGCGCACCCGCCCCCGCCGACATCGACCCCCTCATCGCCCGCCAGGGGCACGAGCACGAGCGCGCCGAGCTCGAACGCCTGCGCGCCCTCTTCGGCGACGACCTGGTCGAGATCGACGACCCCCGCCCCACCCACCAGGACATGCTGCGCGCCGCCCAGGCCACCCGCGCCGCCATGGAGCAGGGGGCGCCCGTGGTCTACCAGGCCGCCTTCTACCACCCCCTGCGCCCCGGCGTCGCCTTCCACGGCCGCGCCGACTTCCTGGTCAGCACCGCCGTGGACCCCGCCACCGGCCGCACCGCCGGCGCCCCGGGCCCGCACACCCACGAACCCTGGGACACCAAGCTCGCCCGCCGCCCCGGCCCCGGCGCCGTCCTGCAGCTGGCCGCCTACGCCGCCTCCGTCGCCGAGACCGGCGCCCCCGAACCCGAGAACATGCACCTGCTCACCGGAGACGGCGCCGCCCACCGCCACCGCACCGCCGAGTACCTGCCCGTCCTGCACCAGGTGCGCACCCGCATGGCCGACCGCCTCACCGCCCCCGGCGGCGGCCCCCTCGACCCCGCCTCGGTGGCCCTGCCCGACCCCCTGTGGGGCCCGCCCCAGCCCGCCTGCGACGGCTGCGGCTACGCCGCCCTGTGCACCCGCGGCCGAGAGGAGGCCCGCCACCTCACCCTGGTCGCCGGCATCCGCACCGACCAGGCGCGCAAACTCGCCGACACCGGCATCACCACCATCGACGCCCTGGCCGCCGCCGAACCCGAGAACCGCCCGGCCGCCCTGCCCCCGCACACCTTCGAACGCCTGCGCGCCCAGGCCGCCCTCCAGGTCCGCCAGGACGCCACCCGCACCGGCGACGACCCCCGCGGCACCGTCCTGGCCGAGGTCCACGCCCCCGAGGGCCTGGCCTCACTGCCCGCCCCCAGCCCCGGCGACGTCTTCTTCGACATGGAGGGCTACCCCTACTACGAAGGCCCCCAGGGCAGGGGACTGGAGTACCTGTTCGGCGCCGTGGCCCGCGACCTGCCCGACCACCCCGCCGACCCCGCCGACGCGGCCCCCGGCCCCGAGCGCTTCCACGCCTTCTGGGCCCACGACCGCGCCCAGGAGAAACGCGCCTTCGAGGACTTCGTCGACTTCGTGTGCGAGCGCATCGACCGCGACCCCGGCGCCCACGTCTACCACTACGCCTCCTACGAGGCCGACCGCCTCAAACTCCTGGCCGCCGCCTTCGGCACCCGCGAGGCCCAGGTCGACGAACTCCTGCGCGACCGCCGCCTGATCGACCTGTACACCGTGGTCAAGAAGAGCCTGCGCGTCTCCCAGCGCTCCTACTCCATCAAGTACCTCGAACCCCTCTACCTGCCCCAGGCCCGCAGCGGCGACGTCACCAGCGCCGTCTCCAGCATCGACGCCTACGCCGACTACGCCCTGGCCGCCCAGGAGGGCGACGCCGACCGCGCCGCCAAGGTCCTGGCCGACATCGCCGACTACAACCACGACGACTGCGCCTCCACCGCCCGCCTGCGCGACTGGCTGGAGGACCTGCGCCGCGAGCACGGCATCGACCAGCGCCCCGGCGCCCAGGGCGAACTGGCCCCCGACGACGCCGACGAACGCGCCCAGGAGAACCGGCGCCGCCGCGAAGAGGCCGAGGAGCGCCTGCGCGCCCTGACCGCCCCCCTCCTGCAGGACGTGCCCCAGGACCCCCGCGAACGCCGAGAGCACCACGACGCCCGCGCCCTGCTCGCCGCCCTGGCCGGCTACTACCGCCGCGAGGAGAACCCCGCCTGGTGGGACTTCTTCCGCCGGCTGTCCGCCCCCATCGAGGAGCTGGAGGCCGACGGCGACTGCCTGGTGCCCCTGCGCGTGCGCACCGGCGCATGGGTCGAGCCCACCGGGCGCCGGCGCAAGTCCCGCCGCGAGATCCACGCCCGCGCCGACCCCGCCCGCCCCCACCCCTTCACCCCCGGCGAACGGGTGCGCCTGCTCTACCCCGCCGCCCCCGGACGCCCCGCCGACGCCGTGGACGCCCAGGTCACCGCCGCCGACGCCGGATCGCTCACCCTGGAGGAGACCAGCGACCCCCAGCAGACCTACTCCCGCGCCCCCGCCGCCGTCCTGCCCGGGCCGCCCGTGCGCTCGGCCCCCAAGGACGCCGCCCTGTGGTCGCTGACCGAACAGGTCCTGCCCGAGCTGCCCGACCTGCCCGCCGGCCCCGGCCCGGACCTGCTGCGCCGCCGCCCCCCGCGGCTGGCCGGCGGCGCCGCACTGCCCCGCCCCGCCGACACCGGCGGCGACACCGTGGCCGCCGCCATCGCCGCCGTCGACGCCCTGGAGGACTCCTACCTGGCCGTGCAGGGCCCGCCCGGGGCCGGCAAGACCTACCTGGCCGCCCGGCTGATCGCCCACCTCATCGCCACCGGCCGCACCGTGGGCGTGTGCTCCACCAGCCACAAGGCCGTGGAGAACGTCCTGACCGCCGCCCTGCACGCCGCCCGCGGCCAGGGCCTGGACCTGCCGTGCGCCAAACGCCCCTCCGGCAAACCCGACCCCGACGCCCGCTGGGAGCAGCCGGCCACCGTCAAGGCCCTGGCCGCCTGGCGCGCCGCCAACCCCGGGGCGCACCTGGTCGGCGGCACCGCCTGGAACTTCGCCAACGAGGCCCTGGCCGCCGACCCCTTCGACGTGCTCGTCATCGACGAGGCCGGGCAGTTCGCCCTGGCCGACACCCTCGCCGTGTCCACCGCCGCCCGCAACCTGGTGCTGCTGGGCGACCCCCAGCAGCTGCCCCAGGTCGTCCAGGGCTCCCACGGCGAGGGCGCGGCCGCCTCGGCCCTGGAGCACCTGGTGGGCGGGGCCGAGATCCTCGACCCCGCCCTGGGCTACTTCCTGGACCAGACCCGGCGCATGCACCCCGCCGTGTGCGCCCCCGTCTCCCGCCTGGCCTACCGCGGCCTGCTGCACGCCCACCCCAGCGCCGCCGAGCGCACCGTGGCCGGGGTGCGCCCGGGCCTGTACGCCCGAACGGTGGAGCACCAGGGCCGCACCAGCCACAGCCCCGAAGAGGTCGAGGCGGTGGTGGAGGCCGCCGCCCACCTGGTGGGACGCACGGTCCGCGAGCCCGGCGCCAGCGCCGAACGCGAGCTGGCCGGGGAGGACGTGCTGGTCGTGGCGCCCTACAACATGCAGGTGCGCGCCCTGCGCCGGGCCCTGGCCGAGGCGGGGCTGGAGCAGGTGCGGGTGGGCACCGTCGACCGCTTCCAGGGCCAGGAGGCCCCCGCGGTGATCTGCTCGATGACCGCCTCCAGCGGCGCCGACCTGGCCCGCGGCCTGGACTTCGTGCTCTCCCGCAACCGGCTGAACGTGGCGCTCTCGCGCGCCCAGGTGGTGGCGGTGCTGGTGTACTCCCCGCGCCTGCCCCAGGCGGCGCCGCGCACCGTGGAGGAGCTGCGGGTGCTGTCGGGCTTCGCAGGCCTGTGCGCCCAGGCCGACCCCTGGCCGCCGCCCGCCGAATAGCGCGCCGGCCGGCCTCGGCCCGGCCACCGTTCCTGCCATGGGTCCGCCCGTGCCCGGGGGACAAAGGACCTCGGAAGCGGCCGCACGCGCTTCAGCAGCCCCCGACAACGATCCAAGGGGCGGCCGCCCATCGTTGAGGATCACGGCCGCGCCGGCCTCGATCGGCGCGGTGTCCGCCCTTCGCCTTCCCGCCTCAGGGAACAGGTGCCCCGGCCTCCGTCAGGCCGCCGGAGACCCCCGGGAACGCCCGGAGAGGAGGTCCGCACCCGTCCGACGCCGTCCGCCCCGGCATGCACATGAGAGGGCGGGGGATCCCCAACGATCCCCCGCCCTTTCCGCGCCCCGGCGCGTCCACCCTCGAAGGATCGCCGGCCGCCCCCAGCATCGGCGGCGCCGGTTTCGTTCGGCTTCCCGCGCGCTAACACACCAGCTCACGCGCCCCGGCGAGGGGCAGAAGGGCCCAGCGGGCAGAGCGGCCGCATCCGGCCTGCCCGTTCCCCCGCCCTCCTGTCGGCTCCCTCTGATAGGAACGTTTCCCCTCGAGACCCGCGCCCGCACCGGCGGCCGACCCCCTGGGAGGCAGCAGTGACCACCGCCCTCGTCCTCATCGACGCCCAGCAGAACATGCTGGTGGGCGACGAAGCGGTCCCCTCGGCACCCGATGTCGGCCCGGCACTGGCCGACCTGCTCGCCCGGGCGCGCGCCGCCGGGGCGGTGGTGGTCCACGTCCAGAACGACGGCGGCCCCGACGAGCCCGACGAACCCCACACCCCCGGCTGGGAACTGGTGCACGCCCCCGAGCCCGGTGAGCACGTGGTGCGCAAGGGCGAGTGCGACGCCTTCGCCGGGACCGACCTGGCCGGCCTGCTGTCCCGGGCCGGCGTGCGCACCGCGGTCCTGGCCGGGATGCAGAGCCAGTACTGCGTCGCCGCCACCGCCCGCGGCGCCCTGGGGCAGGGCCTGGACACCGTGCTGGTCGCCGGAGCGCACGCCACCTACGACGAGGACGAGGACGCCCACGCCATCTCCCGGGCCACGGAGCAGGACCTGCGCGCCGAAGGCGTGCGCGTGCTCCCCGGCGCAGAGGTCGCCTTCACCGCGCCGCCGGACAGGGCCGGGTGACCGGCGCGGCCCGGACGGACGGGGCGTTCGCGGTCCCCGGCGGCGGCCATCGTGCACCTGCTCTCGCCCGGCGCCACGGCCCCCGGGCGGTGGGCGCACCGTGTCGGCACACGACCCCGAGGCGCACGGCCGGTGAACGAGCGCCCGCGCCTGCGGCCGTGCCGAAGAGCGGGCCCCGGGATGGAGGGGGAGCCGTCATCCCGGGCGCCCACGCCATGCACTCTACGTGATGCATCGCCTACCCAGGGGTGTTTTACTTCAGGTGCTCCCCGCACCGTCCCCGACCGCCCTCGTGCCCCCCGGTCACGCGTGATCGGGCCGACGAGCGCCCCACCCCCTCCGCACCCGCCGCCTCAAAGCCGGTGACATGCCCGAACGCGCAGCGTCGCCGAAGGGCGGGCCCTGCCCGGACGCACATCCTTTGCCCGGCGACGGTGGGCGAGCCGTCCGGGATGCCCTGAGGGCGATCGGTCCCGGAACGGGGCCGACCGGCGCGGCCCGTTCCCCCGCCAGGTGCGGCGGGCGGCCGCGGCCCCCTCGGCCACCGTCCGCTCACCGCGGCGGCCCCCGTCCGGCGGGCGCAGCGGGCGGAAGGGCCGCGCGGCAGGGGTACCATGCGTTACCAGCGCCAGGCGGGCCGACCGAGCCCGCCTCCGTCTGCCTCCCTCGCCCGCCGCACCGCCTGAAAGGCACCCGCGACACCGTGCGTCCCACAGACAACGGCGACCGCCCGCGCCGCCTGCCCACCGGCACCAACACACGCCACCCCGCCGGAATCCGCATCGTCGCCGCGGTCCTGGCCGTGGCAGCCCTGGTCCTGGGCCCCGTCGGCTATGTCAACGGCGTCTCGGCCGGCGCCCACTCGGCCGCCGAGTGGTACACCCTGGGCTTCGCCGCCTCGGCCGGACTGCCCCTGCTCGCCGCGGCCATCACCACCGTGGCCGGCGACCGCCGCGCCGCCCTGTGCAGCATCGCCCTGCTGGCCTGGCCGCCGGTCTACATCGCCGCCGTCCACCTGGCCCCCGGCCCCGCCTGACCCCCGGCCCGTCGCACCCCGGGGCCGCTCTCCACACGGCCCGACCAGGCCCGACCGGCCACTAGGGTGGGCGCCGACCAGGCGCACACCACGGGGCAGCGGGGGAGGGGCATGTCGCCCAAGAAGAAGAACAAGAACAAGCGCAAGACCGCCGAGCAGGCCCCCCGCACGCCCGCCGGCACCGCCGCCGCCTCCCGGCGCCGCACCCCCGTGCCCCTGGACGAGCCCAAGGCCCGCTGGCCCGTCGCCCTGTGGACCCTGCTGACCCTGGCCTGGCTCGGCGGCACCGCCCTGTTCTTCATCCTCGTCCTGGCCGAAGGCCTGGCCATGATGGACGACCCCGAGGTGGCCGACGCCTCCCTGCGCTCCACCGCCTGGTACCTGACCGGCATGCTCGTGTGCGCCCTGGCCGTCCCCCTCGCCGGCGCCGCCACCGCCGCCCTGATCCGCCGCAAGATCGCCGCGGGCCTGTTCGTCCTGGCCACCGCCGCATCGGCCATCGCCCTGTTCACCCTGGCCTCCCCGGCCGAGCTGTTCCAGGCCCTGCGCGGCGGCCTGGGAGGCGCCTGATCCGCACCCGCCCCGCCCGCGGCGCGCCCGGGACACCGCGCGCCGCGAATACGCCATCATGGACCACCGTGGGCGCAACGACACCGGACCAGAACCCCCCCGAACCCGACGACCACGGCCCCGGCGCCGAACCGGGACCAGAGCCCGAGGCGCTGCCCGTGCCCGCCGAGGTCCGCCACCGCCTCGACCAGGTCGCCCACAGCGTCCTGGTCGACACCCGCGCCCTGGACGAGGTCCGCCGCCGCTTCGACGCCGACCAGGCCGGGGCCCTGGCCCGCTACCTGGCCTCGGCCCAGTCGCCCAACACCCTGCGCGCCTACCGCACCGACTGGGTCGCCTTCACCGCCTGGTGCATGGCCGAGCACCGCACCAGCCTGCCCGCCGACCCCGTCGACGTCGCCGTCTACCTGGCCGCCGCCGCCGACACCGTCCGCCGGGACGACCCCGCGCGCTGGGCGCTGTCCCCCTCCACCCTGGAGCGCAAGGCCGCCGCCATCGCCGCCGTGCACGGCGCCCACGGCCTGCCCTCGCCCACCCGGTCCGAAGTGGTGCGCCTGACCCTGCGCGGCATCCGCCGCCGGCGCCGCGCCGCCCCCAGCCGCAAACGCCCCGTCCTGCTGCACACCCTGGCCACCCTGCTCGACCACCGCCCCGAGCCCGGACACCCCACCGGCGCCGCCCGCGCCCGCGACACCCTGCTGCTGCTCACCGGATTCGCCGGCGCCCTGCGCCGCAGCGAACTGGCCGCCCTGACCTTCGACGACGCGGCCGTGGACACCGACCCGCGCACCGGCGACCCCCTGCTGGTGCTGCGCCTGCAGGCCACCAAGACCGACCAGGAGGCCCGCCGCGACCAGCAGGTCGCCCTGCCCCGCGGCCGCCACCGGGCCACCTGCCCGGTGTGCGCCTTCGCCGACTGGGCCGAGCTGCGTACCGCCCTGCGCGACGGCGGCCCTGCGGCCCTGCGCCGGGCCCTGGAGGGGTGCGCCGAACGCGAACAGGACCCCCGCCCCGCCCACCGCTGCCACACCTGGACCGGCACCGACCTGGCCGACGGCACCGCCCGCCCCCTCTTCCCGCCCGTGGACCGGCACGGCCGCATCGGCGACCGCCCCGTCTCCGGGCGCGCCGTGGCCGAACTCGTCAAGCGCTACGCCCACCGCGCCGGACTGGACCCCCAGGCCTTCGGCGGCCACTCCCTGCGCGCCGGATTCGCCACCCAGGCCGCCCTGTCCGGGGCCGCCGACCGCGAGATCATGCGCCAGGGCCGCTGGACCAACCCCCGCACCGTCCACGCCTACATCCGCACCGCGAATCCGCTGGAAGACAACGCCGTGACCCGCCTCGGACTGTGATCTCCCCGTGTCTGTTATGTGCAAGGATGCCGGGGTGATCGATGAGTTTCGCGCGGCATTCCAGGAGCTGATCGACGCCTCCGTCGCATCCGACACCGAGCGCTTCCCCGAAGCCGTGCACCGCGTCTACAACCTGGCCCACCACGTCCCCACCGAAGAGCAGGAGCTGGCCCTGGAGGCCCTGGGCACCCTGCTCTCCGGCGGCCACACCGGCCCGGGCATCACCGCCGACCTGTGCGTGGTGGCCGGCGCCCTGGTGGAGTCGGGCGCCCTCCCCGGCGAGACCGGCACCACCGTGGTGCGCCTGCTGCGCACCATGGGCCAGGGCGCGGCCGTGTTCCTGCACGCCTGGAACTCCGCCGGCGCCGGAGCGGTCCCCGACCCCGACGAGGTCACCGCCCTGGCCGAGCAGGCCGTGGCCGCAGAGCTGGGCGAGACCGCCGCCACCGCCACCATCTGCTGGTGGACCGTGCGCCGCCACGTGCTGGCCGCGGCCACCATGATGGCCGACCACCGCGTGCGCGCCGCCGTGCGCGCCGACACCGCCCTGAGCGCCGAGCTGATCGCCATCTCCAACCAGCTCTCGGCGGTCCTGGAGGAGTTCGCCGAAATGCGGGCGCTGCTGCGGATGACCGGCGCCACCTCGGCCCTGGTCCTGGACCGGGCCACCGGACGCGGCTTCCGGGTGTTCTTCGAGGGCATCGGCGACAACTTCCAGCTGCACACCCTGCTGGCCGACGCCCTGGTGGGCGAGCAGGGCCAGGGACTTCCCGGGCACCGCCCCGACCCCCGCTGGACCGCGGCCTTCCGAGACGCCGAACCCGACCCCGCGGCCGGCCCGGTCAAGGGCTGGTGGAACATGGTGGCCCTGGACGGCTCCTGGGTGTGGAACGAGGGCGTCCCCGCCGACATCCCCACCCACGACGGCGAGCACGTGCTGGTCCTGGACCCCCAGCCCTTCCCGCGCTCCTGGAACGCCCGCAGACGCCACCCCCAGGTCAACGGCTGGCTGGAGGTCGACACCGAGCTCGACGCCCAGGAGGCCGAGCAGTGGTGGGCCCGCGCCTCCGCGCCCTCCGACACCGCCTCGGGCTCCTTCGACGCCTTCGGCCGCCCGCCAGCGCCCGAGCCGGCGGAGCCGGCCGTCCCCGCACCCGTCCCCGGGGGAGGGGAGGAGCAGGCCTCCGGCCCCGCAGTACCCGAGGAGCAGGCCCCCGGGCCCGAGCGCGTCCCCGAGGCGCCGCTGCCGGGAACCGGGCCCGTCGAATCGGGGCTGGGCCCCTGGCCCGGCTACGGCGAGGCGACCGGCGCCGGGGCCGAGGACCCCACAGGGGACCAGGTGCCCGACCCGGTTCCGGTGCCCCCAGCGCCCGAGCCCGGGGAGGCCGGCGCCGACGGGGGAGAGGAGCCCGCGGACGGGCAGGACACCGGGCGGCACGACCGGCACGGGGAGGGCCCGGCCGCCGAGCAGCCCGCCCCCGAGCCCGAGGGCGATGCGGAGGCCCGGGACGGCCGGGAGGAGGGGCGGCAGGAGCCCGAGCCCGCTCCCGAGCCCCATGCCGCGGCCACCGAGCAGATCCCGGTGCTGACCGAGGAGATGCTGCGCGCCTACGACGAGTCCCGCGCCTCCCGGGAGGAGCCCGAGCAGGGACCGCCCGGCAAGCGCATCATGCCGCCGCTGCCCCCGGGCGTCTCCAACAAGTCCGGCTGGGGCCCCACCTGGCGCTGAGGGCCCGCCTGAGCCGCGCGCCGGTGCTCGGACAGCTCCGGGCTCCGGGCGGCGCCGCACGTGGTCGAACCGCGACCTCGGGCGCCCTCATCGGCCGAGGGGGAGCACGCAGCCGTCCGGTGGAGGGTTCGCGCCGAGGTGAGCTTCCTGAGCCGGGGATACAGGCGGTGCGCGCGAGGCTTCGCTGAATCGCGACCGGAGACACTGAAACGCCTCTCACCCGGACACCGAAGAACCACTCGGACCAGCGGTGATTACGGGGTCAGGCGTGACTCGTCCGCCTCCGCCCGGTGCCGGCGTGCCGATGGCGGCCGCGCCGATCGGCGGCCGCCCGCGGGGTGAGCGGCCGGCCGTGGCAGGTCGGCCCTGTCCGGCGAAGGGGAGGGCCCACCGCCCGCCCTGGGGCGGTGGGCGGCCGCGCCGGGTGCGGGCAGGCCCCTCAGACGGCGGGGCGGCGCTGGGCGCCGGCGGCGCCCCCGTCCTCGTAGTCCTCGTCGTAGAGGCCGTCGAAGTACTCGTCCGGGCTGACCCCGCCGTGCTCCTCGCGCACCCACCGGGAGGGCACCATCAGGGGCGCCACCAGCAGCACCGCCAGCGGAAGGAACACGCCCAGCTCCAGCAGGGACAGCGCGCCCTCCTGGCCCGGCACCCACCCGGGGACCCGGTCGGCCAGCCCCGGGCGCAGCACCGCGGTGGCGCTGGCGGCCATCAGGGTCAGCCCCGCGATCCCCGGCAGCAGGGGCGTCAGCCGGGGCCCGACCAGGACCACGGCCACCACCAGCGCCAGCGCGCACAGGCCGCCGGCGGTGACCGCGCCCGCAGGGCCGGCGAAGGTCCCTCCGGCCCCGTTGAGCGCGGCCAGGCGGGGCTGGGCCCACCCGACGCCGAACACGACCAGCGGGGCGAGGAGGAGGCCGACGAAGAATCCGACGAAGTGGCGCACGGAACAGCTCCTCTCGAAGTCGAGCCTGCACCATAGCGACATTCGCGGCGTCTTGGGCATCTCAGACACCGGGAGTGACCAGCAGACCGACCGCGAACGAGTCCCGCCGCGGCCCCGATCGCCCGCTCAGCCGACGCTGTCGCCCCTGAGCGCGCCGAGGCCCGCACCACGCACGGTAACCGCCACCCGGGGCTGCCGAACCCGCCGAACCCGCGCTGCCGCCTGTACGACGACCCCCTGCCGCCTCCGCCCCGCCCGCACCGACCGCCAACGGGCCCCGCCCCGGGCCCCAAGTCCCGACTTCGAGCGCCGAAAATCCCCATCCCGACGAACCCCGCACCAACCCCGCCCCGGCGCGGGCCCCCGGCCCGCAACACCCCAGAGCCCCTCCGACCGGTAGCCTGCCCCCATGGGTGACGCCCCCGACGCTCCGCCCCGGGAGACCGACCCGGCCCCCGGCGCCGACCCCGCCGCCGAGACCGCCTTCTACGAGAGCCTGCCGCGGGTGCGCGGCGCCGCCACCGCCCTGCTGCGCGAGGCCCCCGGCGGCCGCGTCCTGCTCGTCGACCCGGTCTACCGCCCCGGCTGGGGCCTGCCAGGCGGCGTCGTCGAAGAGGGGGAGTCCCCACTGGCCGCCTGCATCCGCGAATGCGCCGAGGAACTGGGCCTGCACCCCCGGCTGGACACGCTCGTGGCCGTCGACTGGATCCCCCCGCACACCACCCCCAACCGGCGCCCCGCCCTCATCCACGTCTTCGGCGGCCTGCTCCCGCCCCGCGCCCTGGACCGGCTGCGCCTCCCGCCCGACGAGCTGGCCGCCGCCGAACTCCTCACCCCCGAACAGGCCGCCGACCGCCTGCCCGCCGACCTGGCCCGCCGCACCGCCCGCGCACTGCAGGCCCAGGACGCCGGCACCACCGTCTACCTCGAACACGGCCGCCCCGCCCCCTGGACCGCCTGAGCGGCCACCGGCCCCGCGCCCTTTAGGCTGGTGGGCGTGAGCAACGACCCGCAGCGGTCCGGCCCGGACCCCACCGACGACCCCGACGTGATCGAACTGGCCACCCGCGTGTTCAACTTCGCGCGCACCGGCGACAGCGGCTCCCTGCGCGCCTACCTGGACGCGGGCGTGCCGGTGGACCTGACCAACGACAAGGGCGACACCCTGGTGATGCTGGCCGCCTACCACGGCCACCACGAAGCGGTGCAGGCCCTGTGCGAGCGGGGCGCCGACGTCGACCGCCTCAACGACCGCGGCCAGTCGCCGCTGGCCGGGGCCGTCTTCAAGGGCGAGGACCAGGTGGTGCGCACCCTGGTCCGCCACGGCGCCGACGCGGCCGCGGGAACCCCCTCGGCCATCGAGGCGGCCCGCATGTTCGACAAGCAGGAGTTCCTGGAGCTGTTCGCCGAGGGCGCCCAGGACTGAGGCCCCGAAGGCGGGAGCGGCCGACAGGCCGATGGGCCACGAGGCCTAGGCCGAGCGCCGTCGCCGCCGCCCCGGGGCACAGGCGGCAGGGGAGCGCGGCCCGACCCGCAGCCCGCCAAACGAGTGGTGGGGGCGACGCCGCGCGTCGCCCCCACNNGGCGGCCGCCCCGCCGGTCAGCCCCCGCCGCCGGCCCCACCGGAACCGGGGGCCGCCTCGCGCCCGTCGGCGCGGGTGTACAGCGGCTCCGC